>CAZCVY010000188.1:0-13779 GCA_964501985.1 uncultured Acidobacteriota bacterium | reverse complement strand
CGGACCTCTTCCCGCAACAAGCAACTCTGGTGGATGAGTGGAACAAGATTTACGCGTACCCCCACCTGAAATACTCGGGCTTCGCCGACGCGATCGGTTACATTGGCGCGCAATTTGGCGACGTGCTGCCGGTAGTGCGCGGCGATGGCGGCCCTTATTGGGAGGATGGCATTGCTTCCACCGCCCGCTCGGCATCCCTCGAACGCACAAACGAGCAGCGCGCCTTGGCGGCAGAAAAGTTCTCCACGCTGAGTGGTCTGGTCAATCCCCGCCTGCGGCCTGACGCCCAGGCGTTCAAACAGCTCTGGAATACCATGGTTCTTTATGACGAGCACACTTGGGGAGATAACCGCAGCGTCTCCGATCCGCAGTCCCAGGAGGCGGTGGGGCAGTTGGCCATCAAAGAAGGCTTCGCGAGCGAGGCCAAGAAGCGCGTCGACGATCTCCTCTGGCGCAGCCTGGCGGCCCTGGCGGATTCCATCTCCGATCCCCCAAACACGCTGTTGGTCTTCAACCCGATGAGTTGGCAGCGCTCCAGCTTGATTGAAGTCGACTTGGATAAGGGGTTGGAGCTCGTCGACCTCACATCCCACCAAAACGTTCCCTACGAGATTCTCTCCACCGGGCCGGACTATCACCATGTCCGTTTCATGGCGCAGGACGTGCCCTCGGTGGGTTACAAGGCCTATGCAATGAAACCAGCCGAGCAGCCGCCCGCAACTCCACCGGTGTCCTCGGAGGGATCCTTAGAGAATGACTACTACCGGGTGGTTCTGGACGCCGCAAGCGGCGCGGTGAAAAGCGTGTTCGATAAGGAACTGAATAAGGAACTGGTCAACGCTTCCAGTCCCTACCGCTTCAATCAGTATCTCTACGTCACCGGAGCGGACCACATTCCCAATCGGGCGGTGCAATACAGTCCCGCCGCGCCCGAGCCCGGACTCACCATCCATGGCGCGAACGGCGGGCGATTGGTCTCCCTAACTCGGCAGCCATTTGGCGCGGTTGCACACTTGGAAAGTCAGGGGGTGAATACTCCCAAGATCGAAACCGAGGTGATTCTGTTCAACGGCCAGAAGAAAATCGAGTTCATCAACCACGTGCATAAGTCAAAGGCGTACACGAAGGAAGCTGTTTACTTCGCCTTTCCCGTCGCCATGGATCATCCGCAATTCCGCTATGAGATCCAAAACGGGGTCGTCGATCCCAGCCGCGACCAACTGCCGGGTGCGGGAAAGGAATGGTTTTCGGTGCAACACTGGGTAGCAGCAGAGGAGGGCGGAGCGTCCGTGGCGCTGGTGCCGGTGGATGCTTCACTGGTCTGCCTCGGAGACATCTTTCGCGGCGCCTGGCCGAAGCAATTCGGCGAGCGCCCGGGAACGATTTTCTCCTACGTGATGAACAACTACTGGGACACCAACTATGCCGCAGGGCAAGGAGGCAATTTCACCTTCCGTTACGTGCTGACCAGTGGCAATCACCTGCAACCTGCCAGCCTCAGCCGACTCGGGTGGGAAGAGATGACACCCGCCGAGGTGGACCAGATTACCTCGCAGGACAAAGCCCTGGATACCCCGCGGCCCTTGGACGCAGCCCAAGGCAGCTTCGTCCAGGTGGACCAACCCAACGTGGTGCTGGTCACCTGGAAAATGGCCGAGGACGGCGATGGAACGATTCTGCGTTTTCTGGAAATCGGGGGAGAAGCGAACACGGTGGACGTTCAAACTCCCCGCGTGGATGTGAAGTCAGCTTGGAGCAGCGATGCCCTGGAAAGGAAGAAAGCGGCCCTTGAAACCTCCGCGCACGGCTTTCGCATTTCCGTCAAGCCGTTTCAGATCGTCACCGTCCGCCTGGAGGGAGAGGGAAACGTGCGGTAAGGCAGTGACGAGTGGCAAGTGACGAGTGACAAGCAGCCGTAAGACGAAAATCGAAATCCGAAACTCCCATGGTTTACCGAGTTTCTAGTTTCGATTTTCGAATTTCGGTTCTTGGTTGTCACCTGTCACTCGTCGCTTAGCACTGTTTTACAGAGCCGTTGAACTCCGCACGCAGCCAGTGTAAGATTTGAACCATCGTATGGGTGGCTGGCAGCAGAGAAGAGCCCATTGGGCGGCAGCTACCTCTTGAATCCGCTATGTGGTGGGAGAAGAAAAATCGGCCGGAGGCGGAACCTCCGAGCATCCCTCCAGTGGAGGCCCCGCCGGCGCCTCGGGAAGTGAAAACCTTTATGAGCGAACACACATCGAAGTCCTCCAATCCCGCGGCAGCGAACGCGCACACCATTTTGGGACGTACTGTGGTGGTGCAAGGGCAACTCTCCGCCGGAGAGGATTTGCTGATCGATGGGCAATTCGAAGGGAATATCCATCTCGACGACCATTGCTTGACCGTGGGGACAGAAGGCCACGTCAAGGCGGATATCCGTGCCCGGCAAGTCGTCATTCTGGGATCCGTCACCGGAAACCTCTCCGCCCGCGAGAAGATTGACATCCGGCGCACGGGCCACGTCGTGGGGGATCTCGTCGCAGCCAGTGTGGCCATCGAAGAAGGCGCCTACTTTAAGGGAAGCATCGATATCGCGCGCGGAGATGCGGCGCGCGATGAAGGGGCTGCGAACGCCTTGAGGACCAGCGCCTAACCTGGCTCTGCCAGCCCGGGCTGGAAGGGGCGCCAGCAAACAAAACAGGTGCTCCTCTTCGTCGCTTGAACCTCGCAACTATTTAGCGCCGCCGGAAGCGTGCAGTCTGACATGGCGTTCACCAAAAGCCAGGAAGTAGGCAGAACGGCGACCGGCTCCCCAGTCGCGAGCCAGGGTCTCCAGTGGCTCTGGCAATATCTCTCCAATGTGCGCCATCCTCGCGTTTTTGAGTGCGGCCCGATCCGTCAATCGACGCTGGACGTTTTGCTGCTGCGAGGCGCCAAACTCTATCTCGCGGATCTGATTACTCCCTCCTTGCAAACCAATTCGCCATTCTGGTCACACCAAGGTAAGACGCCAGTTTTCCTTATCGATGATTTCCTGGCGCAGCTACCCGCGATTCCTCCCGAATCACTTTCAGCGATCTGCTGTTGGGGGTTGTTGGACACGCTCCCGCGGGAAGCCCTGCCCAAACTGGTTGAGCGCTTCCATTCATACCTTCAGCCGAATGGCGTTCTGTTTTCAGTAATTCGCGAACCGAACTTGACCGTCGGCGCTGAGACCCGCTGGTGGTTTGAGACCCTTACCGTCCTCGGCTCGAGCGATAAGTCCCAAAAACCTTTCCCCTACCCCGCCCTCACGAACCGCGAGGTAGAAAAGCTCTTCCCCGGAGGCAACGTCAAGACCTTCTTAACCCGCTCCGGCCGACGCGAGGTACTGGGAGTTAAGTGACCCAGCCCCGCACGAGCATCTCAGCCGAGGGTCTCCCTGACTTTCGCGATGATGGCGTCTTTTCCGATGATGGAAAAGAGTCCCCTCAATCCCTCTTTGCCGGTCGTAAGATCAAGCTTATAGAGAAGGTTGGGCGAAACTGGATACACATGCTTGTCGGCCTTTTGCATTCCATAGTCATAGACCTCCCATCTGTCCCCGCTGGTAAGTATGCCGTACAGAAAAACCCGGCCGTCGCGGTTATCGAGGTACAATTTCTCATCGTTCTCAAGCTCTCCTTCTTCGGTTTCAATCAGGTTCCGCACGTTCACGTCAAGTTGCCTACGATCTCGGTCACGAAAGCTACGGAAAGTAATAGGCTTGACTTCGATTAACACGACGATCTTGGACCCGTTTTCGGCGAGCAGCCAGAGGTCGCTCAAGGGGTACCTACGCGTGCTTTCCCTGCTTACTTCCTTCACTGTCAGAGTGTCCCAACCAAGACCTCTAAGAATAGGTTCAACGAATACGGCTTCAGTGTCGGCCTCGCTCTGAATCTCTTTCTTATAATCCACCGCCTTTGTCGCAAGTTGGCCGACCAACTGATAATCGATGTCTAAATTAATCCAGCCTAACTCCAGCATCGGATTGATACTCATGTGAATACCTCCCGTTTTATGATATCTATTATGGCCTCCCAACAGCGGCTAGCATACACCCGATTGCCACTTATTTTATAAGTCCCGTGGGGACCCGCCCTGCACACGCGCCATCGGCCGGCTACGCAGCGGTTCGCAAAGCCCGATGAACCAATCATTCGATCTTTACAGTTTCTTTACAACTATCATCGACAAGCCAGTCGGAGCCCTACGCCACATCTTTGGGGTTTCCCAAATTCGAAAAACTGATTAAGATTGATAAGAGACAGGACCACTCTCTCGGCTCTACGTGCCGCGTTCGTGCCCGGCAGGCAAGGGTCTGGTGTGCGAGAGGCTTTAGGGAAAAACTCAGGAGGGTAGAGATGAATTCGACCAACACCGCAACGGATTCGGCCAATATTACAGAGCTGTTGTGCGGCGTGGGCCGATCAGCGGCGGGCACGATGGAAGAGCGCGCGCGTTCCGAGGACCCCGCGTTGCTGAAGAGTATGCTTGAGCAGATGGTCCTGGTCCGCCGCTTCGAGGAAAAATCCGCGGAACTCTACACCTTGGGGAAAATCGGCGGTTTCTGTCACCTCTATATCGGGCAGGAAGCGGTCGCCGTAGGCGCCCTTTCGGCGACGCAACCCGACGATTACATTTTCACCTCGTACCGTGAACACGGTCACGCCTTGGTTCGCGGCATGGACCCTGGCGAAGTCATGGCGGAACTCTGCGGCAAGCAAAGCGGGGTCTCCAAAGGCAAGGGCGGGTCGATGCACCTGTTTGATAAGCGCCGCAGCTTCATGGGCGGCCATGGAATTGTCGGAGGACAGATTCCTCTGGCGGCGGGCACGGCCTTTGCCGCGAAGTATCTGAAGCAGCCGCGCGTGACCCTTTGCTTTTTCGGGGAGGCGGCGGTCAATATCGGATCGTTCCATGAGTCGTTGAACCTCGCTGCGCTGTGGAAGCTTCCCGTCATCTTTATCTGTGAGAACAACCGCTTCGGCATGGGGACGCCCATCGAGCGCGCGTCTTCGCTTTACGAGCTTTCGCAAAAGGCCTGCGCTTACAACATGGCGCGCACGTGGGTGGATGGCATGGACGTCCTTGCCGTGCGCGAAACCCTGAAGGAGGCCGTGGATCGGGCGCGCAAGAACAACGCCCCTACGCTCATCGAGGCGCGCACTTATCGCTTCATGGGCCACTCCATGTCCGACCCTTCGCACGGCCATTACCGCACCAAGGTGGAAGTGGAAGAGCAGCGCCGGCACGACCCCATCAAACAATTCAGCGCGGCCTTGGAAGCGAACGGCATCGTCGACCAGCCATTCCTCGATGAGATTGAGCAGAAGGTTCGCGACACGGTGGAAGAAGCCGTGGCGTTTGCGGAGCGAAGTCCGCAGCCGGACGACAAGGAACTCTACACTGATGTGTACGTGGATTAGGTGATTTGATTTTTTGTGCGACTGAGAGATTTGAGGGCGCGGCGCAGACCCGTTGTGGATATTCCGCAAAGGCCCAACGCTAATCGAAAACAAGCTAATCGAACCAGGAGTTCGTGGAGCAATTAAATGTCGATATTGACCTATCGGGAAGCCCTGAACCAAGCCATGAGCGAGGAAATGCATCGCGACCAGAACATCGTCCTGATGGGCGAGGAAGTGGGCTTTTACAACGGCGCCTACAAAGTCAGCAAGGGCATGCTGGAAGAGTTTGGGCCCATGCGCGTGCTTGACACCCCCATCACCGAGCTTGGCTTCACGGGACTTGGCGTAGGCGCGGCGATGTCTGGATTGCGGCCGATTGTGGAGATGATGACCTTCAACTTTTCCATGTTGGCCCTCGACCAGATTGTGAATAGCGCGGCCAAGATGCTCTACATGTCGGGCGGGCAATTCAACATTCCGATCGTGATTCGCGGCCCGGGTGGCGCAGGCCACCAACTGGGTGCCCAGCACTCGCAAGCGCTGGAAGCGTGGTTCTGCCACGTGCCGGGTCTGAAGGTGGTAGCCCCCGCAACTCCTGGTGACGCCAAGGGTTTGCTGAAGACTTCCATCCGCGACAACAACCCGGTTGTTTTCATCGAGTCGGAAGTGCTCTACGGCACGCGTGGAGAAGTTCCGGACGGCGAGCACCTGATCCCCCTGGGCGTAGCCGAGATCAAGCGCCCGGGCCGTGACGTGACGATCGTCGCGCACTCGAAGATGGTGCTGGTGGCTCTCGACGCGGCAGCAGACCTGGCCAATGACGGAATCGAAGCCGAGGTGGTGGACCCGCGCACGCTGCGGCCCCTCGACACGGAGGCCATCGTGAACTCGGTGAAGAAGACCAATCGCGTGGTAATTGTCGAGGAAGGTTGGGAGTACTGCGGCGTGGGAGCGCAGTTCGTGGACGTCATCCAGCGTTCCGCGTTCGATTATCTCGATGCCCCCATTCTGCGCGTGACGGGCGTCGATGTCCCGATGCCCTACGCCAAGAACCTGGAACATTTGGTTGTCCCCGACAAGCAAAGAGTGAAGGACGCCGTCCACCGCGTGCTGTACCGGTAGTGAGGAAAGGCGGAAACTGGAAACTAGAAACTGGAAATTGGAAACTAGAAACTGGAAATCCGAAGTTCGGCGTTCGTTTCCAAGTTGCCAGCGTTTCCGATTTCTATATTCCAAACTCCCGACTTCGATTTTCTGATTTCGAGTTGCGAGCTTCCAATTTCCAGTTTCGATTTTCGAGTTTCTGATTTCGAGTTTCTAGTTTCCAATTTCGATTTTCCAGTTTCCAGTTTCGAAACGAGGGGTTCCCCATGGCCGTTAAGGTAATGATGCCGAAGGGCAGCGATACGATGACGGAGGGCAAGGTTCTGAAGTGGCTCAAGAAGGAAGGAGACGCCATTTCCACCGGCGACACCGTCGTCGAAATCGAAACCGACAAAGTGAACATGGAAGTAGAAGCCATGGGCAGCGGCGTGCTCCGCAAGATCCTGGTGGCTGTCGACAAGGTGGTGCCTGTTGGCGAATTGCTCGCCGTGATTGCGAAGACCGACGAGGACATCTCAGCGTTAATCAAACCCAACGGCGCGTCAAGTACGGCCGCCAGTGGCCATGCGCCTGCGGCCAGTCCTCATGCTCCCACACCAGCCGCCGGAGGATCTGCCCCCAGCGCCCAGGCCCCAGCACCCGGCCCCAGTCCTGCCGTAGGTGGCCGCTTGTTAGCCTCTCCACTGGCCAAGCGCATGGCGAAGGAAATGGGCCTGGAGCTTGCCGACATTACCGGAACGGGCCCCAATGGAAGGATCATTCGGCAAGACGTCGAGCGCCGAGCCGCGCACGTTCCTGTGACCCAGGCAGGGGCCGCGGCGGTGGGTGCTCCAACACCTTCCCGCGCACCTGCTTCGGCTCTGCCGCGACGGCCAGCGCTGTCGCCCACAGGTCCGGAATACTCCGATGAGCCGCTCACGTCCATGCGCAAAGTCATCGCCACGCGCTTAGTCCAGAGCAAGGGCCCCGTCCCGCATTTCTACCTTGCCATCGAAGTGAATATGCAGCGCGCGAAGGAATTGCGCGAGTCCGCCAACCTGCTCGACGGCGAGTTGAAACTCAGCTACAACGACATTATCTTGAAGGCCTGCGCCGCGGCGCTACGCCAGAACCCGGAGGTGAACGCGTCGTTCCAAGGCGAGTCGATCCGGTTCCACAATCGCGTCCACCTGGGAATGGCGGTGGCCACCGAAGGCGGCGGGCTCATCACGCCAGTCCTACGCAACGCCGACACCAAGAGCCTGGCGGAGATTTCCAGCGAAACGAAAGAGCTGGCCGCGCGCGCGCGCACCCGCAAGCTGCTTCCCGAGGAATACGCGGGCTCGACGTTCTCCATTTCCAACCTGGGAATGATGGGCATCGACGAGTTCTCCGCCATCATCAACCCGCCGCAAGCCGCGATCCTGGCCGTCGGCGCGGTGGCGGAAAAGCCCGTCGTGGTCGATGGACGCGTCGAGGTCGGCCTGCGCTGCCGGCTCACACTTTCGTGCGACCATCGCGTCGTAGACGGAGCGACCGGAGCGAAGTTCCTCCAAAGCCTCAAGCAGATTTTGGAGAACCCCGTCTACCTGGCCTTCTAAAGAAGAGATGTAGCGCAAGGCTCGCTCTCCAGCCTTGCGGCTTTTCCTTTCCTCGCCCGAGCGAAGTATTCCTCGCCCACTCCGACGTTTCCATCCGTCGCCCCCGCCGGGGCGTAGCGTCGGCTTCCAGCCGGCACCGGGGCCGTCAGGATGGCGGCGCTGCGGCACCCCCGAACCGCGAAAATCCGCATGAGTCTGACAAACTGTCGTTCAAAATCTGCAATTTTTTGCAAAATAGCGCTCGATTCGAGATAAATGCTGTGAACAAAGACCAAAAAGTCTGTTTCTATTCGGGCATTATGTCTCGCGATCCTTTGTTTTCATGCACATTCCGGCTTTGAACGTAAGAAAAGAATTTCTTTTGCTGCGCACCGTCCCTGCCACGACCTGTTTTGTGGGCCTGTCCGCCCCCTGCATCAAACTCTGAGGCGCCAGCCGCCAAAATGCTTCCGGCTCTGCCGGAAGACGATGAGGGTCGGCGATTCCGACCCAATGTCGCTTGAAAATCGCGCTGTTTCTCGCAAAAACTCACCAAAACAAGCCAGCCGGTTGGCAAAATTCGAGCTAACCATGATTATTTTCATACACATCGTGGGATGAGCCTGACCCCCTCCTTGTGTTTTCAATAACATCGTGGGATTAGCCTTCATTTTTTGATTCCCCCGATTTTCCCGCGCACTCGGCACGCTCGATTTCACCTGTTTTCTCTCAAATACTTACAGCTATCGACTTCTTGTCCCTTGGGCGCCAAATCTCTTTGTTTTGTGAAACATCGTGGCTTACTTCGCGGTCAGAATTCGCGGTCGAGACGGCGGAGTGCCGGTCGCATTTATGACCCGGTGCGCGTCCCCGACGATCACCCGCCGCTGCCTGTCAGTTCCGCTTGGGCGGCGTCCGCTGGCCTCAGCGGCTAGTATAGCATGGCTATCGGTCTTGTCAAGTGAATTCGAGGCTACGTTATAACCTATTGGAATCCGAGTGGTTATCGCCGGGCCTGGCAGGGACAATGTGTCTGGGCCTTTTGGGTCGGACAAAATCGCGTCTGATCCGGACAAATTCGCTGGCGAAATAGTCCGGACCGGGGAAAAGAGGTTCCCAGCACTTCGCGGTTGTCGCGGGCAAAACCTTTTCTGTATGCCCGCCGGAAAGCCGGGGGCGGACACATCCTATTTCTTTTCGGGCACTCTGGCGCTTCTTGCTCCATTTCGCTTGACCTGACACGCGGTGAGGCGTAGTACATCCGTGTTGGAGGTGTGCGGCGGTACAGGGAGTAGTGCGGACTGTTCTGTAGGTCTGAAAGTGGACAAAATAAACGTGTGTAACTTCCCGCGGACTGCACTCCTGAGTGGAGATGTCTCCCTCTCCGGACTGTTCCTCGACGACATCCCTGATCAATACACGCGAAATATCCGAGTCACTCGGCGCATTGGCCTCCAGATCAGTTGTTACCGTGTCGGCCATAGTTCGTCTCAGTGGAGCCGAGTCAGGAACAGATTCATGTCGCGCAGAACGTCAGCTTCGTTAGATACGTAGACGGCATGGCTTGCATGCTTCAACCGGACCACCCGCGCCGTGGGGACCCCATCTTCGAAAGCCTTCGCTTGAGTGCCCGTAGTGATTTCATCCAGTGCCTCAAATGCCGCGAGCTTCGCAGCATCCACACCAGGCATTGATCCCAAATTGTGCGGGATCGCGTATATTGCCAGGATCGGCACGGGGATTTCGGTGTACTTCTCTTCGCCGGCAAGGACGTTGAGCAGGGGCGCCGGAACCGGGCTCGAGGTTTGAGAGGGGAGCATGGATGTCGGCATTGTGTCGATCTCCGCCAACCTCCCTCTTAAGGCACGTTCAAAGGCCGGGAGCGTTTGCAGAATGTCCTGAACCGCTTTCCGGTCGTAAGTGGAATTGCCCTGGAACTGATCGAGCTTTCTTTTGAATTCAGCCAGATCTGTATCAAGTCCGCCGTGCTCTCGGTCATAGTAAGCGTACGAATAACCGGCATCTAGATAGATCAGCCCTGCGACTTTTTCCGGATGCCTAGACCCAACGGAGCTTAGCTCCTCACCCGCGATGGAATGTCCCACGAGCACCGGTTTATCCAGCTTCAGGGCGTCTATTACCGCAAGCACATCGTCCCCGAGGCGGTCAGCGGAGTAGCCAATGGCAGGTTTACTCGAGTTGCCGAATCCCCGACGTGTTATCCCATACACGTGGTAGCTGCCGGTGAGCTTCGGCGCAAACCGGTCGAACACATGAGCCGTGCCCCCGAGCCCGGCTAAGAAGACGAGCGAACGTCCGGAACCTCCCCAGTCAAGGACCTCCAGTTGTACGTCGTTTTCAACGCCGATGAACTGGACCTTGTGTTGTTTCGGGATTGTCCACGCGGTTTCTTTTCCTGCCCGCCGGAATTCCAGGGGCAAGGGCTGTTCGCGGCCCAACGTCCAGAGCCCCACGATCGATGCGCCGTCCTTGCTGATCTGCCCCTCGTATGCGCCTCGAACAGAATCGACGGAATATCTGAAACTGGAGCCGTCTACTGTCACCGAACTGAAAACCCAGGCATCCGGGTCATCGTCGATGGAGTACATAGCACCCACCCAACGCCCCGTTGCCGTCTTCGAAATCTGCAGGACGATACGCAAGTCGCCGGGACCTGGGTGAAGCATGCCCTGCCATTGTCCTGCGAGATCCTGCGCTTCGAGCCGGGCACTGAGACTCGCAATCGATATTAACAAAAAATGAAGCCTGATCAATCGCCGCATCAAGAGCCTCCTATGTGATGGCACACCAAACTCGCTGTCAACCATCATTACGCGCGAGCGTATGAGGAAGTTAACCAAGGATTGCGACCGGCTGACAATCCAGCCGACAACCGCAGTCCTTGGCAGGCGCTGCGACCGGTTGCTACCCGGGCCATCGGGTTCGTCCGTAACCCACTGACCGATACGCACCTGTGGTAATCCATCGCAATGCTTAAGCCCACCGCTAAGTCATTGATTCTTCTTCGCTTGGCGATTCGTAACTAGAAGACCGGAGTTCGATTCTCCGTCGCAGCTCCAGATTGTCGTAGGTGAGGCGGACAGAGCCCTATTTTCCTATTTTTTCTCAGGCATTTTGACGGTTTTCGCTAAGTTTTTTCTTGTTCGGTATGGTGACAAGCAGGGTAGCGCGGAGGTACGCGTACTTTGCGTCCCTCCGCGGCTTTTCATCGCGCCCAAACGTCTTTTACCGAAAAGGGCCGCAAAGGAGGGCAGACTACGCCCACCTTTGCGCTACGCATACCTCGGGGCTACCCGCTGCGGTGCAACCTGTTGCCGACTTGTTATGTGCTTCCCCCCGCGATGCGCAACCTGCGGCGACTGCTGCGTTATCGGCAGTTGGTGGTCCGGCAGTCGCTGCGCATGCAAAACAAGATGGCGGGCCTACTGATGGAGACGGGCGCACCCTTTGTGAAATCCAAGCTGCACGGCAAGAAATACTTTACCGAACTTCTTCAGACGCTCGAGGAAGTGCCCGAGTCGGTGAAGGAGCTGCTGCAGATGAGCCGCGGCGCCATGGAAATGTTCGAAACCACGCAGAAGCGGCTGGTCAAGGAGTTGCTCGCCGCGCCGGAACTGGCCGCGCGCGTCGAGCGGCTGACGACGATTCCCGGCGTGGGAGCGCTCACGGCGCTTACCTGGGCGCTGGAAACGGCCGATCCCTGGCGCTTCTCCTCCCTCGGTCATGCCCTCAGCTATTGCCGCCTGACCACGGCCTTCCGCTCTTCGGCAGGCCACGAGCAGCGGGGGCCGCTTTCCAAACAGGGCAATGCCTGGCTGCAAACTGCGCTCATCGAAGCCGCCAAGCTGGCGCCCCGCTGGAATCAGCAGTTGGCCGCCGTGTACCAGCGGGAACTGGAGCGCGGGCATCGCAACCGGGCCACGCTGCAAGTCGCGCGCAAGCTGGTCGCCTATCTGCTGGCCGTGGACAAGAGCGGGCAGCCGTTCCAAATGCGCGGCTCACCGGCGCTCGCCGGAGTTTCCTCCTCGAAGAAGGAATTGCAGGCGGCCCGCGCCGCTCTCCAGCCAGCTTAAGTTTGTTCGGCCAGCGATCCGCCGGCTGTTCCTCGCGTAAGGGCGTCTGTGCGAGGGAGCACGTCAACCCGATGCACCAGTGTACCTGTTTCGAGGCCAGCCGGCTAACCCTAACTCAATCTTCGTGGACGACGCCAAGCCGGCGTTGTTCCCGCCAATGGATGACTGGCTACGCTAGCCGAGCGTTAGCCGTGCCCAGCGATCGCAGGCCGTATGCAACTTTGATCATCGACGCACCGGGGGACCCTAATCCCGCGAGTGAAGGGGAATCTCCGTTTCCCCTTGACCTGTACCTATCATGGATGACACCTTTTCCACATCCGGCTCTTCGCCAGCCACTCGGAGACGTGAAGTGGTGTCCGGTGGGACAAAATAACTTGTATAACGTTTTGTCTCTCCCCGGGTTCTCCAACTCAAGCCTTCGTACAGGAACTTATGACTACGCGACGGGAATTTCTCTTGCGAACAACGGCTGCCGGTGTCGTAGCCGCGGCATCCCGACGGATCGCTCAAGCTGCGAGAGCGAACGGCGGCGAAAACGGGCCCAAGGTCTCGCCCGCCGGTGAAGCTATAACTGTGCTCGGTCCGATCGATGCGTCGAGGCTTGGCTTTACTCTCCCTCACGAGCATATTGCCGATGGGCTAGTCGATTTGGGCAAATGGCCAAAGGCTTGGGGTGGCAGAGCGGAGTTTCTCGCTAAAGCCGTCGAAAAACTAAAACAGGTACGAGCCGCAGGTGTCACCACGATCGTCGATCTGACCACTTACGATGTTGGCCGCAACATTCGCTTTCTTGAAGATGTCTCGCGCAAATCCGGACTGAACATTATCGCTTGCACTGGCCAACGTTTTTTCCCGCCAATTTCACATGTATCGATGCCTGCGCGCACAATAGAGGGGCTGACCGAATTCTTTAGAAGAGAAATTGAGCGAGGCATTGACGGCACTACCATCAAAGCAGGTGTGATCAAAATAGGGATCATATCTAAGAACGTGACCTCCCTTGAAGAAATAGGTTTGCGGGCGGCGGCTCGGGCCAGCAAGGCGACTGGGGTTCCTATTCGTACGCATACGGACGCGGCTCATCGCGCCGCGGAAAGTCATGCTGTGATCCTCGAGAACGAGGGCATCAATCCTGCAAGGGTGTCCTTCGACCACAGTGACGATAGCGGAGATATGGATTACTTCTTAGGACTTGTGAGGCGCGGGTATTCGTTGAGCATGGACCACGTTCATCGCGGGCTTATTCCAAATTACAAGCCATCCTTTGAAAGACGCGCAGAATGCATCAAACTGCTCGCCGACGCTGGCTTCGCTAAGAGAATCTTTCTTTCACAAGACGCAGAGTTCGGTGGCTCGCTCATCCCGGAGAAAGCACGCGAGTGGAGAGAAACAATTGATCCTCCAGATGGATTGCTGTTTACCACTCGCAAGACGATTCCCTATCTGAGCCAACTCGGCGTTTCACAGCCGGACATCCACACCATGACGGTAGAAAATCCCAAACGCTTCTTCGGTCGCAGTTAACCAGGTACCGCAGACTTTGCGGAAGGAAACGGTTCTATGAAAGGGGATGTCAAGAGAAAATACTACTCCACTTACTGG
>CAZCVY010000187.1:0-13902 GCA_964501985.1 uncultured Acidobacteriota bacterium | reverse complement strand
GCGCTCGATCTTCCGGCGTGGCCCGGCGCGCACCAATCGCACCCGCAGCCTGGCGGTGTTCGGCAATCTCACGCTGCACATGCTGCCGGTAAAGGTACGCGAAAAATCCCTGAGCGTCAGGGCTACTTACTACCTCGGGTCGATTTCGTTTTTCCTTTTCGTCGTGCTGGCGATTACCGGAGTCCTGCTGATGTTTTATTACCATCCCGCCGTCCCCGACGCCTACCGCGACATGAAAGATTTGATTTACGCGGTGTCGAATGGAGTCTTTCTCCGCAATCTTCATCGCCTCGCGGCCCAGGCCATGGTGTTGGCGGTGTTCTGGCACATGTTCCATGTGTTCTATCGCGGTGGGTACAAGCCTCCGCACGAGTTCAATTGGGTGATTGGTGTGGGCTTGTTGATGGTCACCCTTTTTCTGAGCTACACCGGTTATTTGCTTCCCTGGGATCAACTGGCCTTCTGGGCGATCACGGTGGGGACGAACATCATCAGCTACGTGCCGGTGCTGGGGCGTCCCATTCGATTCCTGTTGCTTGGCGGCCACATCATCGGGCAGAACGCGCTGTTGCGGTTCTACGTTCTCCACTGTGTCATCCTACCGCTGGGCGCGGTGGGCCTCATCGCTTTGCATTTCTGGAGAATTCAAAAAGACGGCGGACTTACCGTGCGAGACGATCATGAGTGAGAAAAACACAGTCGAAGTCGGCATAAGCTCCGACGCCCTCAAACAGCCGCGGCGCGTTGTCTTCATCACGCGCAAAACCTCCGCCAAAGTGAAAGGGGAGGTGGGCCCGCAGCTCATGTCGTTTCCGCACGTCGTTCTGCGAGAAACGATTGCGTTTCAAATTCTCTCGATTGTCCTTGTCGTGCTGGCGCTTTTCTGGGACGCGCCGCTCGAGCAACTGGCCAACCCGCTGCTCACCCCCAATCCCGCAAAAGCGCCGTGGTACTTCCTGGGTTTGCAGGAGCTGCTGCACTACTTTCCGCCGCTCGTCGCCGGAGTTCTGCTTCCCACGCTGGTGGTGCTGGGCCTCGTGGTCATTCCTTACTTTGACGTGAATATCGAAGGCGAGCCTCTCTGGGCCCATCGCAGCACGCGGCGGTTGCAAATCTATGTGGGCGCCTTCGCGGCGCTTTTCGTTTTGCTAGCCCTTTATGACGCCTGGACCGTGCTCGTTCCCACCCTTCTGGTGGGAGCGCTCGGCGTCGTTCCTTATTTCAATACAACCGGCAACTCGCGATTCCAGAAATTCCTGGGGTCGCGGCCGCTGCCGTGGTGGGTAATGACCTGGTTCATCGCCGTCGCCCTGACGCTCACGGCGGTAGGGACCTTTTTCAGGGGCCCGGGTTGGTCCTGGGTCTGGCCCTGGAGCTGAAATGCCTGCTGAAGAGATGGGTAAAGTCACAAATCGCCTGCGTTGGGTCTTCGCCGTTTCGAGCGTGGTGTTCCTGATCGTCCTCGCCATCTCCCCGATTCGCGACTACTTGAGTGACTGGAGACGCTACGAGAGGAATTACGTCCGCCTGGCAGAAACCCGGCCCGACACCAAGCGGCTGCTCGCTGACTTTCGTCCCGAGATCGATCAAATCTGGATTCCGCAAATGCAGGTGGTGGATCGCTGCACGACCTGCCATCAAGGCATTTCTCGTCCAAGCCTCGCGGACGCTTCCGTGCCGCAACCCTTCCGCGCCCACCCGCCCATTCCCCACCGCGTGCGGGATTGGGGATGTGTGGTGTGCCATCGCGGCCAGGGCCTTTCCACCAGCGTTCGCGACGCGCACGAGACCACCCTGGCCTGGGAACAGCCGATTTTGCCCGTCCGTTACATCCAGGGCTCCTGCGGAGTCTGCCATCGCTCCGAATTGAGCCAGACGCGGCGGCTCGAACAAGGCCGCAAGCTTCTTGCCACGCTGAATTGTGTCGGCTGCCACCGCCTCCAGGGAATCGAGCGGCCGGCGATGGTGGGTCCAAACCTTACCAACATCGGAACCAAGGTCAGCCGCGCCTGGATTTACAAGTGGCTGAGAGATCCCCGCATCATCCTGGCAAGCGACGGCAGCGTGCAGGTGAACGGGTACGAGAACTCCGATGAGCCGCGCATGCCCAAGTTCCGGCTGAGCGAAAAGGAATTGCGCGCCCTTTCCGGATATCTGAGTACGTTGGCAAGTGACCCCATTCCCGCCTACAGGTTTGATCCCAGCGTGGTGGCCGCGTGGGAAAAACGCCCCGACGTGGTCGTTCAGGGCGAGACGCGCTTTCGCCAGATGTTCTGCACAACCTGTCACTCACTCGCCGTCACCCGCGCCGGCGAAACCAAACTGATTGGTGGCGACATTGGGCCGGAACTCACCAAAGTGGGGAGCAAAGTCAATCCGGATTGGCTGGCTGCGTGGTTGCGCAACCCACAATCCTACCTGGCGCACGCTGAGATGCCGCGCTACCAGTGGTCGGACCAGGACCTGTACGTCGTAACGCGATATCTCGAATCAAAGCTGACGGACCCCAGCCTGCTGAGCGACGTCCCGAAGCTTGATGCGCCTACCCCTGATGAGATCCAGCTTGGGAGGCGTTTATTTGCGGAAAAGGGATGCTCCAGTTGTCATGTCATTAAAGGTCTGGCGCCGCAGACGGACTTCGGGCCGGATCTTGCAAGCCTGGGCGGCAAAACCGTGTCGCAACTGGAATTCGGCAACTCGAAGATTACCCGCACGCCAGTGGCCTACATTGAAGCCAAGATCACCGATCCCGTCTCCGTGAATGTGGCGGCGCGCATGCCCCAGTATTCGCTCGCCCCCGGCGACCTGGATGCGCTTACCACGGCGCTGTTAAGCATGACAGGGAAATCCACCGCGGCGGGCTTGGAAGGCCTGATTCTCCCCGCGCGCCAGGCACAGTTTCGCCCTGCCGGAACGTTTGGCGAAATCTATGAGCGCTACAAATGTTATGTCTGCCACCGGTTTAACGGCTACGGCGGCACCCTGGCGCCCGATCTGACGAACGAAGGAAGCCGCGCGCAGAAAAAGTGGATTGCCGAGTTCTTGAAGAATCCTCAAACCCTTCGCCCCACGCTCACTTTCCGCATGCCGCAATTCAACATGACGGACGATGAAGTCTCTGTTCTGGCGGATTACCTGAGCATGGTGATGCAGACCCCGGCCGTAAATCCGGCCAGCGTCGACTCCCAAAAGCTCACTCCGCAAATGGCCACTCTCGGCAAGCAACTCTATGAGGTGAAGTATCAGTGCCAGTCGTGCCACACCATCGGCTCCACGGGTGGCTATGTGGGGCCCAACCTCACGAACGCCGGCAACTGGGTGAACGCCGCCTGGATCGAGGAGTGGCTGAGGAATCCGCAGTCTCTACAGCCAGACACGATCGAGCCGCACCGGGATTTCACTGACGAGGAGCGTACTGCCTTCACCGCTTATCTGATGACACTCAAACAGGGCACCACCACCCACGCTGGCGGCGGATCGGGGAAAGGCCAATGAAACCTCGGCGATTCAAAATTGCGAACACATCGATTGGTCGCACAGGTAAGAGTGCCTGTGCTACTGCAAGTGACACAGCCACTCCTGGCTGTGTAAGGAGAGGCACAGGCAGGAGTGCCTGTGCCATTGCCCTAATCCTGATTGCGGGATTGGCCACTTCTTGCCGCCAAAACCGCGCCGCGGCCGCGGCCGCGCCCGATCCCCTGGCCCAGGCATACGATAGCGAGCCCGATTGGAGCGATTCTTCCAAGGTCATTGCGCTCAACTATCAGCAGGCGCAGGGCAAGCGCGTGTTCTACCAATATTGCGTGTGGTGCCACGCGGATTCCACGCCGGCCGGCCCCTCGAACCGCTCAAATCTGAATCCCAACCCGCCGCTAGCCAGTGATGGCGCCACGCTGAACCTACTTAGCGACGACTTCATGCGCAACGTCATTACGCTGGGTGGAGCGGCCGCGGGCAAGTCAGCCGCCATGCCGCCGTGGGGAGAGACGCTCAGTCAGGATGACATCGAGGCGGTCATCGCCTTTTACCGCGCCATCGCTCAACCTCCCTACCAAGTTCCAACGCGGCCAGGACCCAAATATTCAGTGAGGTAAAACGTATTCCTCCCTTTCGGGGAGGTTGGGGTGTCTACCCAAACAAGGAGATGGTTATGAGAAAAGTGGTGATTACTCTAGTTGCATCAGTCCCTGCGCTCTTTATCGCGTTTCTGGCCACACTGAATCCGCCCAGCGTGCGGGCTGTCCCGAGCTTCGCCCGCCAGACGGGATTGCCGTGCAGCGGCTGCCACACCACCCCCCCGGAGCTCAACGCCGCCGGACGAAAGTTCAAGCTGATGGGGTACGTTGATAAGGATAAAGAGAAGAAAGGGATCACGTCCGATGCAAAGGGGCGGCATACCGCGCTTGATATGCTTGCCTCGCTCCCCCTTTCCGTGCTGTTCGAGACCTCACTGACGGCAACGAATTCACCCCAGCCGGGGACACAGAATGGCAATTTTGAATTCCCTCAAGATGTGTCGCTCTTTCTTGCTGGGGCATGGACAGACCACGTCGGAAGTCTTCTGCAAGTGACCTATAATGCCCAGGATGACCATTTCAGCATCGATAACACCGATGTCCGCTACGCGAACAAAAGGAATATCGGCGGCAAGGAAGTCGTCTACGGCTTGACCCTCAATAATAATCCGACTGTCGAGGACCTTTGGAACGACACCCCGGCCTGGGGCTTCCCGTGGATCGCCAGTGATTCCGCACCCACTCCCACCGCCACTCCCATCATTAACGGCGCTCTGGGGCAGGATGTCGCGGGGTTCGGTGGCTACGCCATGTGGGACAATCATCTGTATGGAGATCTAACCGTCTATCGCTCCGACCACATCGGTATTTCTCAACCTAATTCCGGAAGCGGTTCTGCCTACAACATCCGGGGGGTTGCGCCCTACTGGCGCGTCGCTTGGGAGCAATCGACGCCCACGACCGAGTTTGAGGTTGGCACCTATGGAATCCACATGGAGTCGACCCCCGGCGCCGTCGTCGGCCTCAAGGATGGCTACACCGACTGGGCAGCGGATTTTCAGTACGATCGGACGGTGCGCAGGAAGGACGTGTTCTCGCTGCGCGGGACGTTTATCGACGAAAATTCAAATTTGATCGCAACCTACAGTTCGCTGGGAGCACAACAGACCAAGCACCACCTGGACACGATTCTGGCAAATGCCGAATACCATTTTGGCAATCGCTACTCGGCCACGTTCGGGTGGTTCGATACCGGGGGGACTGTCGATCCCTTGCTCTATACCCAGAGTGCGTTAACCGGGAGCGCCAACGGCAACCCGCGGGGCGCCGGGTATAACGTCAATTTCTCGTATTGGCCAATGCAGAATTTGGACCTCGCCGTTCAATATACCGGATATACGCGATTCAACGGGGCCGCGATTAATTATGACGCCGCGGGCCGCAACGCGAGCGGCAATAATACGGTGTATTTGCTCGCGCGATTCGTGTTCTGATCCGCAAATACAGTACAGGCGCAAGATTTCTTTCTGGGGCTCTTGAAGAAGGCGATGTGCCATTCGGTGAATGGCGTGAGGGTGGCGCTGAACCTTCCGCGGGTGGAATAGCGAAGGGTTAGTAACAGCAAGCTGACAGCATGGGGCACGATGCAGGACCTCATGTCTCCGCGAGAAGTCACGCCGCCTTTCATCTCAGAAGTCTGCGCGCCCGAAGACAGAGATGGCATTTCAGCCAATGAGACTCCAGAACGGCGATCGCATTGCCATCGTGGGCGGTGGGCCTGCCGGTTCGTTCTTCGCCATCCATCTGCTTCGGGCAGCCCGCCGCCTCAATCGACACCTGGACGTCCTCATCGTCGAGAAACGTGGCCCGACCGACCAGGGCTCGGATGACTTCCAATGCAAGGGATGCAACTTCTGCGCAGGTCTTATCTCCCCAAGGTTGAATGAGATACTCAGCGCGCAAGGTCTCGTCGTTCCGGAAGAGATCATCCAGGGGCACATCGCCTACGTCTGGATCCACGGGCAGTGGAAGAACTTCCGCCTGCGAGTTCCCGAAGATGCGCAGATGTACTCCGTATTCAGGGGCTCGTTACCGGGCAGAAGAATGGGCAGACCTGCGGGGTTTGATGGGTTTCTGCTCGGTGAAGCGGTGAAGGAAGGCGCCCGCATCCAGTATGGCGAGGTCCAGGCGATTGCCTACGGTGCGACTGGGATGCCCAACCTGACAATAAGGGCGCCATCGGGAGAGAAGGCCTCGCTCGAGGCCAGCTTCGTGAGTATCGCGACCGGAATCAATGCGCACTGTGGCCTCGATTATCGTGACGATGGGCTTATCGCCTCGGTCCAGCGAATGAATCCCGCGTTCCTCCCCGGCAAGTCCCGCAAGGCCTTCATCTTCGAGCTCGACGTGGGCGAGGATTATCTCAAACGCAACATCAACCAGGAGATCTACTTCATTGAGTACGGATCAAAACACCTCGCTCTCGAGCATACGGCCCTCATTCCCAAGGGCAGATTCTTAACCGCCGCCATGATCGGCAAGTGCGTTGACAAGGCGGTCTTGCCACGAGACAGTCAGCAGATCGTGCGCGATTTCCTGGCGCTGCCGCAGATTGACCGCATCTTGCCGGGCATTGCAGCAGCTCCGCTCGCCTGCGTTTGTGCTCCCAGAATGACCGTGACCACTGCGACGTTTCCCTTTGGCGAAGGCTTCGCCATCATCGGTGACGCGGTCGGGTCTCGGTTGAACAAAGACGGCCTCTACTCAGCCCACGCGACGGCGAACCGGCTGGCCGAGACCGTGCTCCACGAGGGAATCGACGAGCAGGCTCTCGCCCGGGGATACGGGAAGGCCATCAAATGGCTTGCGGCAGACAATCGGTTCGGGCGGAAGGTATTTGCCGTCAGCCGGGTCGCGTTCACCAAACCGGTGGTGAGCCGCATTGTCTACCAGGCATTTGCCACCGAGTACAAAGTGCGTGACGAGGGCCGTAGGCCATTGGGCGCAGTGCTCTGGAAGATCGCAAGTGGGACCGCCGACTATGGAGAAATACTGCGGGAGATGTGCAGTTACAGCGTACTGAGATCCTTTTTCGAGGGCGCGGGTGTAACCTTGAGAAACGTTGCGTTCGAGACGCTCTTCGGTCTGAAATGGGGGGAATACGGACGGTACCCCACAGTGGTGCTGAAAGAGAAACGCGAGGTTCTCAAGAAGCGCATGGCGTCGGTCCTCGAAATGAAACTGGGCGACTCGCCCGATTTCGAAAGTGTGTACGTGATCAAGATCCGTGGCTCGGAGGAGGGGATCATGGAGGAAGTAGCCAAGTTCGGCCAACCTCATGCGAAATTCGTCCACCCGAGATTCCTCGACATTCAACAGATCCAGGGAGTGCCCAGCCAGGTCGGATCGGTGATTCGATACAAGATCCCGTACGTCGGTTTGGGCGTGGAAATGCGTCTGACCAACAGAGTCGCCTTCGAAACCTTGCTATATCAGGTCGACGAGCGGCTGGTGGACCACGGGAAGATCATATTCAACATCGCACCAACCAAGGACGGCAATCGCCGGCTCTCCATTTACGCAGCATTCGACTACAAAAGGGGCAAGGGCTTCGCGAGCCGCATGATGTGGAGGGCCGCCAGATTGTTGTTTCCAGCGTTTGCGCACGATGTCGTGTGGAACCACGCTCTCTGTACGATTAAGGAAGAGGTCGAGCGAAAGCATGCTCGCATCGCGAGATGGTAGCAGAAACTCAGTGCTCAAACTCGCACTCCAACCGCGCCGAGTGTCGCCGGTAAGAATATTGCCCAGTGCCTCCAACGAAGACCGCCCTCTAACGGCGGAATCAGGAATTCACTCGGACGCGCCGGAGGCGGGGTATCGCCATGAGCGCCACTCCATAAAGCAGCAGCGAAAGGAACAGAGCTACTTTCCGGTCCTGGTGCATATCCACGGCAACCAGGCGATAGGCGCCCAGAAGCATGAGGGGATAGACCAGTTGAGCAAGGTGGCTGAATTTGGAGTGAGGTCTGGTGAAGGCCAGCAGCAGGGCAACGCCCGTCACGGCTCCGGTTCGAATGGTCGCACAATAGGGGTCTCCGGCGGGCATGCCGGTGAGGCCGTGGTAGATACGGGTCAACCCTCCCGCCGAGAGGCCCAACACTTCCCACACCAGAACGCCAGCCAGCGCCAACCGGAAGGTGCGGGGGCTCCGGCCATCGCCGGTCGAGGGTGCGAACCGCATTGCCAGAAGGTAACTGGCTCCAGCGACTGCTACGCCCATCCAAAGCGCCGCATGGGCAGAGTCGAGCGAGAATTCGGATCCCAGCAAAAATCCCGCCGATTGTTGCAAGGCGCCCGAGACCGCGAGTGCCAAAACCAGATAAATGCCGCCGTGGATTTCCAGCGTCAGTCTTTCCCAGATCCCGCCCGCACCGATGCACGCTACGGCCAGGGTTGACCACACGATCCCGGCCGCTCCGTCGCTCAAAAGCATCCGGCATCCGACTAGAACCAACAGTATTCCGAAGGTTGAGTAGGTGTAAAAGTTGCGGCCGTGCGACCCGTGGCGCTCCAGCATGATGAACGAGATCGCGTAACATGCCGCGCCGCATAGCAGAGCAAATCCCCCAATGGCGGGAGTCATGTGAGGATTTCCGGCTGACAAGCGCAAAGCTCCGCCGAGGCCGATCGCAAAGGCCAGCGCGCACTGGCCCGTCTCAAAGGTGGTAAAAGTGAGGCCGCGCAAAAGTGTCCTGACGATAACGCTGGAAAGATAGATGGCCAGCAGCGCCATTTGCGCGGCGAACAGCGCGCGCGTCGAAATGGGTGCGTAGACGTCCGGAAGGCCGTTGGGGTTGGTGACGAGCCACGTGGCCAAAAAGACCGATAGATTGGCCGCTGCCGCCGCCAGCCACCGCTCACCCAGCCAGTGATTGAGGCAAGCGCACGCCTCCACCGCCGCCGCGATCGCCAAAAATACCCAGGTGAAAGGCAGCGCGTCGTGGGTGGCAATCAGCAACGCGCCGGCCGTCCCCAGGCCCGCCAGGCTGGAGATCGTGGCAACTACCAGTAAGTCGCTGCGCCAAGACACCGCCAGGCCGATCAGCGTAAAGGCCACCAGAACCGTGCTGGCCTCCCAGGTGGTGATCATGTGAAACCGCTGCGTGGCCTCCCAAAGCAGCGGCGAGAGGATCAGCACGGAAGTGAGGCTGTAAATCGCGGTCGAGATCCGGCGCTCGATCGGGGCCCGCGCCGCCCAGAGCAGCCACGCGACGGCATAGAGGGTTCCTAGAGCGAATACGGCCCGCGGTGGAAGCACGCCGGACTCCGCGATGGCCCGGAGGAGGTAGGCGCCCGCCAAGCCCAAAAGCGCACCGCCGAGAACCGGGAGGGCGGAAGCTGTGTCGGGGACTTGTGCGCGAATCTCAGTTTCGATGGGTGGGGCGGCGGGCTCCGGGTCCCGAAGGGGGGTCAGGTTCTCGCGAGCCGCGAGCGATTCTTCCAGGCGAGAAATGCGGTCTCCCAGGTCCCGGATCTGTTGGCGTAATTCGTCCAGATCTGCCTCGAACATGGCAGCACCTCTAGACTTCGCTGGCTTCTCTTCCCGTCCACGGGGGCAACAGCTTCACCAATGCGACAACGATAATAAAGGGGAGGACCATCAATCCAAGGGCAGGCAGCAGGCCTTCCTTGGCGGCGAATTCCATTTTGTAGGAGGTGTATCCCAGGAAACTCTTGGAAAACAACTGGCCCCCGATGACCACGTTCCAGCGCATAGCAAAAATGCCAACGAGGGTCAGCAAAGAGGCAGTGAGATACATCGCCTTGCGGCGAATCTCCGAGAACCGCCAGAGCTGGTTGGCGGCGAGAATAGCCAGCGGCACGAGCGTACCCAGAATGATCTGGAGGATTACCTGCGATCCCCACAGGCGCGTGTGCACCATGAAATCGAGGGAACGGAAGGATTCATCGGCTTCGTAGGTACGATGTACGAGATCCAGCATCTCCAGGGAGAAATCGATCACGAAGGTGTAAAAGAGATATTTGGCAATGGTGTCGAGGCAGGGCATGTTGATGGAAATCTTTTCCACCTTCATCAGCGCCATGTACAGCACCAGCACCGCCGCAATTCCTGAAACCATCGCCGAGAAGAGGAACACGATGGGCATGAGTGGAGAGGACCACCAGGGATTGGCCTTTATCGAGCCGAAGATAAATCCCACATAGCCGTGCAACAGAAACGCTGAGGGAATTCCGATGACGGTAACCGCGTAACTGACCTTGTCATCAATCTTCCGCGCCTCGGGGCTTATATTCATCGACCCCAGAGTGAGCAGCCGGTAGAAAAGCCGGTGGAAACCGGTGGTAGTCGCGGCCAGATGCACGATATCCGCGCGGTACTCCAGCCAGATCTCAAGAAGCAGTACGACCATCAGGTACCACAAATACACAAAACCGAACATGGCCATGGCCGAAGACGTGTGTGGCGTCAGGTACATTTCCATAGAGCGTTCCGGATGGCCCAAGTGCAACTGTAACGGCAGGGGCGCAACCAGCAGAAACGCCAGCGCCGTCAGCAAGGCCAGGCGGTAGGTGGGACGCACGGCTTCAACCTTGAAAACACGCTCGAGCGATGCCAGGATAAAGGCGCCGGCCACCAACCCTGTGATATAGGGGTAGAGCACGATGAGCAGGCTCCACTGAAGCTCCACCTCGTTCGGGTACATGAATCCTTCCACACCAGGAACCATTACATCGCTCCTTTATCGCACCGCGCCATCCAGATTCTTGTAATAAACCTTCGCCTGCGTGGCCATATACGGCTTTAGCACTTCCACTTTGTTGTTCCGAAGAAACTCGTGAACGGTATCCTTGGGGTTCTTGAAATCCACCAACTGCCGCGCCCCGGTGGGACAATTCTCGCAGCAGGCGGTGGTGAGACCCTTGGTAATACGGTGATAGCAGAGCGAGCACTTATCCACGACGCGTTTTTCCGGGTGCAGGTAGCGGCATCCATACGGGCAAGCCTGGATGCAGTACCGGCAGCCAAGGCAGTAGGTTGTGTCCACCAGCACGACGCCATCCGGGCTCACGAAGGTCGCACCCACGGGGCAAACCTGCACGCAGGGAGAATCCGCGCATTGGTTACAGAGTTTGGGAACGAAAAAGCTCTTGAGGCCCGCGTGCGTGGGGGTTGGGAACCCCTCCATGGCGCCGCTGGGTGAGTCCACCTGGGGCTGTTTTCCTTCCTCCACTTGATAGCGCTCCACCCACGTTCGGAAGTACCCGGCGGGCACGTGGTTTTCCGCGGAGCAGGCACGCACGCAGCTTCCACAGCCGATGCACTTGTCGATGTCGATAATCATGCCCCACCAATGGTCGGCCCGCCGGTAAGCTTCGGGCTGTGCGGCCGCCCCCACGATCTGTTCAAGCGTGGCGCCGGAAGAGGCCAGCAATAGGATTTTTCCGCCGATCTTGAAGAGGTCACGCCTGCTGAATTCCATCCTTCTAACTCCTCCCTCAGAGGTGCGGATTATGCGGCTGGTGGCAGGTGTTACAAAGCATGCCCTGGGAATGCGCGACCGTATCTACTTGGGGAAAACTCTTGGGCTTGGCGGCGTCTTTTTCATGGCAGCGCCGGCAGAGGTTGGCGACTCCGGGGAGCTTGGGCACATTGGCAACGGGGTCGTCAGCGTGCTTGGCCAGGGGGCCGTGACAGGTCTCGCATCCAACACCAGCATGCTTTCCCCCACCATGCGCCTTGGCTTCTTCATCGTGGCACGCCGTACATTCGCTTCGGCCGGCATATGAAACTGGGAGCGCGCTGACCATGTCGAGCGTGCCAGGGCGATAGTGTCCGTATTTTCCGAAGTCTTTGGGCACCACGGCAGCGCGTAGAATCAGGAAAACTCCCACTCCCGCCAGCAGGACCAGTCCGGGGCGAATCAGGTGCCCAGAATTCCGGAATAAACGACTCAACGCCATCCCCCAATCAGAAGCGGTATTCTTGTCCCATTTGCGGCGGGATATGGGGCCTCCCGCAGGCATGGCTGTCGCTGTTTGTGCAAGAATAGGCCCAACCAGCTCTGCGGACTAAATGACTGCTTGGCGGCAGTCTCTGTATAGAATTTCAACGATTTGGTGGCTTTTCGATGGACTTCTTTGCGGCAATTAACCCACTAGATTGCGGCAAACTCCGCCAGCCTGCTCTCCCCATGAATTCCTGCAGGAGATTCTAACCGAAAAATCGCATACCCGGAGAATGGCGCGTGGACTGAGAGAGCCCCCGGCGTAGTGTAGACGGAAGTTAGTCAGCTCGACCCGCTTCAGGGATCAGAGGATCGGATTTCTAATGCCTTCTTGCGGCGAGCCCAATCGTCTGCTGCTCTATCAACCTGCTCTTGGGATATCTTCCGGTTGCCACTGAAATCGACTCGTGCAGCGAACCCTAACAGAAAAAATGCGGCATGTCGCAGGCTGGAGAGGGAAACTCCACCCTCCGCAAGTGGGGCCAAATCTCGGGCGCGCTCGTCCGCCAGCGGCCCTTCCCGATGACGTGTGAGCGTGTAGGGAGCTTTAAAGATGAGTTCAAACATGCTCGAACCTCCCTGGAAGGAAAAACTTAGACCAGAATGGGAGGGATCAGCCCTGGAATCCCAGCAAATTATGTGCGGAGACTGCTAGCTGCGGACTCGATCTGAAGGAGATCGCGGGATCACACCACATAATTAACTTCGCAACATAATTTGATCACCTTCATCTTTGGTTTCACAAAACCGAAGCCCAGCCCGGCACCCTATCTCACCATCAAAATTGCGCGGTTCTCAGCGAAGCGTTCTATGAAGAGATCGACCAACATCGGATTCAAATAGAGCGTGAGGTCGTGGCTGCGCTGGCCAACGCGCCAGGTGTACTTGATCTTTGCTTCTGGTTAGTCTGGAAAACTTGGTCTGTGAACAACCACACCGCTCGAATCCCCTTGTTCACCGCCGCCAGCCTTGCCAACCAACTCTGATCTGACGGATATTCTGCCGACCGGTTCTTAAGGCGTAAACTCACCCGTTGGCTTGCCGAGGTAAAGGCGTTTTGGCCTCTTTGTCCCGCCCAAATCTCGCCAGACGGCCAAACCCTCATCGTCCATTCATCCAAGAAGAGCCCCGCCATTTCCTCGATTCAGATACCCAGCCCAAATTCTAAAGTCTCACATTCAGGATCTTGTACACCGGCCCTTGTGATGTGCACGGCGCCAATTTGCAGATTCCCGGACTGAATAGTCGGTCTCTCGTTAGCTCTGAGGGCTAAATCGACAGATTATCGCTCTCCAGCGGCGATGGCTTGCTCAGGAGAAGGCAGAGGTTCTCACCGCAGCACCACTGCGTGTTCAGCGCCAGACGTCGTGCTACAATTTGTTTCAATGGGATTCGCCTGACGCGGGACTAAGCGAGGAGTGTTCAGGCGATTTGCACATCCATCCACAACGAATGTTCGAAATAGACAATTGCGGGGGGACCTTGTCCGGTCTTATCCTCGCGGTGCCAGTGACCGGGGCGCACAGAACGGTATGGGCTTATTCACGCCGATTCGTCCAGTGACACCCGGTAATCACGACGACCTCCTGTCAGTGCCACTCACACAACTGTTCCCACCAGCGCCCCGATGGCGGCGGTCAGCGCCATGGCCAGCGCACCCCAAAAAGTAACGCGTATTGCGCCCACCGTCACTCCTGCGCCGCCGGCGCGCGCGGCCAACCCACCTAGCAGCGCCAGGAACACCAGAGAAGTTCCGGCGACAATCGCGATCACCGCCCCCGTCGGAGCCACGGCAGTGGCTATGAGAGGCATGGCTGCTCCAACCGCGAAGCTGCCCGCCGATGCCAACGCCGCCT
>CAZCVY010000186.1:0-13902 GCA_964501985.1 uncultured Acidobacteriota bacterium | reverse complement strand
CGGCAACCCGCTGGCTGCCTGAATAAGTCATCTTAATTTAATTACGCAAAACTAGCACGAAACCGCTGGCGCGGGGCACGTGTTCCGCGTGCGTCAGGTCTAAATCGGGCCATGCAGAGATTATGGCTTGACGGCGTTATCGGGGGAGGTCTACATAGGGAGCGCGAAGGAAAATCAGCGGACTAGGAGACCACATGGAAGAACTCTCGACCGTTCGGCTGTACGCGCTGCGGGGCATGTATCTCCTGATCGCCGTCGGCATGGGGATCCAGATCTGGCCACTTATCGTGAATCACCCGGCGGGCGTGGAGCACATGCGCGGGGTAGTGCGCAGCTTCCTCGGCGCACTCACGCTGCTGTGCGTGCTGGGCATTCGGTATCCGGTGAAGATGCTACCGCTCTTGTTCTTCGAGTTCGCGTGGAAGGGAATCTGGGTGGTGTCGTTCGGGCTACCGCTCTGGCTGACGCATCAGTTGACCGCCGACACGGCGGACACGCTGACCGCGTGTCTCATGGGCGCGGTGCTCGTACCGATCGTGCTACCGTGGGGCTACGTGTTTCGGAAGTACGTCCGTGAGCCCGGCAATCGGTGGCAGCAAGTGCGTCCGCTCTTGCGCCCGTCCTGATAGATCGCGCGCAAGAACTGATCAACTTCGCGACCGATCTCCTGCCGGATTGCCTCCGCCACTTCTTCTCATGGTCCGTCGGCGACTTGTCGGGGGTCGGTCGCGAACGGTGGATGGCGGTGCCGCTTTCTACAAGCCATCGTAGCGCGGACCTGTTCTGTAGATCCGCAGCCCTTCTTTCGTCAACCATGACCAGCCGCGGAGTTAAAGTACAGGTCCGCGCTACCCCGCGTTTAGAATTATCGGGTAACTCACTCCTCGCGGCGAATGATTGCGAACCACATTTTCATGTTGGCGAACTTGCCCGGAAACTCTGCCTCGAATGCCGGGCTCACCTCGCCGCCAACCAATTCCAGCGATTCGATCTCCCAACCGTCCGAAAAGGCGCCGTACAAATCCTGCCGGGACACTCCGCCACCAGGCCACGACGGGTCATCATTGAAGCTAAACAGAAAGAGCCGCCCGCCCGGCCTAAGAACGTGCGCAAGCCCTTGGACATAACATTGCCGTTCGTCTCCCGCGTAGATATGAAACAATCCGCTGTCGATTACGCTCGCGAAGCGCTTGTCCCAGTCGCGCAATGTCATGGCGTCTTTGACTAGGAACTCCACATCCAGACCGCGCTCATGGGCCTTGGCCCGCGCGCGCCGGATCGCTTCTTCCACAAAATCGATGCCCGTGACTTGCTCGCCTCGGGAGGCGAAGAAAAGGGATGTGCCGCCCGTGCCACAGCCGGCATCGAGGACGGGGCTTACCACTTGGTCGGCGACCACGACGAAAGGGGGCTGCGGCTTGCCGATATCCCATGGTGGGTTGGTCTCCGCGTAGATTTTTGTAAAGCCGGCCAAAGCCGATGATTCGTTTTGCATCGGTAGTGCTGTGTCTTCTGGCATAAGGAATTCTCCGTTCGGTATGACTTGAATGCAACCGGCGTTTCGATCGTCAGGTCTCCCTTATTGATAACGTGCGACCGGTGAATATATTGTCGGCCTGTAATTGAGTTCCGCTAAACCCTGTCACGGGATTAGCGACGCCGGCTGGCGCATCAAACTCCTGGGGTGGGGAGTCTGCGATCGTGCAGGGCCGGCTCGCTCGGTCACTTGCGTTGGGTCCAGAGGGCTAGTAGCCACGGTCAGCGCCTTCCTGACCGTGGGCTCTGCTCATGCGCGATATCCTGGTGGTAGGTGTACGTAGTCAATTTGAATGGGGCAGGCGGCCACCGCGGTCTTATCTAGGGAAAAGTTGTTGTAACTCGACCAGCGCCAATCCTCCGGCTGCTTCACCAGTCCTTTTCGCACGGGGTTCAGATGAATGTAGTCTAGCCGTTCGCTGAGCTCCCTCTCATGGCGCACAAAGCAGCCCCAAAACTGGTGTTGCCACAACGGACCCCGCGTCCCCCGCCGTGCGTGTAACCGCAGCGTCATAATTTTCTTCGTGTCGTGCAGCACCTGCCAAATCAGCAAGGGGCATGACGGCCAGATCAGAGCGTGCCAGTGATCTGGCATCAGAACATAACCGCAAAGCAGAACCCCAGTCGCTGGCGGGAAGCCCTCAAAACGTCGATCAGCAACGCGCATTCTGCTTCATGGAATCGTTCGATTTTGGGGCGAAGGTTCACGAAGACGAAGAAAATGCAGTCGGTGACACGCAGTCGATGGACATTGGACACGCCGGCAGAGTAGCACCACAAGCTCGTCCCTTCAAGGAGAAGTACCCACGGTCAGAAAAACACTGACCGTGGCTACGAGCCCTACGAGCTGTCGCTGGACGCCCGTCGGGGTACACCTTCAATTGTCCGGGCATAAGTGTTCAACCGTATTGGGTATCGGTGGCAACCGCTCTAAGCTCAGACGTTCGAATCAGTGTGAGGAAAAGGAGAGCAGATCAATGAGCAGCAAGAACAATAAGTTGCATCGATTGCTCGTGCCGGCGGGATGGCTCGCCCTCGGCATTTCAATCATGGGCATGCCCGCAGTGGGAGCTCCGAATCCTGCCCAGTCTGCGCCCGACAATACCCAGCAAAACAAGGATCAGCAATCTCCCAACGCCGACCAACAGGGAATGAATTCTTCCGATCGTGCGATCACACAGAAAATCCGGAAGGCGATTCATGAGGACAAAAGCCTGTCAACTTACGCCCACAATATTAAAGTCATCACGCGCGACGGCAAAGTAACGCTTCGGGGGCCCGTGCGGTCCGATGACGAAAAAAGCAATCTGCAGGCGAAGGCAGCGGCAGTGGTGAGCGACGCAAACGTCACCAACAATCTGGAGGTTGCTCCCGCAAAATAGGGGTGGAAACCAACGTTCTCGGTAATCGCCGTTTTTGGCACTAACTTCTTGGAATGGGAGGCTCACATGATCGGCAAAGACTCTGGCGCGGGATCGATCGTGCCATTTGTACTGGGGATTGGTGTAGGTGCCGTGGCGGCATTTCTGCTTGCGCCTAAAACCGGAAAAGACCTGCGGAACGACATTGGTGACGGCGTGAGCGCTGCGGCCAACCAAGTTGGGACCAGCGGCAAGGAGCTCAAGCAGCGGATCGAGAAACTGGGGGCACAGGCCGAAAGCCACCTCCACGACGTCGTCCAAGCTGGCCAAAACGCGTATCAGCAAACTAAGAACGCCTAGGCGCGCCCAATCCGCGCGCACAATGGGAACGACGCGCTTGGAATTGAAATGGCACTGACACGACGGCGCTTCCGCAAGATGAGGGGGAGGACCCCATGAAATTGCAGGCGGCAAGTATTGGCCATGGCAAACGGCTGCTCATGAGCGTGGCGGAGTCGATAGGATCGGCGCTCGGCACAATCGCTGCGAAGGCAAATGTGATTGAAGGTCTGGCGCGCACACCGGAAACAGACCCCCAACGTCCCGGCGCGAGTAAGGCCGTACTGAAGGGAAAGCGATCTCGGCGCGCGGCGTCAGAACATAGAAAGCTGGCGAGCGGTTCAAGCCGCGCCTCGCGTAAAACTACCTCTGGAGGGCGAGCAGTTCGCACCGCCAAGGCGAAGTCTCGAGCTTGATAAAGCAACAACATCGGCAGCGGCTGACGAGGCTGTCCGGGACGGACCCCACTGCCGGATCTGGGCGGGAAACTCCGCAGGCGAGGCAATCCTCGAAGTTCCCCGCGGCGTGACGGGCACCCGCCCCGCGCATCTGTAAGTGTGCGCAGCCGAGGGTTCATCCATGGGCCGGCTGCGGGTGGCCTCTCGCGCCCCAACATTCTCCGATTGCTATCTGACTACGGAGCTGAAACAATCCTCTCATTACATGGCATGAGGTGCTAAATGGGCACTCGCCCGTTGGACCAGGATTTGGGGCTATCGAAGCATTCCTTGCCGGTCGGGGCGGAAATGGGGATGGAGGGCGGAGTACGCTTCCGCGTTTGGGCGCCTCAGCGCAGCCAAGTGCGAGCGATGCTTGAATCCGGCCCCGGCGCTCCTGCGGTTATAACGCTCGAGCCCGATGCGGAGGACCGCGGTTATCACTCTGCCTTTTGTCCTCAGGCATCGGCGGGAACGCTCTACCGGTTCGAGCTCGATACCGACACGCTGCATTACCCCGATCCGGTGTCGCGGTATCAGCCCGATGGCCCGCACGGACCGTCGCAGGTTATCAATCCGCGCGCCTTCACCTGGACCGACCAGGAGTGGCGCGGCGCGGCTCGAGAAGGCCAAATCATCTATGAAATGCACATCGGGACATTCACGAGGGAGGGGAATTGGCAGGGGGCGCAGCGGGAGTTAGCGGAGTTGGCGAAAATCGGTATCACCGTGATTGAGGTGATGCCCGTCGCCGATTTCCCCGGCCGCTTCGGTTGGGGATACGACGGCGTGGGTTTGTTCGCCCCCACGTGGCTCTATGGTGAGCCGGACGACATGCGCTCGTTTGTGAACGAAGCCCATGCGTGGGGAATTGCCGTAATTCTCGATGTCGTTTATAACCACGTCGGTCCCGACGGCAACTACCTGGGCGCCTTTTCACCGTGGTATTTCAGCGCCAAGCACAAAAACGATTGGGGCGATGGCATCAACTTCGATGGCGAAAACTGCGGGCCGGTCCGTGAGTTCTTCACGGCGAACGCCAGGTATTGGATCAGTGAGTTTCATTTGGACGGTCTGCGCCTCGATGCCACGCAGGAAATTCACGATGACTCGCCCCGCCATATTCTCCTCGACATTGCCAGCGCCGCTCGTGGCGCCGCGGGCGATCGCAAGATTCTGTTTATTGCCGAAAATGAAGCCCAGCGAGCCCTTCATGCCCGTTCCGAGGAGGAGGGCGGGTATGGGCTGGACGCACTCTGGAATGACGATTTTCATCACAGTGCGCTGGTAGCGCTTACGGGTCGCAATGAGGCCTATTACTCGGATTACCTGGGTACTCCCCAGGAGTTCATATCGGCGGCAAAGTACGGATATCTATACCAAGGTCAGTGGTACCGGTGGCAGAGCCAGCCCCGTGGCGCGCCTGCCTTTGACTTGCCCCCTTCGGCGTTTGTCAACTTCATTCAGAATCATGATCAGGTGGCGAACACCGCGCGCGGGGAACGGCCTAATCTGATCGCCAGCAGCAGCAAGTACCGCGCCGTGACCGCATTGCTGATGCTCATGCCGGGTACTCCGATGCTGTTTCAGGGCCAGGAATTCGGCGCCACCACCCCGTTTCTCTATTTCTGCGACCATAAAGCGGAAATCAGCAAACAGGTGCGGGAAGGCCGCGCTAAATTCCTCGCTCAGTTCCCCAGCCTCTCACTTCCCGAAATGCAGGCAGTGTTCAACGATCCCGGGAATCCCCATACCTTCGAAGTTTCCAAACTCGATTTCTCCCAGAGGGAAAAGAATGCGGGTTGCTATCAGCTTCACAAGGACCTGATCGCCCTTCGGCGGGCGGATCCGGTATTTTCAAATCCCCAGCGCCGGGCTACCGACGGCGCGACTCTGGGACAAGATGCGTTCGTGCTGCGCTATTTTTCCGAGTCGCACGGGGATCGCCTGCTGGTCGTCAACCTCGGAACGGACCTCTATCTCAGCCCGACTCCGGAACCCTTGCTTGCACCTGTATGGGGAAAACCCTGGCAGGTGGTCTGGTCGAGTGAAAATCCCAAATACGGCGGCCTCGGAACTTTTCCCCCGGATCAGAACGACAATTGGCGCATCCCCGGCAATGCGGCAGTTGCCTTCAGCTCGGAGGCAGTAGGTGAGTGAACCCGCTTCCGACCCGCGGCGGGTGTTTCGTAACTTCGGTGGCGCGGATACCGCCACGCACCCGCATCTCACCCAGGAATGGCTGGTCACTAACGGAATTGGCGGGTATGCTTCCGGGACCGTTCTCGGACCCATCACGCGCCGATACCATGGATTGCTGATCGCAGCTCTGCCCAATCCCTTGGGCCGTTTTATGATGTTGCACGGGCTGTTCGAACGCTTCCGCTTGCACGGAAATGATATTGCTTTCGCCGGACCTCGCGATTTGATTGATAAAGCCGACGCTCCTCGGATCACTCCGGTCGAGTTTCGACTGGAGTGCGGCCTTCCCGTGTGGGTATTTGACGTTGGCGGCCGCAGGTTTGAGAAGCGTCTCGTCTTGCCCTACAAGCAGAACACCGTCTACATCGAATATCGCTACGTCACCGGTTCCGACACCGTTCACCTGGCTCTCCGGGCGGCGATACACTTACGCAATCACGACGCGCAGGTGGACTCGGAGGCCACCACCCAGTATGTTTTCAGCGCCACCGGGCATCGTCTGGAGATATCGGGGGGGGCCACCCTGCCGACGCTTCGCATGACAACCACCCCGCATGCGGGGTTTATGTACAAACCCAAAACCGCGACCATCGAATACCCCCACGAGAAGGACCGCGGCTATCCGTCAACAGGTTCCTTATGGAGTCCTGGTTCCTTTCAAGCCGACCTTCAACCCGGCGCAGCCGTCGTCTTGACGGCGTCGACGGAACCGTGGGAGATCGTCGAAGCCCTCCCTTACGAAGAAGCCCAGACGGCCGAGTTGTCGCGGCTCCGGGCGCTGCTTCAGAAGGCGCCGCCTCATACTGCGGGGGGGATCGTTCCGGAATTGGTGCTCGCCACCGATCAGTTTCTGATTACACCCGTAGGCCGCACGGAGGACGCCGCCCGCGCCCGCGCTGCCGGCGACGAACCGCTCACGGTTATCGCCGGGTACCACTGGTTTACCGACTGGGGCCGCGACACTATGATCAGCCTCGAAGGTCTCACGCTGGTCGTGGGGCGTTACGAGGAAGCACGCTGGATTCTCCGTACCTTTGCTCACTACGTTCGCGATGGCCTGATTCCGAACATGTTTCCGGAAGATGAGAAGCAGGGCCTGTATCACACCGCCGACGCCAGCCTTTGGTTCTTCCATGCCCTGTCGCGCTATCTCCACGCGACCGGAGATCGCATCACGTTGCGGGCGATTCTGCCTCGACTGCATGAGATCGCCAAGGCCCACATTGCGGGCACGCGGTTCGGCATCCACGTCGATCCGGAGGACGGCCTCCTTGTGCAGGGCGAAGAGGGCTATCAGCTTACTTGGATGGACGCAAAGGTGGGCGATTGGGTGGTCACTCCCCGGCGCGGAAAAGCGGTGGAAATCAATGCACTGTGGTACAACGCGCTTTGCATTCTGAGTGTCTGGGCCGAACAGGAAGACGGTCCGGGCCTCGGTTCAACTTACCGGCAATATGCCGATCGCGCCCGCGCCTCGTTCAACCAACGCTTCTGGAATCCGCACTTGGGATACCTGTTTGATGTTGTCGACGGTGAGTCGGGCGGCGGCACACCCGGCAACGACGCTGCCTGCCGTCCCAATCAGCTTCTCGCGATTTCGCTCGAGAATCCGGTGCTCGACGAAACCCACTGGCGAGCCGTAGTCGACGTTGCGACGAAATTGCTCCTTACGCCCGTGGGTTTGCGTTCGCTCGCGCCCGGCGAGCCTGACTACAAAGAGCGCTACGACGGCGATTTGCGGGCACGGGATGCTGCATACCACCAGGGCTCCGTCTGGGCGTGGCTGATCGGACCCTATATTGATGCGCTGGCCAAGGTTTATCCCGAGCGATGCGACCTCGATCTTCTGAAGGGGTTTGCCACCCATCTTGACGAAGCCTGCATTGGATCGATTAGCGAGATATTTGACGCCGAACGCCCGCATACGCCGCGGGGATGTATCGCGCAGGCATGGAGCGTCGCCGAAGTCCTGCGCTGTTTCGCTAAACTTTCTGGCGGGGCAACCCGCGCGAGGCGATAGCTCCTTAACGGGGATAGTGCAGCGTCTCGTTTCCCAACCGGCCAGCTATACTCCAGGCATTCTTCATGGCATGATTTAACGCTGTGCGGTAATAGCGGCGAAGATTTACCCGCTGACCCGATAGCGGCGCTGCGGGTTGACGGGCTAAATGGGCGAGCGAGCTCCGCCGGCGGATGCGAACCGCCAGCGCCATTATCGTTACGGCTCAGAGTTCAGGGCAAAGAGGTGAACAACAAAAGCGTAGCTTTTCGAGGAGCATCGTGCCATGGATCGTACGTTAGCCGCTGAGAGAATTCCGTTTCTTTCCTCCACGGAAATTTTCTCCGGCATTAACCCCACAACGCTTCTGGATTTGGCTGTCCAGATGGAAGAACTTCTTCTGGAGACGGGAGAAACTTTGTTCCGCCAGGGCGACCCCAGCCGCGCTGTTTACGTCATCGTTTCGGGGCAGGTATGTCTTCTGGACGCTGCTCCCGGCCACCCGGAGAAAGTGCGGACGCAACGTGGGCCGGGTCAGGTGGTGGGAGAACTCGCTCTTTGGACCAGCGGCGTTCATTTGGCCACGGTTCGCGCAGTCTCTCCAGTGCGCGCGTTGAAACTCACCCGGGAAGGCTTCGAGCGCTTTGCCAAGGATCATCCGGAGGCGGTCGAGCCGGTCGATCGATTTGTTGCACTCAATCTGCGCAAGAACCGCCTGGTCGTGGCGCTGGAAGTATCGGGGATGTTTGGCGACCTTGCAGAGCCCACCCTGCGTGAACTGGAAGCTGAGCTGGAGTCTGAATGGATTGAGGCGGGAACCACGCTTTTTCGCCAGGGTGACCCCGGGGACTCTCTTTACTTGGTGGTGAGCGGCAGACTGCGGGTTTCGGTGGGTGTGGCCGACGAAGACCCGCGCTTCGTGACGGAGCTTGGCTGCGGGGAAACGGCGGGGGAAATGGCGCTGATCGATGGGCAGCCCCGGAGCGCTACCGTGGTCGCAACCCGCGACTCGCACCTCGCCAAACTTTCCAAAGAGGCGTTTGAGCGCCTGTTTTCCCGGCGCCCGGAATTGCTTGCCGTCATCGCGCGGGAACTGGTGACGCGCCTGCGATCGCAGGACCGCGTGCCTGGGCGCCCCATACCATCGAGCACGATCCTTGCGGTGGCGCCCGCCTCACCCGGCACGCCGATCCAGGCGTTCTGCGAACGGCTCGCGAGCACCCTATCGACCCACGGTCCCACCCTCTTGCTAGGCAGTGCGCTCCTGGATACCTACCTGGGGCAACCGGGCGCGGCGCAAGCCACCGAGCGCCAAGCCGGTCACGGCCGGATCATCGAATTGCTCAGCAAACTGGAGACGGATCACCGCTACCTGATTTATCAGGCGGATGCTTCTGATTCCGCCTGGTCGCGCCTTTGCCTGCGGCAATGCGATCACATTCTGATTGTCGCCGACGCGGCTCGGGCCCCGCGCGAGGACGCCGAGGCCTACGTTACGAGGGCCTTGAACGACCGGCGTGGCCGTCCCGCGAGTTTAGCGTTGCTTCATCCGGCCTCCGTCACTCTTCCCTCAGGGACCGCTGCGTGGCTGGCCGCAAGGAAGGTGGACCAGCATTACCACCTCCGTCCGGATTCGGATTCGGACTTTGCCCGAATGGCGCGGTGTTTAACCGGGCGCGCCGTGGGCTTAGCGCTGAGTGGAGGCGGGATCCGCGGGGCCGGTCACAGTGGAGTCATCCGGGCGCTTCGCGAAGCCGGCGTGCCCATCGACATCGCTGGCGGCACCAGCATGGGCGCCGCAATGGCGGCAGCGGCCGCCTTGGAATACGATCCCCAGTGGATGGTGCACGGCTTCGCGACGGCATGCCTCAAGCTGTCGAGGCAGTTCACCATTCCCCTGGTTTCTCTTCTAGTCCCCAATCGGTTCGATGATCACTTTCGCAGTCTGCTGGGAGAGACGCAGATCGAAGACCTCTGGCTGCCGTTCTTCTGCGTCTCGGCGAACCTCACGCGCGCCAGCGTCCAAGTGCACCGGCGTGGTTCGCTGCTCAAGAGTCTGCTCGCCAGCATGCGGGTGCCCGCAGCCTTGCCACCCATCCTATGGGACCGGGATCTCCTGGTGGACGGCGGCATCATCAACAACATTCCGGTGGATATCATGCGCGAATATGCGCAGTGCGGAACGGTGATCGCATCGGACGTCTCCTCCGTCCTCGACCTCTCCGATGTATGCGATTATGGAGACCGGATTTCGGGCTGGCAAGCCCTGGCTCAGCGCTTCAAACCGGCGGCGAAAAGACTGCGCTTCCCCGGCATCATTGACGTGCTCATGCGAATCATCGAACTCGGCAGTGCGGCCCGCAGGGCCCAAACTGGCAAGATGGCCGATCTATACCTTGCGCCGCCGGTGGAGTGCTTCGGCCGCGCCGATTTCCACCTCGGCGATGAGATCGCAGAAGCCGCGTATAAATACTCTTCGGGGAAAATCGCGGACTGGCTGGCGTCCTCACCCCGGCTTGGCAAGACTTGGAATTGCTAACTTTGGACGCCGCCAGGAACGGCGTAGGGCAGGCCGGCGGTCTTCCACGCGTCGAAGCCGCCGATCAGATTGGCGATGTCTTGAAAGCCGGCGCGGCGCAGCACGCTGGTAGCGATGGAACTTCGATATCCCCCTTTGCAGTGCACCACCAGAAGCTTCTCGCGGTCCAATTCGGCCGTCCGCGCCTTCAGTTCCCCCAGCGGGATGCTCACCGATTTCTCGATCGCTCCGCCGCTCAGCTCTCCCGGCTCACGCACGTCCAACACGGCGATGCGGTCCGGTTCCTGTTCGCGGAGTTCGGCGAACTCCTGAACCGTGACTTGGGGAATATAAGCTAGCTCGAGGCCGTGGCTGGTCCAACCGGACACGCCCTCCGCGAGGTACCCGGCAACATTCTCCACTCCCACGCGGGCCAGGCGGACCTGCGATTCGCGAGCGTGTTCGCGGTCCTCCCCCAGAATAATCAGGCGCGTGTCCAACCCCAAAATTCGTGCCGCCCACGAAGCGTATTGGCCGGTGAGGGCGATATGAACCGACCCCGGCACGTGCGCCACGGCGAACTCCATCGCGGGCCGCGTGTCCACCACCACCGCCCCCTCTTTCTGCAACCGCACAACTTCCGGGGCGGTGAACGCGGCCAGCGGCGGCAACTCCGAGAGGGGAGCAGCGCCCCGCCGGTTCAGGTCCACTTCCCGGGCGAAATACTCCGGCCGCAAAGGGAGATTATCGGTCAGCAGATGTACGAACTCCTCCGGCGTTCGGGCGAGTAAGGCGTAGTTGGCGCTACGCTGCTTCCCGATCGTCGAAGAGCTTTCGGAACTCATCTGCCGCCCGCAGAGCGACCCGGCGCCATGGGCGGGGAAAATCTCCGTGTCGTCGGGGAGCATCAGCAGTTTCTCGTGAAGGCTTTGGTAGAGGATGGCAGCAAGCTGCTGTGGAGTATGGGTTGGTGAAAGGTCGGGGCGCCCCACGTCGCCGATGAAGAGCGTGTCCCCGGTGAAAACCGTCGGCGGGCGTTCCGGGTGGCCCGCGTCGGTCATAACGATGCAAATGCTTTCCATCGTGTGCCCGGGAGTCTGAAGGAAGCGGAAGCGGCACTGCCCGAAGTGAACCTCGTCGTTGTCCTTCACCGCGACGTGAGGGAACTCGGCTTCCGACCCGGCGCCGAGATAAATGCGCGCTCCGGTGCGCCCGGCAAGCTCGCGGTGGCCCGAGACGAAATCGGCGTGCAGGTGAGTCTCGATAATATGTTCGATCTTCCAGCCCTGGCGGGCGGCCGCTTCGAGGTAGATATCGACATCACGCTGAGGGTCAACGACGGCGGCGACGCCCTCCGACCCCACCACGTAGGAAGCGTGGGCCAGGCAGCCCAGATAGAATCGCTCGATCTGTACACGTTCCATGCTGCCGCTCTCCAAAACGTGCGAGGAGGCGCCTACTTGGGCTGGGGAACGATCCGCAGATACGGCCGGGGCGACTTCCAGCCGTCGGGATATTTCAGTTTCGCGTCGGCGTCGGAAACCGCCGGAAGGATGATGACGTCCTCACCGTGCTTCCAGTTTACCGGGGTAGCGACTTTGTGCTTGGCCGTGAGCTGGATGGAATCGAGTACGCGCAAAACTTCATCCAAATTACGTCCCGTGCTCATGGGGTAGCTGAGCGTGAGTTTGATTTTCTTGTCCGGTCCGATCACGAAGACCGTGCGCACCGTGGCATTGGTCGCCGCAGTGCGGCCTTCGGAGGTGTCTCCGGCGTCGGCCGGCAGCATGTCATAGAGCTTGGCAATTTTAAGCTCGGGGTCGCCGATCATGGGATACTTTACCTTGTGGCCCTGCGTCTCTTCGATGTCCACCGCCCACTTGCCGTGATTGGTCACGGGGTCAACGCTCAGCCCGATAATCTTGCAGTTGCGCTTCGCAAATTCCGGTTCCAGGCCCGCCATATAACCGAGTTCGGTGGTGCACACGGGAGTGAAATCCTTGGGGTGGGAAAACAAGACCGCCCAGCCATCGCCAATCCATTCGTGGAATTTGATAGGTCCCTGGGTGGTCTCAGCAACAAAGTCCGGGGCGGTGTCATTAATACGCAGCGACATGGTGCGCTCCTCAGTTAGATTTTGATTAGCCCGAGATAGTCATGCTAGGCCGCGCCGTTCCTTCCTGTCAACAGGATTCGCCCGCTGAACCCTCCCTGCTTGGGCTATTGCCCAGGGTCTACGACTTTCCGGCGGCTCGGCGGCGTCTCCCAGTCATGAGATAGATATTCGCCCGCGGCTCGAACAGAGGATCGGCCGAGGCCTCGATGCCATCCACGCGCGGGATGGGATCAAAGATAATCTTCTGTTGCTCCTCGGCGTTATTCGGAGCAATCGCCGTCAAGCTGATTTCGCCGAACGCGAGCTGGGGACGATCCTCCGGCCAGCGGGCCGTGGCATTATCAAAGGTGTCGCCGTCCTTCGCCAACTGTACGGCAACACGAAACAGAACCGGCCCCTTGGCGACCCGCTCTTTGATTTCATCAAAGAGGAAGTTCGGACTCTTGGCAGCCGCAGCGGGTTGGTCCAAATATGCATTCCCCGCGACCGGCAGCATTCGATAGCGGCCATAGCGGCTCACTCCGTCCGCGTTGGTAAACTTGAATGCGGACACGGCGAAAAACGACTCGCGCGCAAAGCTGGTGGGTATCGGCTTGGGGGTTTGCACGAATTTTAGCGCCGCGGGATGAGCTCCAAGGTATTGCTCAATGGCGTTTGGGTGCGGCCCAGCCGGATCAGTGGACAGCAGCGCGTTGAGGAACTCCAGGAACTCTCCCGCCGTGCGCGTGGGAAAGTTGTCGACCGAATGCCCAACGATGTCGGTATGGACATGTTCGGCAAGGTGGAAACGGATGGCGCAACCGCGAGGGCTCGCGCCCTGCTGGTCGTTATCGGGAACGGTGGGGATTCCCGCGAAGTCCGAAAAGCGCAGCGTAACTGGAGTAGAACTCCGATGGATGTGCGGCGCGCGCGTGAGTGAAGCGGCTTCCGGCGAAGGAGTAAACACTCCCGTCAGCAGAATGCCTTTCGCGTGCGCGGGTCTGAACCCGGGATGAATCCCACCATCAGCTTTGTCAAAGCCGGCGATAATCTCATGGCTAAGGGTCAACAGTTTTTGATCCGTGCTCAGCGGCATGGCTCGATTTCTCCTTTGGATGGATTTTGCCCGCCTATTACTGTACCTGTGAAACGGGTGCGTGATCAAATAAATTGGCTTGGTTCGTTACGATAGTACGTGGCAGGAACTTGCTTTGATCAGCAGATAGACTTTGATGCCCGGCCTGAGGTCAAGGGCTTCAAGCGCTTGGGGGGTTACTCGGACCTTCAGGTCCACGCCGCAGGATGTCAGCAGGTCCACCTCCTGTCCGTCCTGCACGACCTGCTGGAGCGTACCCTCCAGCAGATTTCTCGCGCTCGTCTGGCCGATCCGCTCTCGCGAAATAATAATGTCATCC
>CAZCVY010000185.1:0-14046 GCA_964501985.1 uncultured Acidobacteriota bacterium | reverse complement strand
GGCGACAAGTTCCTTACCACCACGGAATTCTGCCTGGTGCTTCTGGTGGCCGCAATTCCCGTGGCGATGCCCACGGTGCTCTCCGTAACCATGGCGGTAGGCGCGCGTCTGCTGGCGAAGAAAGAAGCCATCGTGACGCGATTGTCGGCGATCGAGGAACTGGCAGGTGTCGACGTGTTGTGCTCCGACAAGACCGGAACCCTGACCCAAAACAAGCTCACCTTGGGCGATCCCTTTACGGTGAACAGTATTCCCCCGGACCAAGCCATCCTGTATGCCGCGCTTGCCTCTCGGGCGGAAGACAAGGACACCATTGATTTGGCGGTGATTGGTGGCGTGACGGACGATAAAACGCTGAAGAGCTACCAAGTGCTCCACTTTCAACCCTTTGATCCGGTGCATAAACGCACCGAAGCCACAGTCAAGGGAGCTGACGGAAAACAGTTCTTTGTGGCCAAGGGAGCGCCGCAGGTGATTCTTCAAATGGCGACGAATGCCGGTGAGGTGAAGCCTGCCGTGGAGAAGGCGGTGAAAGAATTTGCCGGACGCGGATTCCGTTCTTTGGGCATCGCCCGGGCGGATCAGGAAGGCCAGTGGCAGTTTGTGGGCGTCTTGCCCCTGTTCGATCCGCCGCGCGAACAGGCCAAAGCAACCATTGCCAGCGCCCGGCAGATGGGCGTGACCGTCAAGATGGTTACTGGGGATCAACTGGCCATCGCGCAGGAGACCTCGCGCCAACTGGGGATGGGCACGAACATTCTGGATGCCAGCGGATTGGGCGACACCAAGCATCACGAGTCGGCGCAGTCGGCGGAGGCCATCGAAAAAGCCGATGGTTTCGCCCAGGTTTTCCCCGAACACAAATTCCACATTGTGGATGTCCTTCAGCAGCGCGGCCACATCGTCGGCATGACCGGCGACGGGGTAAACGACGCCCCAGCTTTGAAGAAAGCTGATTGCGGTATCGCCGTTTCCGGCGCCACGGATGCGGCCCGCGCGGCAGCGTCCATCGTCCTGCTGGCCTCGGGCCTGTCGGTCATTATCGACGCCGTCAAAGAGAGCCGCCGCATCTTCCAGCGGATGAACAGCTACGCCATGTATCGCATCACCGAAACACTTCGCGTGTTGCTGTTCATGACGCTGTCGATCCTGGTGTTTAACTTCTATCCGGTGACTGCGGTCATGATCGTCATGATCGCGTTGCTCAATGACGGCGCCATCCTCTCCATCGCCTACGACAATGTTCACTACAAGGATAAGCCCGAAGCCTGGAACATGCGTTTGGTCCTGGGAATCTCCACGGTGCTGGGCGTCATCGGAGTAATCGCCGCATTTGGCTTGTTTTACCTGGGCGAGCGCGTATTTCACCTTGATCGCGACCACATCCAGACGCTGATGTACTTGAAACTCTCCGTGGCCGGGCATCTGACGATTTTCCTGACGCGCACGCGCGGCCCCTTCTGGTCCATACGGCCGGCGCGGATTCTCTGGGCTGCGGTATTGGGCACACAAGCCATCGCCACTCTGATCGCGGTCTATGGTTTGTTTATGACCCCCCTCGGTTGGCGCTGGGCAGGTTTCGTTTGGGCCTACGCTATAGCCTGGTTCCTCATCAATGACCGGGTGAAATTGCTCGCCTATCGGATTTTTGACCCGACGAAAGCCCCATTGTTGGCGAAGAGACCAGTGGATCTGAGCCCGCAAATCGCCCAACGGGCCTATGAGCTCTATCAGGATCGCTTGCATGGCCAAAGCCCGGCTGAGCAGGACTGGCTGGAAGCGGAGCGCGAGGTTCGGAAAGGTTTGCCAGGGCAGCCGAAACCTGCGCCAACGTCCGCCTAGAATCCCAAGCCCGGATCGCCGGTAGGCGCATCTGCGACGGCACGTGATAACGGAGCGATCGATATGAAAATCAATTCCAAGGAATTTCGCGCGCGGCCCGGAGAGAAGGTCAAGCTCAACGAGTGGCCAACGGCCGTGAAGCCCTTTTTCAAGTCGAGGAAGCAGTATCACAAGCTCCTGGAAGAGCACGTCGAGACGTTGAGTTCACTGCAACAACTTCACTATGCGTCTGACCGCTATGCCCTTCTGCTGATTTTTCAAGGCATGGACGCAGCCGGCAAGGACGGCGCCGTCCGTCACGTCTTGTCCGGGGTCAATCCAGCGGGCTGCCAGGTATGGAGTTTCAAGCAGCCCAGCGCCGAGGAGTTGGAGCATGATTTTCTCTGGCGCACCACGTGCCGCCTTCCCGAGCGCGGGCGGATCGGCATTTTCAATCGTTCCTATTACGAGGAGGTGCTCGTAGTGCGTGTGCATCCCGAGATACTGCGCAGCCAAGGCCTGGCGAAAGAGTTGCGCGACGAGAAAACCATCTGGGTGGAGCGTTACCGTTCCATCGTGGACTTGGAGCGCCACCTCTACCATAATGGAACACGGACTCTGAAAATATTCCTCCACCTCTCGAAGGGCGAACAACGAAAGCGCTTCCTGGAGCGCATTGAGGAGCCGGATAAAAACTGGAAATTCAGCCTCGCGGACATTCACGAGCGGAAGTACTGGAAGCAATACATGAAAGCTTACGAGGCTTGCCTCGACGCGACGAGCACCCATCACGCTCCCTGGTATGTTGTTCCCGCCGATGATAAGGAGAATGCCCGGTTGATTGTCTCCCAAATTGTCATCGATGCCCTCCAGGCACTGAAGATGGCATATCCCAAGACCACGGCGAAACGCCGGGAGGAATTGCAATCCATCGGCAAGGCGCTCAAGAAGTAACCATGGATTTATGTCCTACTCATTCGACCGGCGCGGAGTGGAATGGGGAATGGTGCTTGCCCAGCGCATGATTCCCGAGCTTGGGACCGAGGAAAGGTCACCACTGTGGCACGCTAGCTCGACCAACAACCTGATCCGGCACGACTGGAAACTCGAGGAGGTATGATTATGACCCTGTCCCGTTCGGACGCGCTTGTGCTCTTCGGTGTGACGGGCGATCTCGCCCACAAGATGACCATCCCGGCGCTCTATGCCATGGTGAAACGCGGGGAACTCAAGGTACCGGTTATCGGCGTCGCCTTCCCCAAGTTGAGTTTGGCGCAACTGCACAAGCGCATAACCGACAGCATCAAGCGATCGGGCGGGATCGATGACCAGCGGGCCTACCGGCATCTTTTGTCCCTGTTCAAGTACGTGAGTGGGGACTATCGCGATCCGGGCACCTTCACGGCAATCAAGAAGGAGCTGGGTGTGGCCACGCGCCCCGCCTATTACCTGGCCATCCCCCCCGCGCTCTTCGAGACGGTGATCAAAGGTCTGGGCGCCGCGAATTTGGCCGATCATGCGCGCGTCATAGTGGAGAAGCCCTTCGGACGCGACTTGGCCTCCGCGCGGGAGCTCAACCAAGTCGCGCGATCGGAGTTCCCGGAGGATTCGATCTTCCGCATCGACCACTACTTGGGGAAGGAGGCGATCATGAATATCCTCTATTTCCGTTTCGCCAACTCCTTCCTGGAGCCGATTTGGAACCGCAACTTCGTGGCCAGCGTCCAGATCACCCTCTCCGAGGATTTCGGCGTGAAGGACCGCGGCGCCTTCTACGAAACCGCCGGCTGTCTGCGCGACGTAATCCAGAACCACCTGTTTCAAGTTGTCGCGCTTCTTGCCATGGAACCGCCGGCCGATCGGGACTATGGCGCCGTGCAGACGGAGAAGGCCAAAATCTTCGAAGCCATGCGCCCTCTCGAGGCCGACGATGTCGTGCGTGGCCAGTACGCCGGCTACCGTAGGGAGCCCGGAGTCGCAAGGAACTCCGACGTCGAGACTTTCTGCGCCCTGCGGCTTTTCATCGATTCGTGGCGCTGGGAGGGCGTGCCGTGGTACCTGCGCTCAGGAAAATACCTGGCTGATACCGCCACCGAAATCGTCGTGGAACTGAAGCCCCCGCCGCAGCGCCTATTCGCCGACTCCGCTCCCGAGACCGGCCGGGCCAACTACTTGCGCTTTCGGCTCTCCCCCACCGCGGCCATTGCCCTCGCCGCTCGCGTCAAACTCGCCGGGAAGGAATTCGTCGGAAACCAGCGGGAGCTCTATCTGCTCGAAGAAACCCCGAAGCAGGAATTGCCGTACGAGCGGCTTCTAGGCGACGCCATGAACGGCGATGGCGCGCTCTTTACCCGTGAAGATGCGGTTGAGGCCGCTTGGGCGGTGGTCGACCCCGTCCTTAAGAAACATCATCGTGTTCGCCCCTACAAGCGCGGGAGCTGGGGTCCGAAGGAGGCCGACGCGATCATTGCTCCCCACGGCCTTTGGCACAACCCCAAACCTCAAGAGGCTCCTGAAGGATGAGCCCTATGGCGGAGGATCGGGCTAAACGAAAAGCTACCCGCTACAACCCCCCATGCAGCCCTGAAGGGCGGCTCTGCAACCAACTACGACAACGCCCGGTCTGCGAACGCGAAAAAGCCCATTAACCAAGTCCAGGTTTTCGCCCTGCGGGCGGGCCCGGTCGCGAGCCACGGGTTGCCCTGCTGGTCCAGGAACGCGCCATCGATTTCCGTCCCGATAATGAATACCTTCGGGTGGCCCGCATGACCGGGCGATGCCGAACTAGTTAAGCCGCAGTATACTCATGAACCAGCACCACTTTGGATGGTGCGATCGTGCTACAAGGGACTATTGGCTTGACTGAGTTGGGATTGACAGAAATTCGAAAACTTACGATCACTGCGCTTTTCAGTGATGACGAACTGTTCGACCAGCTCGTTCTGAAAGGCGGCAATGCCATCAGCTTGGTCTTTGGCATCAGTCCCCGCGATTCGCTCGACCTTGACTTCTCCTTGGAAACTGATTTTCTAGATCCCAACTCAATACTGGCGCGAATGGAGCGTGCCCTCACAAGTCGGTTTATGGTAGTTGGGCTCATCCCGTTTGACGTCCGACTCACCCCCAGACCATCGGAGCAACGGCCGGATCAGCCGCCGTGGTGGGGTGGCTACCAGTTGGAATTCAAGCTCATCGAGGAGGAACGGCATAGTTCGTTTGGATCCGACTTAAACCGCCTTCGCCGAGAGGCGTTTGTTACCGGTCCGAATCAACAGAGGGTTTTCAAGGTGGACTTCAGCAAATATGAGTACACATCAGGAAAGCTTCGAAAGGAAATGGACAACTACACGATTTATGTTTACACACCGGCGATGATCGCAATTGAAAAGCTCCGTGCCATCTGTCAACAAATGGAAGAGTATGCCCCAACCGGGAAGACAAAGTCTCCACGGGCTCGAGACTTTTTCGATATCTTCATGATCCTTACGAAGAAGGCAATTCGGCTTGATTCTCCAGAAAACCTCGACCTCACGAGGGCCATCTTTGCGGCAAAGGAAGTGCCCCTCTCATTGCTTGGCAAGCTTGGCCAGCAACGTGAGTATCACCGACTCGATTGGCCCAACGTACGTGCCACCGTGACGCAACCTCTTGAGGAGTTTGACTTCTACTTCGACTTCGTTCTCCAGGAGATTGAATCACTCCATTCCCTTTGGGTGATATAACATCCAGCCAGGATCGTACTCCAATTCCCGCATATCATGGGCCAGGTAAAAGCGAAACTGCATGGGAAACTCTTTCAAGCGCCCGTAGAGCTTCTCCGGATAGCCGGAACGCTCAAGATAGAAGCCCAGCGCTTGGTGGTACGGGTAAACGAAATCGAGAGCCCTCAGCGTGGCGACCAGTTTGCCAATGGATATGCGATCTTTAGCAGTGCGAAAAGCTTCGAGAACTTGGTACACTCCTCCGGCATAAGTCGGTCGCACCGTGACGTCGATAAGGGTTCGCTCGATACTTGTGACACGTACGTTTCCGCCGCCGGGAATCTGTATATTCTGGACCTCGAGGGTTTTTGTGTTTTTTCCGCTGAGGAGGATGATTTTGGATTCGTTATACTCGAAGGCGAAAGTCGATTCGCGTTGCTTGCTGCGAAAAGCCCGGTCGATCCCCTCTTGCGTGAGCCCTCCAGACGATTTGGGTTTTACACTCTGCTCGTAGTTCACGTAGAGATTCCGCGGGAGTTGGTCTGTCAGGCCATGAATGAACATAGCCGTCGAATGGCAGAGATATGCGTTCATGCGCATGGCCGCCGCGACCTCAATTACAGAGGGTTCCCCCCAAAGATATCGGAGGAATTTTTGGTGATGGGTTGGCCCTTGCAGTGTGATTTTTCTGACCTTCATGTCACGCTGGAGATACTCGATGAAGTCGTTCGAGGTGATGTTGGCGAGAATCCACCACTCTTCTCGGTTCTCGCGAAAAAGGTCGACGAGGTTCTGATGGCTGAATACTCGGTGGCCTGACTTGTCAAATGCCCTCCGGATCCCCGTTTGCGCTTCTCGAACGCGGTTGGCTCGCATGATGCGGTTGTAGTCAGCCATAGGCCATCACCTCTTTCCTCGCGGACATTGGTATACATACCAATGTCCGAAAGTGATGTCCAGCAGTGGTTTCCGAGGATTAACTGGGGAAAGATCTTGTGGAATAACCTGAAGGCATTGAGGGCAGGTATGCATACCTGCCCCGATCCCTTCAAACGCAGACGGCATATAAACTGAAGGAGATACTTTTTCCGTGGTAGCAAACAGACCGTGGCACTTTTTATACCGCCCTAGACATAGGTATATATACCTATGTCTAAGTCCACAGTTTTCGAAAAACCTTCATCCGCGAAAGAGGTTTCCGAGCCGGATATGAAAGGCGTACAGGTATATATACCTGTACGCCTTTCATATCCGGCTCGGAAACGGTCCGCAGTTTTCTGCAACCGACCTTCATAACCCAGCGCGCAGGCGCCTGCGAAACGGGCCCGCGCTACTCGCCGGATTGCGGCTTCGTGCGTCGCTGGATACATTTCGACGCGTGCCACGGATTGACGACAGGCACGCGCGGCTTGTCGTACTCGCTTCGATCACGCGTAACAACCGTAAGGCCGTCCGCTAGCCGGGCGCCGTGGCGAAGAACTGCTTGACGTGCAGCTTCTTGGCGTGGCGCTTCGCTTGCCACAGATCGTAGGCAAGCTGCATCTGCAACCAGTGCTCCGGCGTGCTCCCGAACGCTTGGGCGAGGCGCAGCGCCATTTCCGCCGTGATGCCGGAGCGGCCGTTGAGAATCGACGAGAGAGTCTTGCGCGTGACGCCCAAGCCCTTCGCCGCCTCGGTCACGGTCAGATTGAGCGCCTTAAGGCAGTCATCCCGGACTATTTCGCCGGGGTGCCGGGGTTCGTACATTTCCATGTATTTTTTCTCCTCTTGCTAGTGGTAGTCGACCAAGTCAACATCGGTTGCGTTTTCACCCTCGAAGCGGACCACCAGCCGCCAATTGCCGACACCGAAACCGTACTATCATCTTCGTGTAGTGTAACTACTCAGGTTACGAAGTTCGGGGCGTTGGCTCTATCGGCGCCGGCAGGATCACCGTGGGGTGGAAGAGCCGCAAGGCCGGAGAGCGGGCCTTGCGCTACGTGGTCGGTGGGGAACCACCTCCTGCAATCATCGGCATTAAGCTGCTCACTCGGGCGCGAAGTGCCGATTTCGGACAACTAGACACCTTGCCAAAGGATTCTCTCCCGGCAGGATTCATTTCAGATATTTTGTCATAGTCATTGTACCTTGGAACATATACTCATAATTTACTTGACAAACACGATATCAAGAGCTTATACTTGTGGGCCAGCCGCAACTGGCTGAAATGGCGCAGACCTATTCAAGGGGTCGGCGTAAAGCATATTAATTGGCAGGTGCCAGGTTTCCGGCGCCGGAGCAAACTCCGAACCCAGCCCCAAGCCCGCGTTCCGCCCCCCAACACCTGACACCTGCCCTTTGGAGGCTTTCTATGGCACTTGTCACAAAACAGATGACCGAGAAGCAACTGGCCGCGAATCGAGAGAACCAGAAGCTCTGCAATGCTCCGGTGGTGGACGAGCGCCGGGAGCGTGTCCACGCCGCCCTCCGGCGGTTTGGTTACAACGTGCAGGCAGAGGAGATTGCCATGCGCGGCCTCGGCGAAGATCCGGCCGACTTTCAGGGACTGCTGGAAGCGCTCTGGGAGGAATGGAATCCCGCCGGCAGCTTGCAGGAGGGTATGGTCATCCGCCTGACGCGGGTCATGTGGCTCGCCAATCGCTCCGATCGCTCGCAGGAGGGCGCCGCCTTGCGTCGCGCCCAAAGCGCCGACCGTGGACGCGACAACCGGCTACACGCCCGCATGATGCGCCTCAAGATGACGGTGGAAACCCTGCGCTCGCTCTCCCGGTCGGTGGCGGTATGGCATTACGTTACCAGCCGCGAGGACCTGGAGGTCATGAAGAAACTGCGCCAGGAGGGGGTCGCGGGCGAAATGGGTGAAATCGCTTTGGACCTTTTCTATCAACTCCAAAAGCCCGGCACGGACGAGGACGGCGAAGATCCCGACGAAAAGAATCGCCGTGTTGTCAACAGCATGCGGTCAATCTTTGGACTGGGAAAGATCGAGGCGCCGGTCGCGATGCTGACCCCGGCGGGAGAGACCCTGGTGGTGCGGCCCGAGGGCTACGAAGAAGTCTCTCCCGACAGTGAAGAGGACGAGAATTCGGACAAGGACGACCGCTACCCCACGATCACGGAGGAGGACTGGAAAGCACGCGAGCGCGCGCGCAAACTCTTGCGGAACATCCTGAGCCGGCAGGCGGAGGCTTGTGAGGCACAGCGCAGTGCCCTCCTTAAAGAGTCATTGGCCGGTCCTTCGCCTTACGAATTAGCCGCGGAAATCGCCCCCAGCCACGCCGACGCCTTGCTGATGCGCCGAACGCAAGACGCCAACATGCGGGAAATCCGCCGACTCATCAACCTGCTGCTAAGGATTAAACGCTATGAGCGTCAGATGGAAGCCTTAGGAAAAAAAGGCGCTCTCCATGATGTACCAGAAATGAAAGGGGTTAGCAATTCAGAGTCAGAATGTCCAAAAGATTTATCCCATTCAAATGAAAACAGTTAGCTTGAAATACCGGAGCCGGGAAGAAAAAACAGACGCGGCTCTCCATGATGTATCAGAAACGAAAGGAATTAGCCGTGATGAGCGAAAATGACCCAAGAATCTATATTATTGAGATCACAAGAGTTAGCTTATATCCCCTCGCCAGAGTCATGGGAAAAAAGGGGAATTAAAAAATGAGGCCGATACTCTGTAAGTTATTGAAAAAACATATAGAAAAAATGTCTGCTTTTCGGCTCTCCATCATGTTGATGAAAACAAGCGAGTTAAACCGTTCTCTCCATTATGTTGATGAAAATAAAGGAGAAGGTCGTTTGCGGGGCTGGAGAAAGGATCTTGCCCGCATTTCTCGCCAAGTCGTTGATGCGGATGCATCCGGGTCTGAGCCCCAAAGGGGCGCACTGACAAAGCCCACGCCAAAGGCCCGGGTTTGCGGAAGGAGGAGCGATGCTGCCCTGAAGGGGCGTGCCACACTCGACGCGACAGACTGCAGTTCGCCCTCACATGGCTCGACGTTTAGGGTTAAGGCTCACCTCTAAACCCAGGCCGTTGGCCTGGGCTTTGTTGGTACGCCCCGTTCGGGCTCCTTCGCGAATGGCGTGAGCTATTGTGACCATGCAGGTGAGCGGTACGGAACTGACACTGAATCCAGCCGGGGGTATAACCACAGTGCCTCTCATGATCCCGCGTGACACCCTTTCCAAGAGAGGCGCACGGACCGGGTCGGCTGAAAAAGCCAACTGTTGCCTCGGGGGTAACTCCGAGAAGGCTGAAAAAAGGCGCTCGCAACATGGAGTGGTATCGACCGGGCGGCGCACGAGTGGCAAAACGGATTCGCTCTTAGGAAGAACAAGGAGAAGCATCAATGGTAAAGACCCTCATCACAGTTTTGGTTGCATTGAGTTCAATCAGCGCACTGGCCCAAACGGAGCCGCAGAAGCCCGGCACGGTCCCTATTTATCGGATCGTCGTCGTGGCGCGGACGACCCAAGCCATTAATTACCGCCACCGGAGCGGAGCCACCCGGGTTGATTTCCGAGGCACGAGCCTGCAGCCCGAAGCTCGAGGCCATGCCGAGGTCGCGAGCAAGCAGGGGGCGATCCATGTCGATACCGAGTTCCAAGGCCTTCAGCCGGCGAGCAGGTTCGGTCCAGAGTACTTGACCTACGTCTTGTGGGCCGTCAGTCCCGAGGGACGCCCGGTGAATCTGGGCGAAGTCCTGCTCAACCAGGATGGCAAAAGCAAGTTGAATGTGACCAGCGATCTCCAAGCGTTTGGCCTGATCGTGACCGCCGAGCCCTACTTTGCCGTGACGCAGCCCAGCGACGTAGTGGTGATGGAGAACGAGGTAAGGTCAGACACCAAGGGACAGTTTGAGGAAGTTGAGGCGAAGTACGAACTGCTCCAGAGGGGACAGTACGAACTCAACGTCAGTCCGGCCGAGCTTCAGCCCATGGATATGGATTCGAGAACTCCGATCGAGCTTTACGAAGCTCGCAATGCGGTGCGAATCGCCAAATGGACCGGAGCAAGACAGTACGCGGCGGACTCGCTGGATAAGGCCCAGGTGAGTTTGCAGAGCGCAGAGGACTATCAGTCGCGAAGAGGCAATAAGAAATCGGAAATCACGGATGCGCGCGAAGCCGTCCAAACCGCCGAGGACGCACGCATCATAACCGTCAAGAAGATCGTGGAAGAACGGCAGGCCAGCGACCTCCAGGTCTCTGCCGATGCCGAAGCCCAGGCGAAGGCCCAGGCAGACGAGGCAGCACGGCAGACGAGACTCGCCGAAGCCGCCGCCGCCGAAGCTAAGGCCAAAGCGGCCCAAGATCAAGTAGCGTCGGACGCGGCACTCGCAACAGCCCAGGCCGAGACCGATGCCGCCAAAGCCAAAGCTCAGGCTGAGGCAGATAAAGCTCAACTTGCCGGGCAACAGGCCGAGAACGACAAAGCCAGCCTGCGTGCACGCTTGTCGCAGCAATTGAACTCGGTCCTGCAAACGCGGGATAGCGCTCGCGGGCTGATCGTCAACATGTCGGATGTGCTGTTCGACACGGCAGCTTTCACCCTGAAGCCGGGAGCTCGGGAAAAACTTGCCAAGGTCGCCGGCATTCTGCTCGCCTACCCCGGACTCAACATCGAGGTTGACGGCCATACGGACAACGTTGGAGGCGATGAATACAATCAGAACCTCTCCGACCAGCGCGCTGATTCCGTGCGCTCCTACCTGGTAGCCCAAGGCGTTCTGACCGGTTCGGTCACCGCCAAGGGTTTCGGTAAAACCCAACCTGTGGGCACCAACGAAACGGCTGAGGGCAGACAGCTCAACCGCCGGGTTGAACTGGTGGTATCGGGTGAAACGATCGGCGCCCAGGCCGGCGGCGCGGCAGGCGGCGGACGATAGTAGAAACATCGGGAAAAATGGGAGCGGCTGGTCCGCTTTGCTGAACCAGCCGCAAAGGTTTTGAGACGTAGATCGAGAAGTGACACGAAGAAGGAGAGACAGGTCATGAATATGCCAGTATTGAGTCCAATAGAAATAGCGTTGATTGTCGCGTTCGCCGTGCTTGTGATTGCAGGCATCGGCGCGTTGTTTTTTCTCCGGAGTCGCCGGACCAAAAGGTTGCGCACACAGTTTGGCGGCTCGGAGTATGACCGCGCCTTGGCGGGTGGCGGCAGCCGGCGCCACGCAGAAGCCAGGCTCGACGGCCGCAATGACCGGATCGAGGCTCTCCACATCCAACCTCTCGCCCCGGGCGACCGGGCGCGGTTTTCAGAATCGTGGCGCAACGTCCAGGGGCGGTTCGTTGACAGCCCCGGAGGTGCGGTCACGGACGCCGACCAACTTCTGCGCGATGTGATGTCGACCCGCGGCTATCCGGTAGCCGACTTTGAACAGCGCGCGGCGGATGTTTCGGTGGATCACCCGTTGGTGATCGACAACTATCGTAAGGCCCACGACATCGCGGTTCGCCAAGGGCTTGGCCATGCCTCGACGGAAGACTTGCGCCAGGCCATGATTCACTTTCGGACGCTGTTCGAGGATCTCGCCGGCGAGCCGCAGCTGGCCCACGCACGGGCCGTCCCAGCATGAGGTTTGGATACTAGCAAAAGCCATCCGAGCCACCGTGGATATAAAGATCATAAAGACGCAGAGGCCGACCCGTAGCGCCACGACTACGGCCGCGGGTTGGCGCGCCTTTCACACAGTTCCGCTACTACTTCCTACCCCAATCGAGCGGAGGATGCAGGTCGCCTGCACTCCGCTCTCCTCCCTGTCATTAGTCGGAGGGATTATGAGCACACACTCGGGAAGGCTCACGCCGCGGATTATAAAGTCAAAACTGCCTACCCATTTCCCTACCCCTTCAGCATGGAGACCTTCAAGGAAATGGTCCATAGGTCGACGTCCGCCCCGATGCTCTGCTACTGAAGTGTTGGCATTCGGACCAAGGGAATGCTCGCGGCCTTTGGGGTCCAGCCGGATTTGTTGCGTGGTGCCAAGGGTGGTACTGGGCGTATGCGCGGCCGCGAGGTTAGCTTCATTCTTGCGGAGCCAATCGAACCTGCTTGCGTGGAATGTGATTTCCGCGCCGGGCTATTCTCCGCGACTCGTGTTAGGGAGACGAGGTCCCGAGAAGCTGAGATGATCGATTCCTACAGGACCTTCTGGGGCAGCTCAGGACTACTGAGGTTTTGAAGCGGTTGCGGGGGATTCGGGAGCCGGCAGTTCGGCGGTGGTCTTGGGTTGAGCGCTATTCTGCTCGACCTTTGCTGGTGGCATTTCAGTGCCGGCAGGATAAACGAGGATTTGAATTGTGCCCCAGCCACTTTCAGGGCTCGTGCCACTCTTCTTACCCAGGCCAAGTGTCTTGAGCCGCCGATCATCGAAGCCGAAATTCTCAACCAAGTACTCCCGGACCACCAAGGCGCGCCCTTGGGTCAGGACCAAGTCTTTGCCGGCATCACCTTCCATGCTGGAATACACGGCCACCACGGCTACTCCAAAGTCGGTATCGGTCAGGAAATCACCGGCGGGGTCCAGCGACTTCTGGTTTTTCAGCTTGGCAGTGTCGACCTTGTTGAAGAGTTGCTTGGCCTCAAAGGTGAAGGTTTTCTGGGGTGCGCCCTGCGGTAGGTTTACGATTTCGTCTTTCGCCAGCTCCGTGGAATCCTCATATCCGCGATTCTTGAAGTACCCGCGAACGAAGAAATTGTGCTTCAGCGCTTCCATGTTTTCCTGGAAGTCGGTGACTCCGGCTTGCGCGTGGGCTACCGTTTCTTGCATTCCCGCCATCGTTTGGTTTAGCTGGTTGTAGGCCGTCTTATCGTTGACCAGCGCCCCGATGGTCCCCTGACCCTGATCGATCTTGGCGCTGACGGAGCTTAAGCTCGCGGTCGCCTGCGTTACATTTTTGATGGCTTGCTGGCTGCTATCCAGAATATCATCCGACTTCTTAATCAGGTCGGACATGGCGATGGGAGGATGGCTCGAGATGGTATCACCGTCGCGCACGTTGGCCGCCCCGGCTGTTCCAAACGAAACCGCCATGTACTCGTTGCCTAACAAGCCCTCGGTCTCGATGGACGCAACGGAGTCTTGCTTGATGATATCGTGCGTTCGGGTGTCGAGGTCCATCACCACCGTAATTTTATCGCCAGGCTGGTGAGGTAACTCGATACTGTGCACGGTTCCGCGTTGAACGCCACCCACCCGAACCCCGGCGCCCACGTCCAAGCCGACCACGTTGCTGAAATGCGTCTTGAGCCGATATGTGGAAGTGAACAGATATTGCGTGTTCCCGATGATAAACGTTCCTACTGCCAGTATCGCCAGCGTCGTGACGATGAATGCTCCCAACCGCGCCAGTCTCGACATATGTTCTCCTAAGCGTCCCGCCGCATAAAGTCTGCTACAAACTTGTCGTCGCTCTTCTCCAAGTCCGCGAACGTGCCTTCGAGGATGACATTTCCTTCGTGGAGCAGTGCCAGCCGGCCGGCGATGGTTTTGGCGCTTTGCAAATCGTGCGTGACCAC
>CAZCVY010000184.1:0-14098 GCA_964501985.1 uncultured Acidobacteriota bacterium | reverse complement strand
CATGTCGAAGCTGGGGGGCGGCACGGGGGAGTCGCGGGCACGCTGGTACGACCCCGCGGACGGCGCCTACCAAATCATCGGGAGGATCGCGAATGCAGGTGCGCACGTCTTCACCACTCCCAACGCGAACAGCCAGGGCGGTGCGGATTGGGTACTGGTGCTCGACGCTGGGTCCCGGTAACGCCCTCCCGCCGCCTCGACCACCGGCTGCCCGCCCCGATAAGTCGCTCGAGGACGGAAAACAGGGTGCCAGACGAACGTTCGGCCTCGGAAAGACCGTGAGCCACATATGAACCCGGTCAGAAGGGAGATGCCACCGATGAGAATCTTAGGAACCGTGGGAGGAATCGGACCGGAGTCAACTGTTGACTACTACTGCTCGCTTATCCAGAAATGGCGTGACCATACGAACGATGGAAGTGCTCCGTTTATCGTGATTAACAGCATCGACTTGAAGAAGATGCTCGATCTGATTGCGGCGAACGAACTCGCTGAAGTGACCGCCTATCTGAGCGGAGAAATGGAGAGGCTGGCACGCGCAGGTGCCGATGTCGGATTGTTTGCGGCGAACACCCCCCACATTGTTTTTGACGAACTTCAGCGTCGATCGTCTATTCCCCTGATTAGCATTGTGGAAGCGACGCGCGAGGCTGCAGAAGGACTCGGATTACGCAGACTTGGCCTGTTCGGCGTGCGCTTCACCATGCAGGGACGCTTCTACCCCGACGTCTTTTCCACGGCAGGGATCGCGCTCGTCGTCCCTGAGGCGAGCGAGCAAGACTACATTCACGATATTTACATGAATGAACTGGTGAAGGGCGTATTCTTGCCCGAAACGCGGGAGCGGTTGCTCGGGATCGTGGACCGGCTGGCGAAACAAGAGCGAGCACAAGGGGTGATTCTCGCCGGAACGGAGTTGCCGCTGATTTTGCGGGAGGCGCGCTGCGGCATCCCGTTTCTCGACACGACTCAGATCCACGTACAAGCTGCACTCAGGCGCCTATTGGCTTGGTAAGAGTTACTGCGTCGCGCCCGATATCGCCGCTTTTCCGGACAAGCCAATCATCGGCTATGAATCTGGTTTCGCGAGATCAGCCATGAGTCCGAAATGATCACTGGCCCATACGCCGTTAACGGGCTCATCGAAAATGCGTTCGCAAGCGGCAACGTCCAGCGCATTTCCCCCGTGTTCCCCAAAACGCACGAATACGTAGTCGATACGCCGGAACGGCCAGTCCCGAAAGGGTCGCACGCCCTTCACCACGCTGTCTTTGACCAAGGGATTGCGAGGGGTGAAGGTGTGACCCGGATCTTCCGGATGCGTACTCTCCCAGGCATCGCGATAACAGACGCTCATATCACCCAGAGACTGCCGCCCAGACCAGAAGCGTATGCTGGCAGAATTGGGGTCGGCATCGAGATCGCCTGCCATCACTACCGGCTGCTGGCTTTGGCCAATGCGCTCCTCCACAAACCGCGCTGCGGCCACGGCCTGCAACTCGCGTTCGCGCTCGAGATTCAATTGCCAATTGGGAAAATGATTGACGCAGAGTAGCGGACCTATGGGATCGGGGGCGAGGACCTCCACCACGAGAGTCGTGCAAGGGAAGCCAGCCGTTCGGGGAGTTACGTTTAAGTCCACCTCCTGCAACGTTCCGAGCGGGAACCGGCTCGCGATGGAAATACCCATCCCGCTGGGGTTGCGAGCTTTCGAATGGACGATGTTGAAACCAGGACCCAGTAAGTCTGCCGCCTGATCATACTCGTCTGTCTTGATGGATTCGGAGAACGCCACAAGGTCGGGTTGTAAGGCCTGAATCCCATCAATGAGTACAGTACGCCGCTCGACCCACGCCCCGTACCGCTGCCACAAGTTCAGCGTGATCAGGCGCAACACGTTGGATGATCTTGGAGAATCCATGCGCGGTTCCATCTCCTCTTGTTATTGATGACGCTGCGATGAGGATTGTTTCCTCTAGAATACGAACAATTGTAACCGCAACTGTGGATTTTGGCCGTGTTCAAATTTATGCAACGAAGCGTGACAATCGCACGCTAAAATTGTAAGCTGAAGCCGGGCGCACAGCTCGCTAAAGTATTATTTTGCGCAGGTAAATCACTGCCTGCGCTGGTCAACTAATCCCACAAGCATCCGATTCCTTTCGCCGTTCATAAGGATGAGTTGACCGGTTTTATCGCCTCGCCTGGTGCGCGAGAATATACTCATCAAAAGGGCTTAGAAAGGCGGCGATCTGGTCAAAACACCTACGGCTGCGGGTATCACTTCTGTTGATCTACGCCAAACATGGGCTTGCTCCATCAGGATGAATTCAATCGGTTTTGACTGTCGCGGTAGGTTGGCGGTAAATCGCGCTCGCAAGTCGCACGGGTGTTGGAGGTGCAGGATTTCGGTCGCGAGCAAACCCGGAGAAGCTATACTAATGTAGATAGGGATCCCAAAATGGAAACACGGATTTAAAGGGTCCGGTGACGGACAAACTCCCGGCCCTGGGAAAGAGTAGCTGGGCATACGCCCGCGAACCTTCCTGTACCAATCTGTTTATCCTTCAATGAGCATTCTTTTTGACAATACGTATGCCCGACTGCCGGAACGGTTCTTCGCCAAACAAGGGGCCGCGCGTGTTCCCAGGCCGGAACTCATCCGTCTCAACTTCCAACTCGCGGCCCGGCTCTCGATGGACATCGATTGGCTACAATCCGCCGACGGAATTGCGATGCTTGCCGGCAACGCGATTCCCCACGGCGCCGAACCGATTGCCCAAGCCTATGCCGGACACCAGTTCGGTGCATTCGTACCCCAACTCGGCGACGGACGCGCCCTTCTTCTCGGCGAAGTCATCGACACGAACGGCGCGCGTTACGATTTGCAACTGAAGGGCTCCGGGCGCACGCCGTTTTCGCGCGGCGGCGATGGCAAATCCGCCCTCGGCCCCGTGCTTCGCGAATACATTGTTAGCGAAGCGATGGCCGCGCTGGGAGTCCCCACCACGCGAGCGCTCGCCGCTGTCGCCACCGGCGAAACGGTCATGCGCCCGGAAGGGCTGCTCCCGGGCGGCGTTTTCACCCGCGTTGCCGCCAGTCACATTCGCGTCGGAACTTTTCAGTATTTTCTGGCGCGCAACGATCTCGATGCCCTGCGGGTGCTCGCCGACCACGTGATTGCCCGGCATTACCCCGCCGCCGCGGCCGCGCCCAACCCCTATGCGGCTCTGCTCGAGTCGGTCGTCTCTGCCCAGGCGGATCTGATCGCTCAGTGGATGTCGCTCGGCTTCATCCACGGGGTGATGAACACCGACAACACCGCCATCTCCGGGGAAACCATCGACTATGGACCTTGCGCGTTCATGGACAGATTCCACCCGCAGTGCGTCTTCAGCTCCATCGACTCCTACGGGCGCTACGCCTGGGGCAACCAGCCCGACATCGGGCTCTGGAACCTCACCCGTTTCGCGGAAACCCTGCTGCCCTTATTGTCTGAGGACGCTGGCGACGCGACCAAGATGGCCGAAACAACCCTGTCCCGGTATCCCGAACGATTCCGCAGCCAATACGTCGATCGCTTCCGCGCCAAACTCGGCCTCCCACCTGAAGCGCCCGTCGCACTCATTCAAGAATGTCTCAATTTACTCGCCGCCCAGGACGTCGATTTCACCCTCTTTTTCCGCAGCCTCACTCGTGTCGCCGGCGGAGAGGATTCTACGGCGCTCGCGGCGATGTTTTCCGACCGTGAGGCTTTTGGACAATGGCTCGCCAGATGGCATGGCGAAGCCAACCGCGCTACGCGCCTCGCCGACATGCGCGCTGCCAACCCCATCCTGATCCCACGCAATCACCGCGTCGAGCAAGCCATCCAGAGCGCATACGGTCGAGACCTCGCCCCATTCCACCGTCTGGTCGATGCCCTGGCCGCGCCCTACACCGAGCAGAAGGAATACGCTGACCTCGAAATGCCACCGCGGCCAGAAGAAGTCGTCCATCAAACTTTCTGCGGCACCTAGCCCAAGCGTGGATTTCTTCAATGCTTTCCCCCTCACCCCCACGACTTGCGACGCGTGGGGGTCCGCCTTCCGCCCGGCTGACACCGGCCGCGTGCAATGCTCCCCGGCTCATGTAGGTTCCAAATTTCCTCGAAGGGGGGGTTGGACTTCGGCGTAAGGCCGTTTTGCGCTCAACCGGCATCTAGGACTTGAAGGCGACTTTTCAGTCCTAATCCTGTTCTGAACAAGCGCCATTGCCGCCAGCAGCGATGGATCAAACTATCTGTAAGGTTCCTGCGTGTCGTACAACCAGGTGCCAAAGAGAGTCGAAGGAAACCCTGCGGCGCAGTGGCTGTTTCCGCTGGATGGCTGGCGGTTCTTTCCATGATCGCTTATAACCGGGCGAACGTTCGTCCACCCGAAGAAGAGTATTTCTTAAGAGCGCCATCCAGACTTTGGGCGGCACTGGGAGTGGGCACCGTGCCATCAATCAGAATTTCTTTCGCGGTCACTCTGCGTCCATAAATCCTTTGGTTTTCGTCTGCATCTTGCTTGTACACCGCCCCATCAAGCGACGCCCCTCCAAACAGGCCCCGTGCGCGCGAGTAGCTCAGAATTTCCGCATGGAGTTGAACATCAGTCGCGCCTTCCGCGGAACGACCCACCGGACCGGCCGCTAAGGACAGTTCTGTGCCTAGCTTAACGCTGTCCTGAAGCAGTTTTTTCATGCCCTCGGGGTTCATCACCAGGAAGACGACGTCAGTGGCCTTACCGCCGGCCTGCCACCCCACGCTCACGCCGCCCATAGTGAACATGAAGGGGGCATCCCAGTGACCGTTCCCGCCCTTGCGGCACACTAGCACACCGCGTCCGTAGGTTGCGCCAAACACCCAGGCCAACTTCACCTGAGATGGGACGATGCCCACACATGCGGCCTTGTCCAGCAAATCACGAGGAATGCCGTTATCGGGTGCTCCCATGATCTCGTTAACAACGTTGGTTGCCTTTTGCAATTGGGTCTCACCTGCGGAGGCGCTCGCACAAAACGTCAGCCCGAGAATAATCAAAGTCCATCTTTTCATTACAAGCTCCTTTTCTTGCCATTACAACCACCTTCCGCAGTGTCCCACGTTCCCAATTCTGAACTGTCGGACTACTGGCCGGCATTGGTATTTTTCGAGGGCAAGGGATCCCCTGCGACATGCTGGAAGAAGAGGTCTGAAAGCAACGCCACGGCGCCCTCGATTCGCTTCCAGCCGCTTTCAGAATGCAGGTCGATGCCGTTATATGTGTCGGCAGTTTTTGAGCGCAGCGTGAGGAATACCTGCCCTGCCACAAGAAGAGCGGTTACCGCGGGAAGGTCCGCACCCTTCAGATCCGGCGCCAGCCCGAGCCAGTGACGGGCTTGGCGTTCCCGTTCCTTAGCCAGTGCGTTTGACAGGGCATTTCTTTCCTGCAACTCCCAGCGCATCAGCTCTTTGGTAATGGGACGCCGACGTATGGCACGACCGAAGCCTAGAACAATTACCTTGGCGATCTCTGCGGGCGGAAGGTTGGGAAATTCATTGAGCCGACCCTCGGCAACCTCTTCCAGGCTCGGAAAGGTGTTCCCCTCCAGCGCGAACGCCCCGTAAAGCTGATCGATGCCGCCAAAATACCGGTATATGAGCACCTTGTCGACCTTCGCCTCGCGCGAAATCGCATTGATCCCCAGGCCCTTGCTTCCCTTGCGTGCCAGCAGCCGACCGAGCGCTGCCAGGATCTTCTTGCGAGTCCTTTGGCGATCCCGATGACCGGCGCCGCGCCTTTCGCGCCCCGGCTTGGCCGCTGGCTCTGTCACCGAAGGTGTTCTGCTCCGTGTCGCCTTCACTTTAATTGTCACCATGCAGTGACATAATACGTCACTGGCAGGTGACATGTCAAGTGCTTTCTTGGGCCGGAAAGTGTGCAATTTTATACAGACATGGCTCCGCGGTAGTGCTCTAATCCCATTTCGGGGATAGAAAATCAAAAGCCGATGAGCGTTCCTTCAGCACCCAGCCTGAGTGCTTGGCCAGCCATGCCCACATTTCTTTACGGAACTACTCGATGACGACCCGCTCAAACTGGATGCTTTACGGCGCTTACGGCAGCACCGGACGTTTGATCCTCGACGAAGCCCTGCGCCGCGGCCATCGCCCGGTGTTGGCCGGACGCGACGGCGCGCATCTAGCGGCGCTGAGACAGAAGACCGGGCTGAGCACTCTGCGGCTGGCGCTCGATGACCCCGCGGCGCTCGATGAGGCGCTGTCCAGCGTTAGCTGTGTCTTACTTGCCGCTGGCCCCTTTCAACTGACCGGGCCGCCCATGCGCGGCGCCTGCCTCGCCGCGGGATGCTCGTATCTGGACGTCAATGGCGAAATTGAGGACTTCAGCGCAGCACTGGCCTGCGATGCACCGGCGCGCGCCGCGGGCATTGCCATCATTCCCGGTGTTGGCTACGGTGTTGTTTTCGCGGAATGCCTGGCTGCGCAGGTGGCACTGCGCCTGTCCGACGCGACCTGGCTACGCCTTTCGCTCGCCACACAAACCGAAGGAAGCAGCCGCGGCGCGCAGATGAGCACGGCCGCCACCATCCTCGCCGGAGGGCGCGAGGTCTACCACGGCTCCGTGCGGAAGCGCTCGCTCGCTTTCTCCACCTGGCGGTCGCCGGGCGCGGATGTGCCCACCGTGAGATTTGCCGCCGCACCACTGGCCGAGATGCTGGCCGCGCACCGTTCCACCGGCATCCCCAATATTGTCGCGGGCATTCCGCTATCGGGCGCCGCCGCCGCGCTGATGCGGATCGCCGGTCCATTGCTCGGCAAGTTCCTCGCGTGGAAAGCCGCGCGCGCATCCAACACGGCTGAACCCACCCCGTCGGCCGCAGCCATCGCGACGCTACACTCGCGCGTGTGGGCGGAGGCCGGCAACGCAACAGGCGAGCGCGTCGCCGGCGTGCTCGAAACCGGCGAGGGCTATCACGCTGCCGCTGTCGCGGCGGTGCACGCCGTGGAGTTGCAGACGCAAGAGCCTCGCGTGGGCGCTCTCACCCCCGTGCAGGCATTTGGCGCGAGCTTCGCCTTGCTCGTGCCCGGCACACGCATTCAGGAGCTTTAACCATCATGGCGATCACAGAGATGGTGAAGCTGGAAATCAACGGTTCTACCCAGAAGGTCCGCATGTGCGCCGAACGTACCGGACTGCCTCCACTCCTCATCGTTCAGGCCGGTCCGGGCTTGCCCCTGCTGCACGAAGTGAAGAAATTTCAACAACGCCTGCAACTGGAAAAAGATTTCCTCGTGGGTTACTGGGAACAACGAGGCTGTGGCAACGCGCCTCAGCAAGATGCAAAAAGCGTCTCTTTGCTACAACAGATCGAGGATCTCCGCGCGATCCTTCAGTGGTTCCACAACGAGACGAAGCAAACCACCATTGTGTTCGGCATTTCCCTGGGCGCAACAATTGTCCTGCGAGCTGTGGAACATGAGCGCGACAAGGTGAAGTTGGTCGTCGCGATATCCCCTGATGCAAATACCGCCGGCAGTGACGCGTCCGTATACTCATTTCTGCAAGCCCAAAGCGTTCTTGCCGGAGGTGGCCGATTGAGCGGACGGGTAAAGAAACTCGGGAGGCCGCCCTATACGGATTCCGCCGCGTTCCAGCGGCGCACCCGCTTGTTGGCTGACCTAGGTACGATCGAACGCGGCAAGAAATTCAGTGCGATTCTTACAGAAACGATCTTTGCCATGGTAAGGACGTATGGCTTAGTTGGCGCCGCCAAATCCCTGCGCAATATGAATCTGATCCAAGGCAAGCTACTCCCAGAGTTGGTGTCATTAGACCTGTTTGCCAATCCTCCACGGCTAGCGGTCCCTGTTCACTACGTTTTCGGTGAGCAAGACGCTCTGACCCCTGCCGCTTTCGTAAAGCAATTGCCAGCAGCGATAGCATCCCCAGCGAGCACAGTACTTTTAGTTCCCAATGCTGGCCACATGGTGCATTTCGATCAGCCGGAAATCGTGCGATCGATCGTGGTGAGCGCATGAAGCTCCATGCCATCCGAACCGGCTCCGTCCGGATCAAGAGCGCGCAGGTCGAGGGGCGCGGACGCGGACTGCGACGACGGCTCGCTGTGTTCGCGGACCGGCAATGGACGGGATGGCTCCCGACGTGTGCGTGGGTCATCGCCCACCCGGAAGGCGTGATCGTGGTGGATACGGGCCAAGGGTCGCATCTGCTCGAGGCCGGCAAGTCTCTCCATCCCTACATTCGATGGGAAGTGGCGTTTCGTATCGAGCGTGATGAGGAGATCGGGCCGCAGTTGCGCGCCCTCGGCATCGGGCCCCGTGATGTAAGACGCGTCGTCCTGACCCATTTGCACATCGACCACGATGGTGGCCTTGCACATTTTCCCCAGACCGAGATTCTTGTGGCTCGCGGCGAACTCCGAACGGCAAGCGGATGGATGGGCCATGTGCGCGGATACCTCCCAAATCGCTGGCCCTCGTGGTTTGATCCCGTGCCCCTCGACCTCGCGGGCGAACCGTTCGGCCCCTTTGCTGCCAGCACTCGATTGACCGACGCTGGGGACGTGATCGCGGTAGCAACTCCCGGTCACACGGCAGATCATCTCTCCGTTTTGGTTCGGGACGAAGGCATCACGTACTTTCTGGCGGGCGACGCTTCGTATGATGAGCGACTGATGCTCTCGGGGGGAATAGACGGAGTCAGCGCCGATGACGACGTGGCGGGCGCAACGCTCGGCGCGATCAGGGAGTTCGCACGGGATCGTCCAACGGTTTACCTGCCGACACACGATCCCGAATCCTGCGCGCGTCTTGCCAGCCGACGGTTGGTGAATGAAGCGGGGCTGGCGGCGACGTCGAAGCCGACGGCTCCGTAAAAAAGGAGCCTCCGGATGTTATTGGAGGGCCAGCAATGAATCTTAGTGATCAACCCCCACCGGCGCACGCCGCGGCTATACCGTCGCTGGGCTCAGTGCTGCGAACCATTGCTGGCCATCGCGGCGTGCAGACTACCGTTTGCCTGTGGGTCGTCGCCTATTTGGTCGTACTAAAGCTCGCGCGCGGGTCGCTGCCATTCGATCGCCCGGCGGTAGCGCACCTGTCTTTCGCTTCGCAAATGGCGGTGCCCACCTTCGGGATGATCGAGATCTTCGTGCTGATGGCGCTGGCGGTCCTGCTCACCCGCACGCGCATGATTCCCGATATGGCCGCCCGCGCGCCTGACCGTCGACTCGCCGGGCGCGAGACGATCCTGGTTATCGCCTATGCGGCCCTCGGTCAGGCCGGTGGCTGGGCTGTCGCGCTGGCTCTGGGATACCACCCTTTCAGCTTTCATATCGCCGGCGTCGTCTTTGGCCACACCATGACGCCAGCGCCCGCCGAAATCTGGACCTGGGCGCTTTACAACTTCCTGGTTTTCGCGGTCGCACCCTACTTCTATTTCCGGCGTCGGTACACGAACACTGCTCTCAATCTCCACTCCAGTAACCGCTGGAACGACGCCCGGCTGATTTTGGTTGTCCTGATCGTCGAATCGGGCTTCGAGCTCAGCGCGTTCCACACTATCTTTAGCTTGAGTCCCCGTCAGGTGCTCCTCGGCGCGCCGTTGAGTTTCGTGGTCTTCTTCGTTGGGACGGTGTTACCCACGATGGTGTTAATTTACGCCATCTTGCTTCCTCGTTACCTTAAGTTGACGGGTTCAGCGACCAGCACGGTCCTGCTTGGGGGACTGACCTACGCGGCGATGCACCTTGTCGAGGGCTGGTCGGCGTTCGATTCACCCCGGCATATCGTACTCTCGCTGCTTTTTGTGCTGTTTCAGTATTTTGGACCGGGGATGATGAAGAGCGTGCTGACGCTACGCACAGGGAACGCCTGGGTCCACGCGCTCAGCTACCACGCGTTCGCGCCGCACGTGATTGTTGACACGCCGCTCATAGTGAAGATTTTCGGCATCAACTGAAAGCAAGCGCACTAGTTGAGGGCGAAAACAAGGCTGTTCCGCGCGGGAATGGTCTCAGGCGCCGGATGGGTCCAAGTCTCGGTGCACTCGGAAACTACCCTGATTACGCAGGTTGCCGGATTCAGCCTGATAAATGCCCTTCCCGCCAGCAATCATTCAAACTCCCGAGGTACGCGGTTGTGGGAAGTTGAGGGCTGAAAAGGGTGGCGACTGGATCGCATAGCCGGGGTCATCAAGGCAATGCGCGCTATTGTAACGCCTATGGAGACCGGGGGTGCTCCCCATATTCTTTTCGGGGGTGCAAAGCGGGGTAGCGCACAGGTACGCGCCGTTTGCGTTCCTCCGCGGCTCGTCGCCCGCCCACGAGGTTCCATGTTTTGTCTTCCCTGCGGTTGTTGATGTTTCCATGCTAAGAACCGCAGAGGAAGCCAAACTACGGCTGCCTCTGCGCTACCTCACTTCCGGTCATAGCAAAAGGAAGAGCTCATTTACCACCGTCTTCAAGCGGTACATTACGGTACTGTTCGATCCACCATGTGGAAATGTAATGTTCCCGGCGAAGAGCGGTTTGGACGTCCCCGATTTCTCGCGACTGCACTAATTTCCTGGAATCCAGATCCCACACGTCTGCAGTGTGCTGGTTTACTGCAAACCGGCCTATTGGGACCGAGCCTTTTGCTTTCCGTGGCCCCTTGTAAATGAAATAAAAATAATAGTCTCTCCAGTTAATTCCTGGAAGGTTAAAGCGCGTTTCCCATTCCCAATCAATATCTGATCCCTTCGACCGAAGCTCTCTCGCGATGGGTACTAGATAGACCAAGATGGCAGCTTCGGGGCCAGTGATGGGTTTGGGCAGACCGGTATGCGCATCAAAGCCGGGCACTTTGCAACCCCAGTTGTCGCGGAAACTCCGGAAGAGCAATACCGCGATGGGAGTCTGGAGATCTCTGTCAAGGTGCTCCATCGAATTGCAGATCTTTTCTCGCGCCAAGTCTGTTTCCGCTGATCCGGCATCACAGGACACATCGATTTCCATTCCTCGCCCGCTCGGGCGCGGAATCTTGTATGGCATTTCAGGTATTAGCGGATGCTCATTCAGTTCTTCCTTGAATTCTCTCGGCGTCGGTGACTCTATCCAAGTCACGCTCAGCTCCTCGAGGCCCGTGACCAATTTCTGCATCTCCTCGGGTCCTATCCAGATGGTGTCTCCCACTGTAAGATTCGATGTCCATGTGCCATAACGATGGTCTTTCTCTCTCGCTACCCGAAAGATTGCCGCTGGCACCACGTGGTCTAAATCCGGCGGTTCAAATAGGAATCGCATGGCGCAGTTTTCGTCATGTAGACACTTCGTCAGTATTTCGCGTTGCGGCTGCGACGGCTGCTGCGCAGGCGCAGCGACCAGTGCAGCTCCGAAGCCAATCAAAAGTAGCTCGCTGATACGGATCGCAGACATGCTTCCCGCCCTTCACTTCGCGGGTGGCGCAGACATCGTCCTTTATGTCTACGACCCGAGGGGGCGAATGCCATTCGGCCCGGCAAGGCGCTCCGGCGCATTCATTGGGGGGACGATGTATGCGCCACCCGCGAGGCATTGTTGTGGTATTCAGATGCCTACGACAAAGCCGTGGTAAAGCCGATCTGAAAGTACGGCCACATCACCATCTTTGATGCGACCTGCCTTACTGCCTTCACCCCGCCATCCCGCGACATGATGAACCCAACCGACGGTTCCATGCTCGCGACGAACCGGAAGGCCGATCGGTGCCGCGTGCCGTACTCCGCGAACCGCACCACTTCCGTTTCGGTCGCTTCCGCCGTGTGCGCGACGTGAACCTTGTCTCCCCCTGAAAAACTCGCCATGACCTCCGCCCCGAAGCCGATTATCATCAAGGTGTCGGTCAGCACCACCGCCCCATCCACAGCCGTCAGCGACGCGATGAATCGCGCTGCGTCCCTCGCCGCGTCTTCGCAGGTCTCCTGATCCCACGCCAGCGCTTCCAACTGCTCCAGGTTTTCCGCTTTCACGGTTCGCCGATTTCGCAGCCTGTCGGCCAGGGCGTTGTGCCTCAGCCTTGCCGACATCGCCGACACAAGAGCGTCTCGCGGTCGCGTGCTGGGCAAGACGTACTTGATCGACACCCGGCTAAGCAGGCGCGAGTCCTCGGGGGTGATTTCCTCCGGCACGAACAACAGCGTGCCCCCGTGTTGCAGCTCGGCTGTGTACAGGAGCACCCGCTCGATAAACGACTGGTGGGCAAAGCTCAGCCCGTCGTCCTCGACGGGATTTTGATTGATGCCGGATAGCTGGCAGGCATTTCGGATGAATACCCCGGACGCCGCATTGAAAAATTCCGCGACTGGCCCTTCGAGCAGGACGCTTCGCGCCGCGGTCACGATCCTACCGTCGCGCATCCGAAGGACCGGCCTATCCCCGCGAGAGATGCTTAGCTCGCCAGGCCGGGTGGACATCACGATCAGGGCCTCGGGCGACGAATTGCCCATAACTCGCTCGTGCCGGGCCATCTCCCACAGAGCCGCGCCGATATCAACCAATCCGTAGATTTGCAGCCGTCCGCCGGGCTGCTCGACCGCGATCAGAACCCGCCGCGGGTCAGCCACCGGGGCCAGCCGCCGAAGCTCCCCTTGAGTGAACGGCACAGGCTCCTTGAGCAGATATCGCGTGACCGGCGGCACTTTGTCGTCATCCCTTGGCGATACTCGACCTTGACTGTCAAGGAAGACGATGCGAAAAACTGTCGGGCGGCCTTCCTCCGTGAGTAGGCTCGCGTGATAGCACACGTGCATAATCTCATCGAACACGGCCTTGGGTGGCAGTTCTACGCGCGGCCAGCCGCGGAAGAGCGGCTTGTTGTCCCACACCCCCTGTAGTATCCCGTGCAGGTCTCGCGGGTAGACACGATCCGGTATTCTGGCTGCCTTCTTCGCCATGGTGCGGCCTACGGGGGTCATCGGCTTCCACGCATCCTACGAATATTTCGTCCAGAGGTTAAGCGTGACGAGAGATGATTCAATACGTGCGTGTCGACCATCGAAGTCTCATTATCCTGCGGCAACGCCCCAATTAGACCATGGCTGCCCCTCTGAGACAAGCGCAAGAGTTGTCGACGTTGCCTTCCGGCAGAGTCGGAATCTCGGAAATTGTCTCGCTATCCCGAAACGGGGTTTTGTGATGTCTGGTTCTGCGGAGAACTTCAATTGGACGTTTACTGCCTATTCGCCTAAGCGCGCCCAGCTTCGCGGGTATTTTTGCACTACATTGGGATGGTCCTCCGCAGAAGTTTCTGCCGGCGGATGGCGGACAGTCCACGTCGGCGTGACCGGTTTTTGCGCCCGCATCAAAAACGGTTTGCGGGCCGGCGCTTACCGATTCTCTCGCTCTCTTCGGGCGGGCATTTCGTCGATTTGAGAGTATACACGTCTAATCAAAGATTGTGATTGACTAAAGTAATAACATACGTGTATGCCCATCTAGTGGATAGTAATCGTTAAGTATCACGGAAGACCTATGCCTCGCGAAAGCAATCCGCAATTACCCAACCTACATGAGCAGGACTTGAGCGCCGCGAGCGCTTCGGCGAGATCGACCCCGGAAGCCGAGGTTACTTCCACGGTGCCCAATTTCCGCAAGGAAAAGACTCGCAGTTCGAAGTTCTCATGGGGATGGGGGAGGGAGAGTACCAGCAGATGTTGGAGTCCCTGCTGGAGGACTTACAACCGCGCCGGAGTTTGGAGAGCCATCTGGTCGAGCAGATGGGCGAAACGTTTTGGCGGATGCGACGCTCCCAGCGCATCCGGGACGGCGTGGCGCTCACGAACATCAAAGTGCCGAGTGAGGACATGGCGGCGACGGTGCAATCCTCCCAGGCCTTCGAAGCGATGGAACCCTTTGAGCGTCTTAACAAAGCGAGGTCACCTACGATGTAATAGAAAAAGAACGTACTTAGGCCTCGGGCCGGAGAAATCCCAAAAAATGTATGTATATGATAAAACAACATTTAGTTCGCTTCATCGGCGCGGGCGGAGGGAAAAAAGGGGAATTAAAAATGCAGGCTACTCCTACGATGTTA
>CAZCVY010000183.1:0-14131 GCA_964501985.1 uncultured Acidobacteriota bacterium | reverse complement strand
AGGACCCGCGGGATCAAAACGGCAATGTCCTTTACGACCACGACGTGACTTTGCTCGACACTTGGAGAGCGATGGAAAGTCTCATGGATCACGGCAAGTGCCGCGCCATTGGCCTTTCGGACATCGGTTTAAACGAACTCAAGCCCCTCTATGAAGCGGCGAGAATCAAGCCCGCCGTGGTCCAAGTAGAATCACATCCGTATCTGCCGGAAATCGAGCTGTTGGATTACTGCAAGGACAAGGGCATTGTGTTTCTGGCTTTCGCACCCTTAGGTCACGGGATGAGGCCGGGGCCGCTCGAAGATCCAGTCGTTACGGCGATCGCCGCGCGAGTTGGAAAGACTCCGGCACAGGTGCTGCTGGCTTGGGCGGTGCAGCGGGGCACGGCTGTGCTGACCACGTCTAAGAGAGCGGCCCGCGCGAGGGAGAATTTCGATGTCTCTGCCCTTCCGCAAGACGCGCTGGATGAAATCAATCGAATTCAGACCCGAGAGAGGCTGAATGAAGTGGTGAAAACCGGCAGTCCGGGCTTCATTCCACGAGGTAGATGAACATGGGAACATCGCTAAAGCAGTCCATGAAAGAGGAACGGTCACAGCCTGCCAGCTCGAGAGAAAGCTCGCTTGACCGGCCAGGTAGCCGGTGGGACAATCAATCCAGCGAGGGCAGCCATGCATCCTGGCATCACCATGCACAAGATTCCGGTTAAGGGCTGGGCGGGACTTCTCTTTACGCTTGGAGTCGTCATCATCGCGCTGGTTTCCCTTCCCCAAGCCCGATGGTTTCTGGCCGTCAGCGTGCCCACCGGCGTCGTCATAGCAATCATCCTGCGACTGACGAGTCGCGATTGACGCTAATGCAGAGAAGCCACGACGCTGGCCGAGCTTCTTTTCCTACGCCGACCACCCTTCATTCCGCGCCAAGTGGAATTTGCGCCCTTGACGGACTCTTCTAGTTTATAATCCACAAATCTCACAACCCCTATGCGCTATCTACTGCTCAGCGACGTCCATTCCAATCTCGAAGCGCTCTACACTTGTCTCGAGCTCGCCGCCGGCAAGTATGATAAGGCGGTCTGCTTGGGCGACCTCGTCGGTTATGGCCCGAATCCCAACGAGGTCATCGATAAAATTCGAAACCTCTGCCAACCGGTTATCCGCGGCAACCACGACAAGGCTTGCTGCGGAATTGACGACGCGAGTGAATTCAATCCCTACGCGCGCATGGCCACCACGTGGACGCAGGAGACTCTGACGCCCAGCCATCTGGAATACCTTCGCGCCCTTCCCAAGGGCCCGGCGGTGATGGACGGATTCATTATCGTGCACGGGTCACCCAACGATGAGGACGAGTACATTCTGGGGCCTGGACAAGCGCTTCCTCTGCTGCGCGGCCCGGAGAGCCAACTGGTCTGCTTCGGCCACACGCACCTGCAAGGGGGCTTTATGATGGACGCCACCGCCCGTTTTCAATCCATCCATATTCCCACCACGCCCGATGGGTTGACGTTAACCCTCCGGCTCGAAGACGGCTCGCGTTATCTGATCAATCCCGGCTCCGTCGGCCAGCCGCGCGACCACGACTGGCGCGCCGGCTTCGCCATTCTCGACACGGACGAAAAAGCTGTGGAGTATTACCGCACGCCCTACCCCGTGGCTCAAACCCAGAGCAAGATGGAAAAAGCGGGACTTCCCCCACCCCTGTATCGTCGGCTGGAGTTGGGACGGTAAGACCAGTAGACAGTAGACGGCAGACAGAATACAGGGCAGCGTCGCGTGCGCAGATCCCTGTCTACCCTCTGCCGTATGCCGTCTACCGACTTAGAATTCCACGTAGACAGCCTTTGCCGATGGCGGGGCTTGGTTCCAATCCATCGGCATGTGGTCGAACGTCACGCGAAAGGCTTGGGTTTCGCCGGGTTGCAAGGGCGAGGTGCGCTTGGCGAGGGGATGGGCGTCTTCGCGCAGTACCACTTGATTCAGGGTATCCACAAAATTCAGTTCCACATCGAGGCGGCGAACCGGCTTCGAACCCGTGTTGGTGACGGTGCCGTCCAGGTAAGTGACCGTGCCACCGAGGAAGTTGTCGGCGGCGCTCATGCGCAGATTGGCAAAAACCAGCGACGCCAGGTAGGCCTTTTGCTCAGCACTCTGGGTCATTCGCGCGGCGCGGTCCGAGGTCGCACCGGCGCTCGATGCCGCGTGGTGTTGTGCGAGGACAAAGAAGGCAAGAATCCCCGCGAGCCCAATAGCCACAATAGCGATGATGATTGCCGTTGAGGTACCGCGATCGATCCTAGGCATGGTTTTGAATCAGGTTCCGGCAACAGTCAGGCCGGAGATCAGTAAGGTCGGCGCCGCGATGGCGCTGCGAAATTCCAGGTCGGAGCCCACCATCTCGATGTGGTTCAGCATTTCCGGCAGGTTCCCCGCGATGGTGACCTCTTCCACTGGATACGTAAACTCGCCGTTTTCTATCCATATCCCCGAAGCCCCGCGGGAGTAATCGCCGGTCACGATATTCACACCGAAGCCGATCAGGTCCGTCACATAGAATCCTGACTTGACGGATTTTCGTATTTCCTCGGCCGAGTGCTGGCCGGGCGCGAGATAAAAATTCTTCGGCCCCACAGTGGGCGGCCCTGAGACGCCGCGCGAAGCGTTGCCCGTGGTCCGCATGTTCAGTTTGCGCGCGGTGTAGCAGTTTAGCAGGTAGTTGCTCAGCACGCCTTTTTCAATAACGGGCGTCACCGAAGCGGGAATTCCCTCCCCGTCGAACGGTCGCGTGCCGAAGCCGCCCGCCCGCAGGCCGTCATCAAGGACGGTCACGCGTTCGTTGGCCACTTTTTGCTTTAGCTTCCCGGTTAAGAACGAGGCGCTGCGATAGATGGCGTCGCCGCGCACCGCCTCAAAAATATGGCCCACCAGTGAAGGCGCGGTTTCCGGATCGAAAATCACCGGCACCTGGCACGTTGCCGTTTTGCGCCCGCCGAGTTTGCGCAGAGTACGCTCAGCGGCTTTGCGCCCAACCGCTTCGGGGCTTTCGAGTGCGCTCCGCCGGCGCGACACGGAATACCAATAATCGCGCTGCATGCCGCCATCCTCCGCCACTGGAGCGACGGACCCCGCGCAGTATGACGACCGGTAGCTGCCGACAAAACCCAGTGAGTTGGCATAGGCCCTGCGTCCCACGCTCGCCTCAAACCATGCCCCCTCGGAATTTTTGATGCGGGGGTCGGCGCTGAGCGCGGCCTGCTCCGCGCGACGGGCGTAATCAATGCGGTCTTCGGTGGAAAGCTCGGCCACATCTTCGGAATAAAGTCCCAAGTCGCCATCGTAGCGGCCCAGCAACGCCGCGTCAGGAAGGCCGCTGGCGGGGTCCTCGGAGGTAACCTTCGCCATGGCGAGCGTGCGCGCCACCAGGCGCTCAAGAGAAGTCGCGGAGAAATCGCTGGAGAAGGATGATGCGCTCCTGACGCCGCGGAAGATGCGGAGTCCCAGAGCCTTGGAGGCAGCCTCCTTCAGTTTCTCAATTTGGCCAAGGCGCAGCGCCGTGGAAAACTCATCCGCCTCATGGACGAGGACGTCCGCCGCCGTGGCCCCCCCGCGCAAAGCTCGGTTGACCACATCTACGGCGATTTGTTCAAGTTGTTGTTCCATAAGTAGAGATCAGAATCTAGAAGTCAGAAGCTAGGAGTTAGAATCACCACGTCGGGGTCATGAGAAAAGCTTCTCGCGCTCGCTTGCTCCTTCTCGCTTCTCACTCCTAGCTTCTCCCGCCGCTAAGCAAACGTTTGTCCACCTCGCGGCGCTGTTCCCCCCACAGTCAGCCTACTTACCTTGATCGTCGGAATTCCCACTCCCACCGGCACGCTTTGGCCGTCCTTGCCGCAGCTTCCGATTCCCGGGTCGAGTTTCAGATCGCTTCCTACGGCGGTGACGCGCGTAAGGACAGTCGGGCCGTCGCCGATCAGCGTGGCGCCCTTCACCGGCGCCGTCAGCCGGCCATCCTCAATCAGGTAGGCTTCCGACGCCGAGAACACAAACTTGCCGTTGGTAATATCCACTTGCCCGCCGCCGAAGTTGGAGGCGTACAGCCCGTGTTTCACCGAGCGGATGATGTCTTCAGGAGCGTCCGTGCCGGCCAGCATGTAGGTGTTGGTCATTCGCGGCATGGGAATGTGCTCGTAACTCTCCCGCCGGCCGTTGCCCGTGCGCGTTGTCTTGAGAATGTCGGAGCTGAGTTTGTCCTGCAAATAAGCGCGCAGGATGCCATTCTCAATCAGCACGGTTTTCTGCGTGGGCTCGCCTTCGTCGTCCACGTTCAGCGAACCGCGCCGCGCCGGAATGGTGCCGTCGTCCACGACAGTGCAAATGTCGGAGGCCACGCGCTGCCCCATCTTGCCGCTGAAAGCCGAGATGCCCTTGCGGTTAAAGTCCGCCTCCAGGCCATGGCCAATCGCTTCGTGCAGCAGAATGCCCGGCCACCCTGGCCCCAACACCACTTCCATTTCGCCCGCTGGAGCCTCGCGCGCTTCGAGCTGGATGATTGCCTGCCGCGCCGCCTCTTTCGCGAAGTGTTCCGGCCCCTTTTCACCGGAGAAAAACTCCAGTCCTACCCGTCCGCCACCGCCCGCCGAGCCGGATTGAAGGTTGCTGCCGTCCTGGGCAATGGTGAAAACGTTCAGGCGCACGAGCGGTTGGAAATCGGTCACGACGCGGCCATCCGAGCCGGCGATCAGCACGTGGCGAATCTGGTCACCGTAAGTCGCACGCACCTGCTTGATGCGCGGGTCGAAGGCGCGCGCGGCAACGTCTGCACGCACCACCAGCTCAAGCTTGTCGGACAAGTCGCGGTCCGTGGACGGCAAGGCAATCGGGTAGAAATCGTGGTGGGCGTCGAGCGCGCTGAGGCCCACAGTGGAAACCCGCGCCGGGCCGGTGGCAATGCGGCCCGCAATTTTCGCGGCCTTCATGATCTTTTCCGGGGCCAGATCGTCCGTGTAGGCGTAGCCGGTCTGCTCTCCGGCCACCACGCGCACACCACAGCCCATGGAAATGCCCTCAGTCGCGGTCTTTACCAGCGACTCGTCGACGAGCAAGGAAGAATTGGTCGTGTGCTCGAAGTAGAGGTCCGCGTACTCGCCGCCCTCGGAAAGCGCCGCGCCCAGGTATTGCGAAAGATTCGCCTCCGTCAGTCCAAAGCGGTCGAAAAAGAATCGGTCGGTATTGCCCATCTTGGTAAGCCCACCTCACTTCGGGCGCCCGGAACACGGTGAAATTCGCGCCCGATGCCCTGAATTCCAACCTAGCACACAGCCCTACCTGTGTCAATTTTGGCAGAGGTTGGCGCGATAAAAGCGGCTGTAGCGCGGGCGTCTCGCCCGCGCTACGTCCAGGGGCACCACATCCAGGGGATATCCGCTTGTCGCACACCCTTTGGGCGGAAGCCCTTGTCGAGCCAGATAAGAATTGCTGATTTAGGATTGCCGAAGGAGGATTGGAGATAACCGAAGCCGTCAATCGACAATCGGCAATCGAAAATCGGCAATTCCCGGACCCCGGACTCCGGACTCTCCCTCAACCCAACTGATAGGGCGCGCGCATTACGCGCCCCAGCATCTTTGACGCCTCGGGATCGCCGACGATTTCCATCTTCTCCGGGTCCCACTGAATTCTGCGCCCGGTCAGCATGGCGATCTGCCCGAGCCAGCCGGGTGTGGCGGAATGCAGCGCCACCGTGGCGGGCGTCAAAGTCTTTTCGCGCGAGCGGACGCAATCGATGAATTCGCGATAATGACCGGGGCTAACCTTGAGCTTGACCTCGCTCTCGCCGATTTGTTCGGTCATTAGCGACTTGGGCTCGGTGTCAAACTTGCCGCGGTCCACCCAGACCCACCCCTTTTCGCCAATCCATTTCGTGCCACTCTTGATTTCGGGATAGCCGCCCGCAATCGTCATCGGCGTGCCATCGGGATAGACGGCGTGAACTTTGTAACGGGTCGCGGCATTGAACGGATCCGTGCGCGGCGGGTATTCGCCCACACCTTCCACCGAGACGGGACCTGTCGCATCCCAACCCATTCCCCAATGCGCGATGTCAACGTGGTGGCCGATCCAATCCATCAACTGCCCACCGCCATAGTTGAGGTTCCAACGCCAGTTGATGTGAACGCACGCTTCGCGGTAGGGCAACTCCGCGGCCGGGCCGAGCCAGCGGTCGTAAAACAGCGTCGGCGGCGGTTCGGTGATTGCGAGCTTCGACTTGTCCTTCACCTCGTAAAAGCCCGACGGCAATCCCACCTCGATTGCCGTGATCTTGCCGACGCGGCCGTTGCGCACGAGTTGGCAGGCCTGGCGGAAATTCTCGATCGATCGCTGCCAACTGCCCGTTTGCCAGACGCGGCACTGGCGCTCGCTTTCCTCGACCATGGCCAACCCCTCGCGGAAGTTGTGCGCGAGCGGCTTCTCGCAGTAGATGTCCTTTTTGGCGCGCGCGGCGGAGGTGGCCACGATGCCGTGCCAGTGGTCGGGCACCGCAATGCTGACGGCGTCCACGTCGCGCCGCATCAGCACTTCTTCGAAGGCATGATAGGGTGTGCAGCCCTGGTCGCCGTAGGTGGTGTCGACCAACGCCTTGCCCTTGGTCAGATGGCCCTCGTCCAAATCGCACACGGCCACGATGCGCACGTCCTTCAACTTCAGAAATTCCTGAAGGTGGCCGTCAAAGCCCATCCAGCCCAGGCCGATGCTGGCGAGCGAAATGCGGTCGCTCGGCGGCGTGGCGCCGCCAAGACCCAGCGCGCTGGCTGGAACAATCAGCGGCGCGGCCACACTCGCAACACCCGCCAATCCGGCATTTCGTAGAAACTTTCGTCGTGAACTCATGGCAATCTCCCCCGGCGGAACCAATTTCCGCGGACGCATCATACAACGAATCGCCGATCTTCGATTGCCGATTTTCGACTGCCCGTCTGATGATTGCCGCACCGTACGGTCACCACAACGTTTCTTGGACGTGCGCAGCTTTAGAGTGCGGCAGCTTGCTGCCGCTTTGCTTCCCGCGAGCTTGCTCGCGGGATTTCCATGCCGTGGCTCCGTTCCCATGCGGCAGGGCGGTTTTAGTCTAGGGCCGCCAGCAAGCTGGCTGAGAAAAAAGCGGCAGCAAGCTGCCGCACTCTAAAGCTTCGCACGTATGCCATATGGGCGCCCCGTTTCGCCGGCCCCTACAATTCTTCGCGGCAGACGCGTATCGACACGTCCTGAGAAATGCAAAAGCGGCCGGTTGAAGTCGCATAAATAGCTCTTGCGTGGGTGCGACCGCCGCAGTAACGTTTGGGCGGCTATGGCGACATGGCCTGTCCGCGCCGGCCGCTAGCCAATCCACGGAGGGCGCACGTTCTGAGGAGTGTGCAATAGGCTCCCGAAAACCCTGGAAGGACACCTGCATGTACAATCCCATGGTTACCCAGCATCACCCTTCCCGCTCAGTGGCGGATCGCAGGCACTCGCACCATGGCCGCAGCTCGCGCCGCGATTTTCTTCGTGTTCTGATGGGCGGCCCCCTGGCCGGGGCATCGATCTTGGAACTTGCCTATCATCGCGCCGCCTGGGCACGGGCCGCGGTTGACACGGGTTCGAAGCTTTTCGATCTCGAGAAGGCCGCCGAGGGCATTTATTTCGCGCAGGCGCGTCCACAGACGATGATCAACTGCAACGCGGCCATCTTTGTGGGCGCGAAGGAGGTGGTCGTGGTTGACGCCCACTCCAAACCCTCGGCCGCCACCTCGTTGCTGGGCCAGATCAAGCGGGAGATCACCGATAAGCCCGTGCGCTACGTCATCAACACGCACTTCCACTGGGACCACACGCAGGGCAACCACGCCTACCGCGTCGCGGAGCCGAAGATTGACTTCATCGCCAGCGCCGCCACCAAACAACTGATGACCGACTTGGCGCAGGTACGGCTGAAGGCTTCACTGGACCAGGCGCCCAAGCAGGTGGACGATCTGCGGGCGCGCGCAGACAAGTCTGCCTCCGCGGAAGAGAAAGCCTTCTGCGCCGAGCAGATCCGGCAAATCGAAGCCTATCGTGCCGAACTCCGGAATTACACGCTCGAACTGCCCACCATCACGTTTGAGAAGTCGTACGTGCTCCACGACCCGGCGCACGACCTGCACCTGGAATTCCACGGCCACGCCCATACGGCGGGAGACGTTGTGGTGTTCTGTCCGCAGAAGCGTGTCGTCGCCACCGGAGATATGATCCACGGCTTTCTGCCCTTCATTCTCGACGGCTTTCCCCGAGTTTGGCCCGGAACCATCAAGTCGGTCGGCCAGCTCGATTTCACCAAAGTTCTGCCCGGACACGCGTCGCTTCAGGAAGGCCAAGCCATCATGACGAACTTGGCGAACTACATTGAGGAACTAACTTCCCGAGTCGGAGAGGGCAAGAAAGCGGGCCTGACCGTGGCCGAAATCCAAAAGCGCACCACCGTCGCTTCCTTGAAGTCTCTCCAGTCAAACGGCTACGGAGAGTATGTCCAGCAAAACATCTTCCGGTTCAATCCCAGCTTTGGGAAGCCGGGCCCCCTCCAGCCCGCCGTGAACACGAACATCAGCGAGATCTACAACAACCTCGACCGCGTGTAGGCGGCGCGTCCTGTCACGATTCGATTCCGCCGGCTCCCGGAAGGAAAAACTTCACCACGGAGACACGGAAGTCACGGAGAAAAGACGGCGCCTGCTGACTTCGGCTGACGATTGTGAGACACCGTCCAGAGTCAGCAAACTCTCTCCATCCCGCTGTGGTTTCGGACTATTTCGCAAGCGATTTTGTCCAGCCAGAAATAGCCGGCAATTTGCCCGAACCGAGCGCGGCCATAGATCGTTGGGTTTAAACAGTTTACAACGTAGCCTCGAATTACCTTGACAAGTCGAGTAGCCGTGTTAAACTAGACGCTGAGGCCAGCGGGCGCCGGCCAAGCAGAAGGAACAGGAGTGGCAGGCGAGGGCCGGGGAGGCGCAACGGATGAGGGAAGTAGGTCAACACGTCATTGCGAGTCGCCCCGACTTTTTGCGGGTGCTGAGGCGATCAAACCGGGGTAAAGGCCTCGCCGAGCCGTGCGAAGCGACAATATTCATGAAAAACCAGCGCGTTAACTGTCACCACCTTGGCCAGAGGTGCAGCGCAAAAAAAAGATGTTAAAAATGCAGAATGATCCGGCTATGTTTATGAAAAAACAGGCACGAGCGACAGAATGTCGACCGGCAAAACGCGCTTTTTCAATCAAATTGGACCGGTTCTGGCATCGCTATGGACGGTTTTTCGAGCCTTGCGGAAACAATCTTCGCGAAAAGCGGCGGACATACAAAACAGGGCCCCCGCAGACGATGTGCAGGAAAAAGAATTCTTTTTAGTACGTTCGAAGCCGGAATATGTATGAAAACAAAGGAACGCAAGACACAATGCCCGAATAGAAACAGACATATAGGTCTCAACTTACGACATTTACGTCGAATCGACACCGATTTTGCAGCATTTTGCCGAAATCGACGGCTTCTTTTTCACTTATTGAGCGCAATGGAATGACGTATTCGCTTCAGGGTGTGCATACTCGAAGGCTTGAAATTCTCGATGACCATGAAGAGCATGTACCGAAGTCTAAGACGAAAATCAATGAATGCAAAATCGGAAATCAACAATCGGCAATAGCAAATCGGCAATCCCCCTCTCGCCTTGACGCTCCTGCGAGGCGGGAATTAGAATGACGTATTGCTTTTGGCGAGGCGCGCAGAAAGAGGGGGCTATGCTGGACGGTCCGATTCCCGAGGGGCTAACGTTTGATGATGTGTTGCTGGTTCCCAACAAATCAGCAATTTTACCCACGCAAGTTGATACCCGCACGCGGGTGACGCGGAATATCACGCTGAACATTCCCATCGTGAGCGCCGCCATGGACACGGTCACGGAATCGCGTCTGGCAATTGCTCTGGCGCAGCAGGGTGGCATCGGGATAGTCCACCGCAGCATGTCCATTGCCCAACAGGCGCTGGAAGTGGATAAGGTGAAACGCTCGGAAAGCGGCATGATCGTCGATCCCGTCACCATCGGCCCCAAGAACCGCATCGCCGACGCGCTGGAAATCATGAAGAAGTACAAAATCTCCGGCGTGCCCGTCACGCAAGCGGGCAAGCTGGTGGGGATCCTCACCAATCGCGACCTGCGCTTCGAGGAGCGCGTCGACCTGCTCGTGGAAGAGGTGATGACCAAGGACAACCTCATCACCGTCGCCGTGGGAACGACCCTGGAAGAAGCCGAGGGGATGCTCCACAAGCATCGTGTGGAAAAGCTCCTGGTTGTAGACGATTCCTATAATCTGCGTGGGCTTATTACGGTAAAGGATATTCAGAAGAAGATCAAGTACCCGAACGCCTGCAAAGACGAGCAAGGGCGCCTGCGGGTGGGCGGAGCCCTGGGGGCCACCGGCGATTTCCTGGAGCGCGCGGCGGAACTGGTGAATGCCAAGGTGGACCTGCTGGTGATCGACACGGCGCACGGCCACTCGACCCGCGTGCTCGAGGCGGTGGAAAAGGTGAAGAGCCAGTTCCCCGATATCGACCTGGTGGCCGGCAACGTGGCAACGTTCGCGGGGGCGTGCGACCTGCTGCAACGCGGCGTAGACGGCGTGAAAGTAGGCATCGGTCCCGGCTCGATTTGCACCACGCGGGTGGTGACGGGCGCTGGCGTGCCCCAAATCACTGCCGTCTCCGAATGCGCGCGCGCGGCGGCCAAGGCGGGCGTGCCCATTATCGCCGACGGGGGCATCAAGTTCTCCGGCGACGTCTCCAAGGCTATCGCCGCCGGCGCAAGCTCGGTGATGCTCGGCAGCCTGTTTGCCGGAACGGAAGAGAGCCCCGGCGAAACCATTCTCTACCAGGGTCGCAGCTTCAAATCCTATCGCGGTATGGGCTCCATCGCCGCCATGACCGCGGGCTCCGGCGATCGCTACTCGCAGGAACGGGAGGTGGCGCGGGGGGAGGTTTCCAAGCTGGTTCCGGAAGGCATCGAGGGCCGCGTGCCGTACAAAGGCCTGCTGGAAGAACTCGTCGGGCAATTGGTGGGCGGCCTGCGGTCCGGCATGGGGTATTGCGGCTGCACCACCATCGAAGAGCTACAGCAGCGCGGCCGCTTTGTACGCATCACGTCGGCAGGATTGCGCGAGAGCCACGTTCACGACGTGATTATTACCAAAGAGGCGCCGAACTATTCGCTGGACTGAGGCTCGTCGCTCGCGCCCCTATGCAAAGAGCAGGAGGCCGGCGGCGCCCAGAGCGAGAAGGCTGGATACGGCGAAAGGCGTAGCGGGAGAGTAATGCTGCCAGAGCCATCCCGCCAGGAGGCTCGCGGGGAACGCCACAACCCCCACTACCCAGTTCAGTACGCCGAAAACCGAGGCCCGGGCATCACTGGGCGCCAAGTCTGCGATCCAGGCTTTCATTGCTCCTTCAGTTAACGCGTAGTAAGTTCCATATACTGCAAAGAGGAACCAGACGAGTTCCGGAGCACGCAACCAAGCGAACCCCGCGTACACTGCCGCGTAGATCGTGTATCCCGCCACAACTAACCACCGGCGCGGCAGGCGGTCGGAGAGCTTCCCTGCCGGCCAGCTCAACGCCGCATAGGTTGTGTTGAAGAGAAGGCCCAGCGCAGGCGCGGTCCATGCCCTCATGCCGAGGTTCTGCGAGCGTAAGATGAGGAACAAGTCGGAGGAATTGCCGAGAGAGAAGAGTCCCACCGCGGCGAGAATCACGAGCATCCGCCCACGTGGGATCCAGCCAGAACGCCCCTGCGGCTTGGAGGAAGAGGCCACGCTGGGCGCCGGCCGCCGCACTTCTTTGACCGCGAGCCATACCAACAGGATGCACATCAAACCGGGAATTGCCGCCAGCCAAAAGACGGGACGAATCTTACCAGCGAACAGTCTTAGGAAGAGGATCGCACCGAGCGGGCCCACGATGGCGCCCGCCGTGTCCATCGCCTGGCGCAAACCAAAAGCTGCGCCGCGATGCGCGGGATCGACAGAATCCGCAATCAGCGCATCGCGAGGTGCACCGCGAAACCCTTTAGCGGCGCGGTCGGCGAACCGGACCCAAAAGACCTGCTGCCACGATAGAGTCACGGCCAGGAAAGGCTTCACAAGATTGGCTAAAGTGTACCCTGCCGCAGCAAGTGGCTTGCGCCGGCCGAGGAAGTCAGAGAGCCATCCGGACAGTAACCGCGAAAAGCTGGCAATGGATTCGGCGGCGCCTTCGATAAATCCAAAGGCCATAGGGGGAGCGCCCAGTACAGTGACCAGGAACTGGGGCAGAAGCCAATAGCTCATCTCGGTGGAGGTATCATTCAGGAAGGCCACCCAGGCCAGTACCCACGCGTTCCTGGGCAGACCAGCATGCGGCTTCCCACTTGCCCCTTCCTTTTCCATGGCAGTGTTTTCGATCCAAAACGAAAATCCCGGCCCGAAGTGGAATTCTTCGGGTCGGGATCGTCAAAACCAAGTTGCAAATCTGGCCACCGCTCGGGCGGCTACTTCTTGTCTTCGCCTTCTTGCTCCGGTGGAAGCGGCTCTTGGGCTTTGGCTTCCTCCGCGGCTTTGCGCCGAGCCTCCACTTTCTTGGACCGCTTTGCGGCCAATCGCTGGAGGACTTCGTTATCCACGAGCTCGAGAATGGCCACGTCGGCGCCGTCGCCCTTGCGGAACCCAGCGTGGACAAGACGGGTGTAACCGCCTGCCCGCGTTGCGTACCGTTTGGAAAGCTCCTCAAACAGGAACTTCACCGCGCTGGGGTTGAGCAGATAGCTCGCCGCCTGCCGCCGAGCCGCCAAGTCGCCACGCTTGGCGAGCGTGATAATCCACTCCGCCAGCGGTTTCGCCGCCTTGGCCTTAGCAACGGTCGTTTCAATCCGCTCCTGCTGAATCAAAGAGGTCACCAGATTCCGCAGCAGCGCACGCCGGTGCTCTGTCTTCCGGCTCAGCTTCTTTCCGTAATTCCGATGTCGCATAGTGTCGATTACCTATCCCTAGACTTGTGGCTGTGGGGGTTCAGGGGGCTGCACCAGCGGGTCGCCTTTCTCGTCGAATTTCAATCCCAGGCTCAACCCCATGGCGGAGAGAATCTCCTTGATCTCATTGAGAGATTTCCGTCCGAAGTTCTTGGTCTTTAGCATCTCCTGTTCGGACTTCTGAACGAGTTCCCGAATGGTGGTAATGTTGGCGTTTTTCAGGCAATTGTAGGAGCGAACAGAAAGCTCCAATTCTTCCACCGAGCGGTCCAGATTCTCGTTGTATACGGGCGCCGGGCCGACTTGCTGCACTTCCTGAACTTCGGGCTCCTCCTCAAAGTTGATGAAGATGTTCATGTGGTCTTTAAGGAGCTTGGCGCCCAGGCCCACCGCGTCCTGTGGAGTGATCGCGCCGTTCGTCCAAACATCGAGCGTCAGCTTATCGTAATCTGTCATTTGTCCGAGCCGGGCTGCTTCCACCGTGTAGTTCACTTTGCGCAGCGGCGAATGGACGGAATCCACGGGGATATACCCAATCGGAAGGTCCTCATCGAAGTTCTTCTCTGCCGAGGTGTAACCCCGGCCGATCTTGACTCGCATTTCGATGTGCAGGCTGCCCCCTTCGCTCACGGTGGCGATGTACACATCCTTATCGAGGACATCCACGTCCGCATCTTCTTGCAGCATTCTGGAAGTCACTTCGCCGGGCTTATCCACAATCAGGTGGAGCGTCTTTGGGCCCTCCACACTCATCTTCAGTGGAATCTGTTTCAAGTTCAGGATGATATCCGTGGCGTCTTCGACCACACCGGGAATTGACGAGAATTCATGCATGACGCCTTCAATGCGCACCGCGGTGATAGCCGCACCCTCGATTGAGGAGAGCAGCACACGGCGCAGGGCATTACCGATGGTCGTCCCGAAACCACGCTCAAAGGGTTGCGCGGAAAACTGCCCATACTTGTCTGTCAAAGTATCGGTGTTTGCTACCAGGCGCTTCGGCTTCTGAAATCCTTTCCAAAGCATCGCTTTCAAACCTCCCTTGCGGCCCACCTTGGCGGGCCACCTCT
>CAZCVY010000182.1:0-14139 GCA_964501985.1 uncultured Acidobacteriota bacterium | reverse complement strand
CTTCATTGCTAAGGTTGCGGCTGCCTGCGGCAGCTCGCGAAGAACTATAAGGGGTTACTTCCCCGCACTCGACGACGGAGACAGGCCTCGTCACACCTGTTTTCGAAGCGATGGCCGCCGCCTCGGTGCGGCGAAGGTAATGTTCTCTGCCTTCTGGCCATTGCACTCAGAGGCGGTCGGGCGTATCCTGGCGATCGGTCAAGATTTGAAAAAGGAAATTCCGGATTAAGAACAGATTGACATTTTCTTGACCAACGCCACGAAAGCTCCCGACGTCAAAGCTAAGCAAATGAAGAAGGGGACTCACGAAAGTTCGCTGGGTAAACGTATTTATATACGGAGAAATTGCTCGCTGGTTGCCATCGCAGTGCTCGTCCTGCTCGGTGGAATTGATCCCGCGAGCGCATCCAGTGTCGCCGAGGGCCGCGGCCCGCAGCACTGGGTCGGGACCTGGGCGACTGCCGCGCAACCTTCCGGACCCGGTGCCCAGACGTTCCGCAATCAGACTCTTCGGCTGATCGTGCACACCAGCGCCGGCGGGAAGGCGGTCCGGATCAAGATCTCCAACACTTTTGGCGACCAGCCGTTGCTCATCGGTGGCGCCCACATCGCCAGGCGAACTGCCGGGGCCGGCACAGACCCTGGTTTCGACCGTACTCTGACCTTTGGCGGCCACTCATCCACAACCGTCGCCGCCAGATCGATGGCGGTAAGCGATCGTGTTGAGCTGGATGTCCCAGCGTTATCGGATTTGGCAGTCAGCCTTTTTCTGCCCAACCCCACAGCGGCCACGACCATCCACGCCCTGGCACTGCAGACAAATTACATCTCGTCTGCTACCGGAGACCACGCGGCCGACGTGAATTTCCCCATAGCCGACAAGCTTGACTCGTGGCCGTTCCTTACCGGCGTGGATGTCGAGGCTCCGCCCCGCGGAGCTGCGATCGTGGCATTTGGATCGTCGCTCACCGACGGGGACGGTTCCACAGAAGACGCCAACCGGCGTTGGCCAGATGTGCTGGCGGAGAGGTTGCAGCAGAACGGAGACGCGGAACTGGGTGTTCTGAACGAAGGCATCATCGGCAATCGGCTGCTGAGTGACAGCCGCAGCCCTCACCAGTCGGGCGGCCCATCGCCGCTCGGACCTTTCTTTGAGCAAGTTGGGGTAGTCCTGGGAGAGGCGGGTTTGGAGCGCTTCGAACGTGACGTACTGGGACAAGCAGGTGTCAAGTACGTGATCCTTGCTCTGGGCGTGAACGATATTCTGTTCCCAGGGGCGTTCATACCTGTAACTCAATCGGTCGCTGCGCAAGATCTGATATCGGGCAATCGTCAGCTCATAGCGCGCGCTCACAAAAATGGCATTCGGGCGATTGGGACGACCATCCCGCCCTTCGAGAACGCACTCTTCCGTCAACCCTTCTTCGACCGCTTTTACAGCCCGGCTAATGAGAGGATTCGGCAAGAGGTCAATACTTGGATACGTGGCAGTGGTGAATTCGATGGGGTGATTGATTTCGACGCAGCGGTACGTGACCCCGGGCACCCGACGCGCTTGTTGCAGGCGATTGATCGCGGAGACCATTTGCATGTAAACAACGCAGGAAATGTCGCCCAGGCAAAGGCCATTCGACTGACGTTGTTTCGCGCCCGGTAAGAGATGGCAGGCCTGTCCTCCGCCATTAATCCATATGGTTTGGGTTTTAGAGGCTGGCCCACAGGGGGCTCTCGGTTTGTCTATGGTCAATGATTTGTGTCACCCTCTAGTTCTATGCCGTGGATTATTAGCTGCCACATGCCTTATCCGGTTGTTTCGGGTTTAGTGGAAAATCGAAAGAAAAGCCGCAGGGTGGCGCAGACATGGACGAAGGGGACAGATACCAGCGTACCCTCAGACTGACGATTTCGGCACCCTTTTAAGCTGGTGCTGACGGCTCCCCGACCCCTGTCCGCCACATGGGGGCGCGGGGGCTCGGTTTCCAAAAAAATATATGCAGGCTAAAAATTCTCAAGCAGCCAGGCGTTCGCCGTGAACACGGTTTTGGAAAAGGCCAAGTGACGTCCGTCCGGAGACGGTACCCCCCAAAATTTGCCCAGGTTCTCTCCCGACAAGAGAACGGTCGCTTGGCCCTTGAGGTCGACGTAGAGGAAGTTCGCGCCTCCCGCCGCGGGGCTGTTGCAAATGTACCAACCTTTCCCGTCCGCGGCCCAGTTCAAGTTAAACAGATTCGTCCAGCCTTCCACCGTCACATCGTGCGCCGGCGCTGTTCTCATGCCTGGGCCGACCTGATCGCGGCGCGGCAGCGAAATAACGTGGACGCGCCCATCGTGGTTGTCAGGGCGGACCATGGCGATGCTCGCGCCGTCCGGCGAGAGGCCCCAGTCACTGGGGTTGTAGTCCGTCCTGGCCAGCTCTCGCAGGTCACTCTGCGGGATTCCTCCCGGGGGGAGTTTCTGCGCGGGGTCGAAGGCGTAAAACACCAGTTGGTTCTGCTCCCGTTCTGCCGCCACACACAGGTTCGCCGGTAGGGGCGTGCAATAATAATTCGCCAGACGCGGACTTTCGATAACGAGTTCCGCAGGGCCTCCCGAGGCGGGCATGCGCATGAGCCGAGCCGGGCTGCCCGAGAAGTAGAGCAACCACGCTCCGTCCGGACTGAAACGGCCGTAAGCTGCGTATTCCCTGCCTGCCACGAGCGGTTGGGCCACCTGCTGGTCGAGCCGTTGCTTAAAGATATTGTAAGGTCCATTGCGCCCCGACTCGAATACTACGGCTTGGCTATCAGGAGTCCAGGCGTGAGTGTAGTCACTACCGCTCAGGGTTAGCCGACGGGCGCTCGTGAGGCGCCTTCCCCCGTTTTCCAGGTCGGCCACGAAAACAATTGCCCCGAGCCCACCACCAACATCGGTGTCGCTCTTCACGACCACAAGCCGCTTTCCGTCAGCCGACACGGTCGGATGGAGGCCGCTGTGCGATACAGCGATTTGGCTGGGGCGACCCGTTGGCCGCGCGGTTTGCGCATCGATGGGAACTTCCCAAAGCCAGGGGTCTCCGGAGTTGTAGACGAGGCGCCCGTCAGGCAGCACGCAGAACTCCCAGCAAGGGGTGCACACGTTCAGAGACTGGCCTGTTTCCGGGTCCAGCGACTCGAGAGAGCTATCAGAGTGTCCAAGGGCGCCGTTCAATTGGTAGAGGATCCGCCGCCGTCCCGCATACCAGGCAGGGTGATAGAAGTAAGGCCCGTCCTGGGAAAGCAGTTTTTTGGCGTTTTCCCCGGTCGTATCCATCGCCCAGATGGCGTCATGCACTCCGCTCGTAAAGAGCAGCTCGGATCCATCGGAAGAAACCGAGGCGTCGTCCGCGTCGGCCCGCAGCAAGCGGGGCGTGCCCCCGAATATCGACCCCGACCAGAGTTGGCGCTGCGCGTTTTGAGTCGAGATCGTGGTGAACAGCAGATTGGAGCTATCGGGAAACCAGGCGATGCGCAAGATCCGGGCGTCCGCGGGTGTGAACAGCGCGTGGACCTCCCCCGAACCGATAACTTTCAAAGAGAGGCCACTCGCGTCAGCATAAGCCAGGAGCTTACCGTCCGGCGAAATCGCCGCATCCACCACCGGCGCCTCGGAGGCGTTGGCCGTTAACGGCACCTCGGTTATCCCGGGCGGGCGCTGGCGGGAGCGCCACGCCCACCATAGCGCCGAGGCAGCGATCACCAGCGCGGCGGCCGTCAAGGCGAAGACGGCTTTCTTGTGGCGCCTCACCAAAACTGCGACGATTTCGGAATCGGAGTCCGTAAGGGCGCCGGTTGGAGCTTGCCCTGATCCCGCGGGTCCGGAAGGAAGGTGGGCGTGTGCCGCTCCGGCAGCCGGGCTGGACGCGATGCGGACTGAGTCCGAATCGCGCTTGAGGCGCTTCAACTCCGCGCGCACGTCGGCCGCACTCTGGTAGCGCAGATCGCGGTCCTTTTCCAGCAGACGGTGGATGACGTCTTCGAGCTTGGGGGGCAAGTCGGGTTTCAGACTTAGGGGCGCCGGCGGGGCTTCGTGCAGGAGGGCGCCGAAAATGGCTGCGGAGGTGCTTCCGCCGAACGCCTGGCTTGCCGTCGCCATCTCGTAGAGCACGCTGCCGAAGCTGAACAGGTCCGTGCGCGCATCCAGACGCTCGCCGCGCGCCTGCTCCGGCGACATGTAGGCCACGGTGCCCATGGTCATGCCGGGGCTCGTCAGGCTGCTCTCGGGATCATTCGACTCTGCCGGCGTGTCATCGGGAGGCGCCGTTCCGCCGCCCCCCTCTGCCGGGCGGGGTAGATGCTTCGCGACCTGCCAGGTTAATTTCGCCAGGCCGAAATCCAGAATCTTCACTTGGCCGCGCGTGGTGACCCAAATATTCGCCGGCTTGATGTCCCGGTGGATGATGCCCTTGACGTGGGCGGCGTCCAGCCCGTCGGCAATCTGGATCGCCAGGTCGAGCAGCGTATCGGGCGGCAGGGGCGCCCTAGAAGAGATACTGGAAACTGAAAACTGGGATGCTGCCCCAGGTTTGCTTTTCGAGTTTCCAGCTTGGAGCTTCGAGTTTCTCAGGAGGTCGCGCAGCGTTTGCCCTTCCAGCAATTCCATGGCGATGAAGGGCCGTCCGCCGTCCTCGTCTACATCGTAGATGGTGCAGATATTAGGGTGATTGAGGGCGGAAGCGGCGTGCGCCTCGCGCTTGAAGCGTTCGAGCGCCTTGGGACTCTCCACCATCACTTCCGGGAGGAACTTTAAGGCGACCCTGCGCGAGAGCTTCGTGTCCTCGGCCTTATAAACCACTCCCATCCCGCCGCTGCCCAATTTGCCCACGACGCGGTAATGGGAAACCGTCTTGCCCAGCAAGGCGTCCGGGCCCGGCGTGCCTGCCGCCCGCGCTTGGTCCCGCGCCTGGGCCTCCGCCGCCACGTCCAGTGCCGGCTTTCCCAGAAAACTCTCCGGTCCCTCGCCTTGCGCCAGCAGGGCCTCCACTTCCCGGCGCAAGGACTCATCCCCTGCGCAGGCGTCGGCGAGAAACTGCGCCCGCTCCCTCGAATCGCGTTCAAGGGCGGCGTCATACAAGCGTTCGATTTTCCGCCATCGCTCACGCTCCACACTGCTTCTCCGCACGCCAGCGGCACAGGCACTCCTGCCGGTGCCCAGAACAGACGGCACGGGCAGAAGTGCCAGCGTCGCGGCGTTCCATAGTCAATCGCTCCTTCGCAATTCATGGCGCAGCCAACCCCTGGCCAGGTTCCAATCCCGCTTGACCGTTTTGGGTGAGACCTTCAGCACCGCGGCCGTCTCATCAATGCTAAGGCCACCGAAGAAGCGCAACTCCACCACCCGGCCTTGGCGCGCGTCCTCGGCGGTCAGGGCCTTCAGGGCATCGTCCAAAGCTACGAGGTCAAGGCTGCGCTCCTCCCCCGCCGCCAACGCCTCATCCAATTGCAACGGCGGCACGTCGCCCCCGCGCTTCTCGGCCTGGCGGGAACGCGCCCAATCCACCAGAATTCGCCGCATCACTTGCGCGCACAGGGCAAAAAATTGTGCGCGATTTTCAAAGCTCACCTCGGCGGAATCCACCAGGCGCACATAAGCCTCATGCACCAGGGCGGTGGGTTGCAACGTGTGACCTGGACGCTGGTGGGCCATGTAGCGGTGCGCTATCCCATGCAGCTCCCGATACACCAAGGGCATGATCTTCTCGAGTGCGGTGGCCTCACCCGCGCTCCAAGCTTTGAGCAATTGTGTAACTTCGTGACCTGGCCGGTCCATGGTGCGATCGCCTAAGTGCCCCGTTCGAAATAGAGCAAACCTATCACGATTATACGGCGGTTTCCACACCTTGCAGGCCCCGGGGTTCGCCGGCCAAGAATTATCTCTCCCGCATGACCCTTTTCACTGGAGTTTTCCGTTCTAGAGAGCGAGGCAAAGCAGGGTTGCCCAAATTCAATACCGGATGGAGACTCGCATGCTGGCCAAACCCCTACCAACAATTCCAGTGTACCCCAAGCCCAAACCCTCGAGTTCTCCCCTACCAACAACTCCGACCGCCGCTTCCTATGCTCAGGCGGACCTCTTCAGGAACGCCCAGCTCGGCAATCTGTGGACTGAATTTGAGGCAATAAACCCCGACCCGCGATACGGTTTTGATAAGCGGAATCCGGCCGCGTCGTGGAAGATCATCACTCCGAAAACGGCTCCCCCGGTTGCTCGCGATCTCCCGCAAGTCATCAAGAACATTATGAAATCGACCTGGAAGTTAACCGAACCGGCGTGGGATAACGTAAGAGGTGTGACCACGTCCGGCGGACGCGGGCCGCACGCTCACAGCGTCGTCATCGGCAACCGCCCCGGCCTCCCGACCCTTCGCCCCACCCCCTCCGGCATCACCATCGGGAAACACATCACGGGGGCAGAGGGCGGCGCCGTGCCCTGGAACGCCTCCTCCTCCGTCCAGTATGCTTCGCAGGTCCGTCCGACCAGTCCGAAAGTAGCGGGCTACGAGGGCCTCGTGGACGGTTACGGAAATGAAGTTGTGAAATTTCCAAACGATTCGGAGATTGCCACCGACTGGAACCTGATGAAGTGGGTCCAGCGCCGCAACGCGGTGACCTTCCGCGGCGATTCCCGCAGCCCGTACGATGTCATCACCAAGGCAAAGGGCTTTCACCCGCCGAATTCACGCACCGACCGAGGCTATCTCGAGAAAAACATCTATGCAACTTTCGCCGATTATCTTAAGCGGCGCTACGGGCGCGAAATCAGCCAAGCTGATTTCCTCAAGGCGGTGGACAGCACCCTTCCCGACAGGGCGAAGCAGAGCCTGCTCATCGATTACATGATGTGGCGGAAGATTACCGAACGAGAAGCCGCGCATCTGGGACGAATGGTTTCGAGTGAATTTCTGAAAGGGTATATCTCCACCGCCATATCGATTGACACGTCGCTTCACTTTGCCACGGGCTACGGCGCCAGGCCCGGCTGGCTCTACCTGACCGTCGTCCACTCCGGCTTTGAGGTGCCTGATGGACAGTCCTTTTGGGGAGCGGAGGAAGCCGAAATCGCCCAATGGGGACCGATTCCGGCGGAGCGAATAGTCGGTTTTGTCCATGTGCAAGCGGACAAGATACCCGACGGCCCCATTTTCATCCGTCGCTCCTTCCGCGCTGCTGAGCCCGAGGCGTTTGAGCACATGTTCAAAGTCATGAGCGGCTGGATTCCCTAGGAGCGTGCTTGGTACCGTTTGTAGGAGGGGCGGCTCTACGCCGCCAAATGGTGAGGCAGGCTCCCCAAACAAAGTTTCCCGCGGACTGCTCCTAAGCCAAATTGCACCCGAAGCCGTTCCTGGGCGGGTTCTCAGGGCGAGTAGGGCCCAGTCAAACACATCGGGCGGCCCTGGCAAGCCTAAAAGGTAGCGTTTGAGGTAACGCCACGCCAGATCAGTTCCCGAGCTTGCCCCGCAGCACAATGATGGACGCCTTGGGAAGCTGGTAGAGCGCGTCGGCGCCGCCCGTGGCGGTTGATTTGGAAGGGGGGCCGTCAGGGTTCGCAAAACCTTTTAGCCCATTGGGGTGCCATTGATATTCGGCAGCCCCGAAAACGATGCGCTCAACGGTGCCGGCAAAGTATCGATCATGCTTTGCTTCGGGATCGGAGAAAACAACCTTTGCGGAGTGGTCGTTGTATTGGTCCTTGTTGATGAGCATGACCGACCATTGCCCGTCGGGCCGCTCGACGGCATATGCCGTAACCAGCAGATTTCCCGCCGGGTCCTGCACATCGCTCGAAACCCGAAAAAGCCGATGAGTTGCATCGACGGGCTGCACCCATTCTTTTGTGATCATTTGTGCAGCAAAATATTGCGAAAAGTATCCGTGGATTTGGTAGTCACGATCCATATTCAAAAAGCCGAAAGCACCCCCGCCGCAACTGCGTCCAAGCGGCTCCGGCATGTCATGGAAGAAGAAGGTGCCGCTAGCCCCCGCGCTCATCATCGATCCCACATAATCCGCCAGCCAAAGGCCACCCATGATATCGACGAACTTCTCTCCCGAGCGCGACGACATGTTGCCCTCGGTCATGAAGAACGGCATATTCGCGGACAAGCCATCATCTTTCCAAACTTGAATGATGTGGCTAACAATGGACGGCTCGCGGTAGAGGTCGCTCCAAGGGTTGTCGCAGGCTTCAAACGGATAGTGTTCAAAGGAAAAGAAGGTGAAATCGTTCAACCGGCCGTGCTTCTTTAGGTAATCGAGAAACCGGCCGAGCCAGGAGACGCGGCCCTGGGAGTCCGGCCAGACCTCGACGTCGTCAAGCGTTCCCTCGAACGCCGGCCCGCCCAGCCGCGCATCGGGGACGAGCTTATGAATCGCCGTGGCGAATTGCAGGTAGAGTGCGCCGTAGTCCTCCGGCAGCATGTGCTGCCCGTCGGACTCTTCTCCCATTTCGATATAAGCGATCGGGTATTGCCGCTTGTAGAGATAGGCAATTTCGGCCGCGGCATCTTCGGGAGTGGAATAAAGCATGGCGATGGGAACAAACGCCGGAAGGCCGCGCGTCACGCCGCTGTGGAAGAAGAAGTCGAACCCAATCTGGTCTCCCACCGATTTATCCAGGTCGGTCGCGGCGTGCCACGGATCAACCGACGACGGCCACGTAACCGTCTGCTGGCGGCTGGGCAAGTGCTCAACGAGGTCGGTGAACTGGCCGTCGGGGGACAAGGTTCCAACATACAACTCCTTGATCGCGTACCCCACGCAATTGCGTGGGTCCGCCGAGCCGTGAGTGTCGCAGGTGTTCGAGGATTCGGTCATCCAGATGCGGAGATACCGAACGGGGATCGTCCACGACACCAGCTTAAGCGTTGGCGTGCCGCCCCTGCCAGCATTGACGGTCCCCAGAGGAAACGTCTGCCACGTACCCTGAGTTGTCCCTTCATAAAAGGGCTCCTTCTCGCCCTTCCAAAACTGCGCGGCGTATTGCGTGGCATACGGGTCAGCCCAGGCAATGCGGAGGGCATTCACATCCAACTTCCTGCCCAGATCGATCATGACCCATTGCGGGTGCAGGGCGTCGTCTTCACCGGTGAAAGGCTTTGACAGGTACGGATTGCTCTTCCAATAGCTGTTGAGATCACCGTCAGTGAGCCGCGACCAGGCATTGCCATCGCCCTGGCTAAATCCGCGATGCGGCAGCGGGTAAGCCCAGGAATGGCGAATCATCTCTCCGGTGGGCTCGGCCTTGCCGGTAAAATATCCCTCCTGCTTTTGCCGGTTGCTCCAGACGCCGTTAGGATTCCAGTGCCAGGCCTCAACGTGCAACTCGGTGTTCTGGCGATAGGTCACCGCTTGCCATCCCGCGTTCAGGACCTCCTTGAGGATCGGATCGGTCAGCAGGTGGTCCGTGCTTTTCGTCCCCAACCGGTCAACACCCGCGCCCAGAGATCGGAAGGGGCTGAAGGCGTTCACTGCGTGCGCGGGAGCCGCGTCCACCACGATGTCCTGAGCATTCGCCCCGCCCGCCAGACAAACCATGGCAATGAAGTTCAGGAGGGTTGAAGAAATCCGTCGTCTCAGGTCAAATGCCATTCCCAACTCCTTGATAAATTAGAAGGCAAACTGTTTTTGTAATCTATCCGACCGGAGTTTCTATTTTCTCTCAGCGGGGGCGATTCTTACCAGGTCTGGCTGGAGCTTGCTGGCGCGAGCGGAGTGCAGCTTCGAGTCTGGCGGAAACGGCCAGCAACTCAGCCATTGTGCCGGGCGGATTCCCGGCCTTCAACAACGCACGGAAGACAGCATAGGGATCGGATCTTGATCCGGCTTTTCGCAGCGTGGCTTCGTCGTTTACCCAGGCGTAGACGATCACTTTCTCTTTGCTGAAAAATCGAAAGAAAAGGCGATAGCGCTCGTGGAATTTCGCCCGGACTGCTGAAAGAGCGGGTGCAGGTAGAGCGTCCAGCCGTGAGCGTCCATCAGAGCAGACTTTCCTCTCCGAGTGATTCATGGCAAGAGCCGGAAACTTCTTCAACCAAGCGGTCAATGCGCCCCGCCAGTTCGCGGCTCATGGGTTTGATTCTTTCGGGCGCCTTGGCAATATCATTCGCGAGGAAGGCAAGAAACGACTGCATCACGGGATCGCGCCGTTGGGTGGCCGGTTCGGCGACAGATACCAGCATCCGCCCGGGGGCAATCACGTGCGCTTTGACGTCCCCAGTAAATTCGGGGTGGCTTTTGAAAAGTGCACGATCAAAGCGAAAACCGTTTCCTGCGCGAGTTCGTGTGCCACGGTACTCGTTTTCATCGGAAGCGCCGGGTGTGCGGACGGCCTTGATTTTGGTGGCTGGCGTAATTTCCCTCGAAAAGATGTTGTCACAACTGCCTCTGCGTTTCAGGAAGCAGCCTGAAGCGCTCGCGCGTGAGGAATACGACGTCTTCATAGGCGCTCAAGCAAAAGTGCAACTGGAGGTAGCCCAGACATTGTAGGGTCCTGGGGACAAGGACGCGCGCGCGTGATTGGCGGTATGTCCCACTCGTTAATCCGCCCGCCAAATGGCCTTGATCGTTTCTTCTTGGCTGAACCCTTGCGGGCACGCGGGGCTCTTGGTGTTAGCGAAGTACCATCCCACTTTTCCACCAACCTCGCTTGGGTTCGCGGGGCCGTTCGTGAGGATGCGGCCTCCGGGCATCTCGAGAAAGCCATTGGGGTCGTGCTCTTTTATCCAGGTCCACGCGTAGCGCAGCCACTCATTTCGATAGGACTCGGACTGCTGGGCGAACCACGTGATCTCGTCGTATCCCCAGACGAAAATGGAGCCGCGTTGCGCCTGGGAGGCCCGCCCGGGTGTGTCGGTGCCGTCAAAATTGTCAAACTCCACCAGGTAAGGGAGATGTTCACATTTCCAGCCGCTGGGTGCGATGCCTCCGCGGCTCCGGCCATAAAATGCATCGAGATATCCGACCGCCAGAATCGCCTTCTGCGGAGAGCCGGCCACCTCTTTGGGACGTAAAGGAAACGCGTGGAAATCGAGCAGGAGCCTGCCGTCCAATACCGGCCCTCCGCTGGGCACGTGGGCATCGCAGATCACCCAGTGCCTGCGGGCTCTCGTCGCCGCATAGCGACGCACGTGTGCGAGAAGCTCCGCCCAATTCCGGAACTCCGAATCTTTCCTGCCGACCAGTTCGAGTTGCCCGAAGTGAATGGCCTCGAATCCAGCATCGATGTAGGACGCGGCCAGGAAGAAAAACCACATCTTCGTTTCCATCTGGCAGATATCGGGAACGGACGCTCCCGGGCTCCAATGATCGACGAGATGTTTGTCGGGAAAGAGCATTTTCGCGTAGTTGAAGTTCCGGGTTTCCGGCGCCTGCGCAAACTCGTGGAATACCCAATCTGGAACGGAAATCTTGCCAACTTCCTCGGTCACGATCTCGAAAACGGCCGCCTGCAAGACCACGTCCGGATCGTTCCGGTGAATGCGCTCCACCAGACTGCGGCCGTGGGCAAGGAACACCGGGTCGTTAATTCTTGCCTCGCCGCCCCAAAGGTAGATCGACCTACCCACATACTTTGCGCCGATATTGCTCAACATGCGGAGGTCGTCGTCCAGGTTTCCCGGCGACCGCGAGAGTTCCGCCATCGTAATCGAGCGGGAAAGATAGTTCTCCAGCACTTCCCGCGAGATTTTGCCGTCAAAGCGATAGTCGCGTTCGCCGGAAAACGCGTGAGCAGATCCAGCGATAAGCAGCAAGCAAAGGCAAACGCCTTGCCGTTTACATTTCAGATCCATAGGTTCACACACCCTGCGGCCAGCGCAGTTCTCGATTCTTCCGGCGTTGGCCGAAATACAACGATTAATCTTGGGACGAGGCAACCGTGACGGGCTGCCGAAGGCGGATTGATTATATGCGATTGTCACGGGGATATCGTGCTTGAGAATAGCGAAAAGCCGAAAGCAAGTCGCTGTTTGCTTTATCCGGCGCTTCAGAGCGTGATACCCTCACCGGGTTGATTGCTTCCCGAAGGTATTGATTTTCATCGAAAAATCAGTATCGATCGGCAATCCGGACCTCTGTAACGGCCCATGCTTCCGGACATAGCAAGGGTCCGATATTAATAAGGAGGGCGTATGCCCCAGCACTCACTAGTGGATTTCACCAGTCCGAAACGCAAGCTCATCATGGGAGCGTCGGCAGTTGCTCTGGCTGCCGGGCTGTGGTTCTGGCCACTGGCAACGCGAAGCGCCAACATGCTGCCGGCGCCCCCCGCTCCCGCGGAACTCCACGGGCCTTATAGCACGAACTTCCCCCGGGCGGAAAATCCCATCTCGGAACATGGTAATTGGTCAAACGGCCGGAAGGACGGTCTTGATTGGGCCGATGTCCGGACGAAGCCGGGCTTTGCCTTTGGGACTGAGATCGGCGGGTCGAGACCGGAACCGCAGAAGTATGACGACTCCGCGGCAATCCTAACGGGCACTTGGGGACGGGACCAAACGGTTCAAGCCACGGTCCACTCGGTTAATCAGAACAAGGACGGCAAGGTTTGGGAAGAGGTGGAGTTGCGCCTGCGGAGTTCCATTTCCCCCCATCATGCGACCGGATATGAAGTCATGTTCCGGTGCGCAAAAACGCCGCAAGCATACTGCAATATTGCCCGGTGGGAGGGGGCCCTGGGTAAGTTTAGCTATGTAAAACAGGTTGTCGGTTCGCAGTACGGGGTTGCCGATGGGGATGTGGTCAAGGCCAGCATCATTGGAAACGTAATTACGGTCTATATTAACGGAATTCAGATGATCCGAGTAACCGACGATGCCTTTAAGAGTGGTAACCCGGGCATGGGATTCTTCATCGACGGAGCTACGGGTGTGAACGGTGATTTCGGGTTTTCGAAATTCATAGCGACGGACAAATGAACTGCCTACAGATGAGCAACCTCCCATGGTCATTGGTCATGAGTTCTCAGTCGTCAGTAAAAACCCCGGCGTAGGGCAACAGCAGTCTTCCGCAATTTAGCCGACTCCTCGCGCTTAAGTGCCCCTCGAAGTTGCAGGGCCATTCCGGCGGCGTCGTGGACCTGGGCCTCCCCTCGGCCCTAAACGTTCCGCCCTTCGGGCTCCGCAGGGCTGCGGTCCGGCCCGGCACCACGACGGGATTCCACCACGACACCAGCGACAACCAGAACAAGAAGCAACGACCATGCGCGACAAAGAGCGAGAAAACTAAACCTCAAAAAAGAGGACACTTCTAACCGGGTGAGCATGGGGACATTTCTACCCGGGTTTGCCACAACGAAAACCAAGCCTTGACAAGATAATTTCCTCATGATATTTGGAAACTATAAGGTAGTAAAAGGGCTTTCATAGTTTATAACCCAAAGTTGTTTGGCGGCGCCGATCGTTATCGCCGGTTTGGCCTCATTGCGTGGGAAGGAAGCAAAGTAAGCGGGCTGCCTTTTCCAATTTGGATCCAGGTGTAGGAGCTCTCAGCCGCAAGCGAGAGCATTCCCGGATCATGCGGTTCTATATTGCGTCGGGGTAGACGGGTCGGAGCAGGGCGAATTTCACACATTCAACCGAAGAGGGGGATTTCACCATGAAGGGCAGACTGGCGACCTTGGCGCTCGTGTTATTACTCTCGACCGGGACTGTTTGGGCCGACGTTACGGCAAGTATTTCCGGAACCGTGAACGATCCCACGGGGGCAGTCATTCCCGGAGCAACGGTGACTGCACTCAACACCGGCACAGGGATTTCGAACTCGACCCAAACCAACACCCAGGGCTTCTACTCTTTTCCCGCCCTCCCTACGGGGAAATATGAGGTGAGCATTAGGGCCACGGGATTCGAGGAATACCGGCAGACGGGCCTAGTGCTTGACGTCGATACCGCGTTGCGTGTTGATGCCGTGATGAAGGTGGGCGCGGTAAACCAGGAGGTGAGCGTCTCCGCCACGGCGGTGCACGTCGACAGCAGCAACACCCAGATGGGTGAAGTGATTACCGACACCAAAATGACCGCTGTCCCGTTGAACGGCCGCAGTTACACGGACCTCATGTCCTTGCAGCCTGGCGTGGCGCCGGCCTCCAGTGGAGCGGCCAGCTCCAACCCGGTGTCAGGAAATCTGA
>CAZCVY010000181.1:0-14285 GCA_964501985.1 uncultured Acidobacteriota bacterium | reverse complement strand
AGGGAAAACGTCAGCCGGGGCTACTCCTACGATGTTCATGAAAACAAGCAACTTAATTGTGTATACCTACGATGTTGATGAAAACAAAGGTAGTTGTGCGCCGCGGTTGGCTGCCCCCAACGCGCCCACGGATCGACGCCGGGGGCCGGAGTGAACCCCGCCGCGGCCCATTTCCCGGCAGCGGTTTCCTTCACCTACGGCTACTCACGGTATCCCGCTGGGCAGGAATCGGAAGGGTCGATTCGAGAACGTGCTTGATCGAGCGCTTATCAGGAGTTGGGGTGAGGGGGCGTTTCGCAATGATGAATGCGCGGGAAATGCTAACTTCCGGAGCTGTCAAACTCCTACTGCCGCCCCGGCAGAGCCGGGGGCTCTCTCGAGGGAGTAGTGCGGACTAACCAAACAGGTCCGCACTAAGGACTCAAGCTGCGGGGGACCGGAATGATGGCGACTGGCCAAATTGACCGAGAGGACGCAAGACAAATTGTCCGACGGGGCGTTGCTTGCCTGGGTCGCGGAGGAGAGGAAAAGTCGTGCCGTTAGGCGAAAAACACGGAAAATAATTTTAGTAATGACGAACGAAGCCGGAATATGTATGAAAACAAAGGATCGCAAGGCACAATGCCCGAATAGAAACAGACATTTAGATCTTAATTTACGAAATTTAGGTCCAATCGACACCAATTTTGCAGAATTCTGCAGAAATCGACGCCTTTGTTGTCGCTTGTTGAGCGCTGGGAAGTGCTTCTTTCGCTTCAAAACGTGCAAAACTCGACTGGCTGGCCGAAGAATGGCCCTGGAATCCGTGGTTGTCAATTTGTCCAAACGAGCCATGGACTTTGTGTCCGGTGCGCGGCTGCCTGAAAACCACCTCCGCCGCTCCCGCGTCGCCCCTCCTTATTACGGAGGGGAGCCCTGCTGCGGCTGCCGCACGAGCGGCCGCCGGCGGGAGTCAAGGGTACGGCCTCTACTCGATGATCTTCAACTTTCTCCCCACCCCCGCGAGGATGGCAAGCGCTTGCGTCAGTTCTTCCTTAGTGTGCGTGGCAGTGACGATGGTGCGGATGCGCGCCTGGCCTTGCGGCACGGTAGGAAAGCCGATGCCCTGCGCGAACACTCCGGCGGCGAAGAGTTGCCGCGAGAATTCATGGGCCAGAGCCGCGTCGCCCACGATGATGGGAGTGATCGGGGTCTCGCTCATGCCGGTATTGAAACCGAGCTTCTTGAGCCCTTCCTTGAGGAATTTCGTGTTCGCCCAGAGTTGCTCGATGAGTTGGGGCTCTTCTTCCAGAACTTCGAAGGCCGCAATACAAGTGGCGACCACCGACGGCGGGTGGGATGTAGAGAAGAGGAACGGGCGGGCGCGGTGGTAGAGGAAATCGATGGTGTCGCGCGTGGCGCACACGTATCCGCCGAGCGCGCCGATGGCCTTCGAAAGCGTGCCGACTTGAATATCCACGCGCCCGTGCAGGTTGAAGTGGTCCACGGTGCCGCGCCCATTGCGGCCGAGCACTCCAGAAGAGTGCGCGTCGTCAATCATCATGATGCACCCGTACTTCTCGGCCAATTCCACAAGCTGCGGCAGCGGAGCGATATCGCCTTCCATGGAAAACACGCCGTCGGTGATCAGCAGCTTGTGGCATTTGCGCGCGGCGATTTCCTTCAGGATCGTCTCGCAAGCCTCCACGTCTTTGTGCGGGAAGACTTTGATTTCAGCGCGAGACAATCGGCAGCCGTCGATGATGGAGGCGTGATTGAGGGCGTCGGAAATGATCACATCCTCGCGCCCAAGGATGGCGGACACCGTCCCGGCATTCGCCGTGAAACCCGATTGGAACACCACCGAGGCTTCCACGTGTTTGAAGCGAGCGATTCTCTCTTCGAGTTCCATGTGGATCGACATGGTTCCCGCGATCGTCCGCACCGCGCCCGAGCCCACTCCCCATTTCTCCGTGGCCTCCAAGGCGCGCTTCCGGAGCTTGGGATGGGTCGTCAATCCCAGGTAATTGTTGGATGAAAGGTTGATGACCTTGTGGCCGTCGAAACGCGAGACCGGAAGCTGCTCGGTTTCCAGGATGCGCAACTTCTGGTAGAGCTTCTGCTCGCGCAGCTTATTCAGTTCATCGGTGAGATACTGCAACTCGGCTTTAGGCATGCTTAAACTCCCGGAGTGATTCTCGACGGTTTTAACGCGCCATAATAACACACTGGCTTTGGTGGGAGGATGATTGCGGGAAGGCGGTCGCGATTTGGTCTGATGACGTAGCGGCGAGTTTACCTCGCCATTCGGCGACGTAGCGGCGAGTTCATCGCGCCATCGGTGGCGTAAAGCCGCCTCGAACGCAATCTCAGACACAGCCGGGATGGTCTGAGGGGACGATCGAGCCCGTTATTGCACTTTGTGCCGGATCTTGGCCAAGCCGTCCTTGGCTAGAGCATAGTCGGGAGAAAGTTTCAGGGCCTGCTCGAAGTGGTGACGCGCTTTGCCGTACAGTTCCTTGGCAGTATAAACACGCCCGAGGTTGTAATGAGGATAGTGGTAGGACTCATATCGCCGGGATTGCAGCGAGCGCTCCAGCCAGGGAATCGCCTCGTCGTATTCGCCCTTCTCGATCAGGTAGGCGCCGATGTCATTGTAGGGAACGCCAAACTCCGGATCGATCTGGATGGCCTTTTTGCATTCCGCAATGGCATCGTCGATCTTTCCCTGATAGCGGTAAGTCCATCCCAAATACGTGAAGGCCTCCGCCGTCGGGTGAAGGTCGAGCGAGCGTTTGTAAAGCTCGACCGCCATGTCGTAGTCGCCGCCCATCTGGTATTGATAGGCCTCCTTGAGCAGGTCCCACGCGGCTTGAAGTTCTTCGGCGCCCATGAACAGTTGAAAATCCTTCCTGATCTCTAGTTAGCACACGCCCCCTGAGATGTCAATGACACGCGGGCAACAGATCGCTCAGTCATGTGCCAACGGATTCAGTGTGCTGTTTTGACCAAAGTGGTGAGCAATACGGAATCGACGCCGCCTTTGACGGAGGGTATAAACGTTCTGCCCTCTATTAGCGGCAGAGAAAAGTGGCGCGGACAGAGGGTGAGAAGCGCAAGGCGCAGGTTTTCAAGGGCGAGATTCTATCGTTCAGCAACAGAGACATTGAGAGGAGCTTTTATGCGAATGAACTTCAAGCCGTACGTCTGGGTTCTGGCCGCCCTAATGAGCATCGGTATCATTGGGAGCGCGGTAAGGGTTATGGCGTCTCCGGCAATGAATGCCGCAGGTCAAGACCAGGACTACTCGAAGAACAAGAGGTACCAGCAAGGGATGCGCGAAGGCAAGGACGACAAAGCGCATAACCGGGACCACTTCAGGAAGAGGCACTTTCCTAAAGACGAAGACAATAGAGCTTACGAGGCTGGCTACCAGCAGGGCCACGTCGTCGATGTCCACATTAATTAACCCGCAAAACCACTGACCGGCCTTCCGCCAAGAGAGCGCGAGGTATGTACTCATAAGGTGTAATCGCCGGTGGCGCCAACATGCTTCTTTCATGTTGGCGCTTTCCTTTTGACGACGGCACAAGCACTCGCCACGATCGTGGTGGGCGGACTTTCAGCCGCCGCGCCCGCGCGAAGATGCCATTAAGCCGACGCTTTCCCTCTGTCTGAGCAATTGTGACCAGACGTCAGTTCAGTATTGAACTGACGCCCGAATGACGTTGCCGTATAAAGGTGATTGTATGTTGGTCAAGAATGACTTGAGCGGACGCTCCGCCATGCCTGTCCAAACGTAGGAGTGAAATGTCATGCCAAAGGGAACAAAACTCGTGATTACTGATTCGGGACACGCCAGGCGACCGGATTTTTCGATTCCTGCGGCCGGAGCAAAACACCACGACGCAGCAGCGAAACATTTTGCGGAAGCGGCTCGCCACCACCGGCAGGCAGCCAAACTTTCACTTTCCGGCCACCCCGTGAAGGCCAGCCATCACGCCCACATGGCGTACGCGCACCACTTGCAAGCTGAGCAGCATGCCGAGGAAGCCGCCAAGGACCACTTAAGGAATCAACGATTCTCACTTATACCGCTCTGAAAGTTCTGAACCAAGAGCGAAGGTCGGCCTGAGTGAAAGAGTGTTTTAGAAATAACCACCGCCAAGGGAGGCGCTATGAACAAAACGCTGGGAATAATCCTGATTGCATTGGGCCTGTTCGGTCTCGCTTGGGGAGGGTTTACGTACACGACCCGGCAAAAGGTGGTTGACATCGGACCGATCCACGCCACCCGAGACACAACGCATAATGTCCCGCTACCTCCCATCGCCGGTGGCGTGGCGCTCGTTGCGGGGATTGTGCTTCTGGTAGCACGCGGGAGGGATTAACTCCCGCCCGCAGGCCGCGAGCTAACCTTCAGAAGAAAGGAAGATGCATGATGTCGATATTCATCATCATTTGGTTCCTGCTTTTAGGTGCCGGTGGAGCGTACTACGGCAATCGGCGCTGGGGTTACCCTGGCGGCGCTGGCATCGGGATCGGAACCATCTTACTGGTTCTCCTCGCCGTCAACGTGCTGGGTGTATATCACTGAGCATCTCGTCATGAAGCTTCGCAAAATTGTGCACGGGCTTTTAGTAATTGCGGGCGTCGCAGCCCTGGCAGTGGTGGGACAGGCGCAATCACTTCTCGATTCCGGAGATTCCTCCGGCCCTGTTGCCAGCACCACTCCTGCGAAAATGGACATGACGTACTCGCGCCCCACGCAGGCAACAAAAATCCACAACTACCTTTTCGACGCGTTTGGCCCGTATCCGATCGTCGGCGCCGCTCTTACTGCAGGGTTTGGTCAAGCCACGAATATCGGCCCCAAGTGGGGGCACGGCGTGGAGGGCTATGGCAGACGTTTCGGGTCCGACTTGGCGATTGCAGCCATAAGCACTACGACGCGCTATGCGCTCTCAGAAGCCTTCAAAGAAGATACTTTGTACTATCGCTGTGAGTGCCAAGGGGTGTTGCCGCGGCTACGACACGCCGTAATTTCGACCTTGACCGCACGCCGCGGCGAAGACGGACACCGCGTCTTCTCTTTTCCTGCCCTTGTCGCGCCGTATGCTGGCACCATGACGGCCGTGTACGGTTGGTACCCCCATCGTTTCGGCGCCAGAGATGCGCTCCGGATGGGCAGCTATTCCATGGTGGGATACGTCGCGGGGAACATCGGCCTTGAGTTCCTCTACAGCGGACCTCACTCCTTGCTCACTCGCATGCATCTGAACAATGGGCATGGAGCGCCCAATCCGAGCTTGGAAGCATCCTCGAGCGGAGACTGATTGCTCGTTGCACACACGGATACTCAGGTTCGCGGCGCCGATCGACCCGGCTTCTGGGGAACGAAACTGTGCGGGCTGCGCGATAATTGCGGCGCCGCCGACGCTAGTTGATTTGCAATCGGCGGAATACCGGAACCTTGATCACGTCCAGAATGAGGCCAAAGACGGCGGTTGCCGCGAGAGTGGTGGCCACTATGGCGATGGGCAGTGGCGTCATCAGAACTCCGCGCGTTGCGAGCGTCGAAATGATGAGCAGGTCCAATGCCGATGCGGCCATCAGCCATGTACTGGGTCGCGAGCTCCAGAGGCGGCGGCGCTCTCGTACGACATAGAGCGTTGCTTGTCCGCTGAAAATCAGCGTCACAATGGCCAATGTCCTCAAGGCATCAATGCCAAAGCCCATTTGATATTTGCCTATGGCAATAACTCCCGTGCAAAAGAGAAGATCGAAGAAGCCGAGGATCACTCCGGCAGCGGTCAGGCTTCCCACGCGCCAGACGTTGGGTGTGGGAGACATATGAACGTTGTCCGTCGCCGCGAGCATGGCCAGAAAATCACCCGTGATCATCGAGATGACCAAGAGCAAAGGGGTGAGGATAGCGTGCCCGGTCATCAGAAGCCCGGCAGCCAGGAAGAGCGCGCCCAAGAATTTGTGGGTGACGGACTTCAGCGTGTAGGTCAGAATGCGCTGGAAGATGATCCTCCCCTCTTTCACCGAAGCCACGATGCCGCCTAAACCAGACTCGGTCAAGACGATTCCCGCCGCGGATTTGGCGACGTCGGTTGCCGTCGAGACGGAGATCCCCATTTGTGCTTGGCGAAGCGCCGGGGCATCGTTGGCGCCATCGCCACACATTCCCACGGTGTGGCCGCTCTTTTGGAACACCTTCACAAGGTTGTATTTGTCTTCCGGGAGAACGCCCGCAAAAACCCCGAAGCTTTCCGGATTTAATCCCTGAGGGATCGTCCCGGAGGGGCAGATCGATCCGTCCAAGCCCACGGCGTGCGCGACGATGCCAGCCGTAGCCGGCGCATCGCCCGTGACCATAATGGTGCGCACGCCCAGCGTTCGCAGTTGCGTGACCAGTCCCGCGGAATCCGCCCGGGGAGGATCGCTGAGTGCGATGAAGCCGGCCAGACGCATCGCGTTCGCGGGGCCGGCAGCGACGGCGAGCACCCGGTATCCCTTCGTTTCCAGTCCGTTGGCGATAGTAGAGGCATCCGTTGCCGCCGGCGCGAGGGCGACGATGACGCTGAAGGCGCCTTTGACGATGCGCACCGAGGCGCCATCCGCAGCCGTTCCCGTCGCCTCTGACATCTTGGTTGCGGGATCAAAGGGGGTAAATTTGGTGAGCTTTGGCAAATCGCTCGCACTTTTGTGGGATGCGGCCGAGCGAATTGCTACATCGACAGAATCCTGTCCGCCATCGGAACTGGCCAGAGCCGCGAGCCCCAGAATGTGGGCCTCATCGAAGCCTTCCAGTCCCTGGACGACGGCAACGGTCAGGGCGTTCTGGGTAAGGGTGCCGGTCTTATCCACACATAAAACGTCCATCGTGGCGGCTTCGTCAACGGCGGAAAGGCGAGTTGGCAGCACGCCCAGTTTTGCCAACGCCTTCGCGCCGATCGCGGCGGCAAGTGTAAACGTTGCAGGCAGGGCGACGGGTATGGAAGCGAGAACCGCAGTGAGGATCAAGGGAACAATTTCCCTCAGTGGCATCGACAAAGCATAGGCATAGCTGACCAGGAACACAATGATGACGCTATTGAACAAGGCGAGATTGCGCACGACCCGGAAGACGACTTTTTGCTGGGAGCTTACAACATGAGCGGTGCGGACAAGCTCCGCGGTACGCCCGAACTTGGTGCGCGTTCCCGTGGCGGTGACCTCGGCAATCGCTTCGCCGCGCCTCACCAACGCTCCGGCATAGGTTTGCACGCCCTTGCCGGCTTCTATCGGCACCGATTCACCCGTGAGCATCGACTGGTCAAGCAAGACCGAGCCTCCCAAAAGGCGGACGTCGGCAGCAACAACTCCGCCGAGCGACAACTTCACAATGTCTCCGGTGACTAGATTGGCCGAGGAAACGTTGCTCCAAACGCCATCCCGGTGGACGGACGCGGTGAGTGCCAGGCGTGACTTGAGCGCGGCGAGCGTTGCCTGGGCGTGGCTCTCCTGGAAAAAGCTAAGGGCGGCGTTGAAAACCAGAAGGACTGCAATGACCGAAGCCTCCACATAGTCGTGCAAACCGAGTTCGATGACAATGACGGCTTCCAACATCCAAGGAACGGGCGCCCAGAATTTGCTCAACGCACTGCGGATGGGGTGGGCAGAGGTGTCGGGCATCGAGTTTGGCCCAGACTTCTCCAGACGGCCTCGGGCTTCATCGCTCGATAGCCCGCCCGGGGGCGAGCCAGGAGGGACAACTGTGGCCGGAGAAGTGTGGGGAGGCGAGAGTGTGGGGGCGAGTGTCATCATCGGGGCTCGCAATCGAAGCGCATCGCGACCTCGCGTGGTGCAGCGTTTTCCATTTTTGGGTTCCTGTGTCACCGACTGTATTGACCAGACCCCCCTGATGGCCGGCCCGTGTCCAGCCAAAAAGGGGAAGCGCCATCAGGGGGTTGGCACAACACAACATCAGAATGCACTTGCGGTAGTGGTGTCCGGTTTACTCAACTTGGGAGGCGTAATCCGCCGAACACGTAAATGACGACCAGGGCAATCAGGACGACGCCGACGATCCCGATGCCGCCACCCGAACCCCACCGCCGATACCCGTAATAACCGCCGCCACCACCGAATAACACAGCCAGAACGACGATCAACAAGATCAATCCCATGTGACTCTCCTCTCCATTAGTAATTTGCTTTGTGCAGAACTTCCGCTTTCTTCATGATGAATCCTTTTGGCGCGTTGCTTTCACACCCGAAAGAATCCCCACGCCCAATAGGACAATCGCACCCACAACAATCCAGTGTGCCGGGACGTGCATCAAGTGGGCGCCGTAGATCAACCCGCCAATCACGAGCGCATATCCCGCGGCGTAGATTCCAAACGACATTGCATCTCCTGCTTGACAAATCCGTGATGCAAAACTGCGCGCCCAACCGCGCGACCCCAGTCCTTACGGGGTGGGTCCAGAGCTGGCCTTTTGATCCTTCACTTGCAGCTCGTTTACAACCTGGAGCACGTTGGGAACAGTTGACGCCGCATGCTCGACCTGTGCGCGCTGGGATTGGGAACGGACCTCGCCGGTGAGTGTCACGACACAACTCTTGACGTCGTAGGAGACACCCTTGCGGAGCCTGTCCTGGATGAGAGCAGCATCCAGATTTTTGTCGATACCCGCGTCCAGATCGGAGTTAGCGGTTTTCGCCGCACTTTCGCCGCCGACGGGAACCACCGCTATCTGGTTCGCTACAACCTGTCCAGTTGCGATGGAAGTGGCGATGGATTCAGCTTGAGCCTTCTCAGCGTCAGCCGCGACGTTTCCGCTCAGGGTTACGACACCTTTGTCGCGGTCCTGTGTGACGGAGACAGCTTTGAGGCCCGCCTGATCGAGCGACTTTCGGATATTGTCGGAAACCTCAGGCGATTGCGTGGATGTTCTTGAGCAAACAATCATGCTCCCCACCACGAGCAGCATCAGGATAATGAGGTACTGTTTAAACGTTTTCATGGTTTTCCTTCGATCAGCGTTTCTCACCCAGGAGAATTCACGGCCAAAACCCAACAGCGCGGTGTTGTTCCCTTGCATGTTCGCGGTCTCCCTGACGCCACCGCGCCCTTCAATAAACCGCTCGGCGAGTTCTATCGCCCGGGACATATGCGAGACACTATTCTTTTATCCCTGCCCTGATTCCGTGTCAGTTCAGAATGGCACACGTGGTTGGTCAGAATTGCTCATTCCGTATCTCGGAGTGCGCGGCTCGCTCGCGCGGCGGGGTCCAGAGGAAACCTTTCCGATCGTTCATTCCCAGGAGCTGTCGCTCGCCTCTTTCTTACTCAGGCCGTTGGTCAATTTTGAACAGACTAAACATGTCGGGGGAAATATGCTGTATGGGACCGCTGGTTAGCGAGGCGGGCGTCACAACTTTGATGTGGTTTTAGGCCAGCGACAGGGTGCTACTCACTGCCCAACCTCAAATCAGTTTGACGGGAGCGCCAGAATCAGCAAGTCTCGCGACCCACTCAAGTAAGGAGCCCCCGACATGCAGATCCGTGTTGGCTATGAATTCATCTACGATTTCCCCCAACCCACACCGATGATATTGACGGTGAGCATCCATTATTCACGCGCCTCCGACATCGTTACGCCCGATCACCTGACCACCAGCCCGTCAGTGCCGGTCACGGCCTATCGCGACGGCTTCGGCAATTGGTGCAGCCGCATTGTGGCACCTCCCGGCCGATTTTACATAACGGGCAACGGCGTGGTCCGAGATTCCGGCTTACTGGACCCGATTGTTCCTTCTGCTCAGCAGCACGCGGTGAAGGATCTCCCGGAGGAAACCCTGGTATTCCTGCTGGGCAGCCGATATTGCGAGACGGATCTGTTATCCCCGGTGGCTTGGCAACTCTTCTCCCAGGGGCCGCGGGGATGGCCCCTCGTTCAAGCCATCTGCGATTATGTCCATAACTGGATCACCTTCGATTATCAGACGGCGCGCTCAACCAGGACGGCTTGGGAAGCGTATAACGGGCGCTCAGGAGTCTGCCGCGATTACGCGCACCTGGCCATCGCAGTGTGCCGCTGCATGAATATTCCGGCGCGATACTGCACGGGCTATCTGGGCGACATTGGAGCCCCGCCACCTTACGGCGTCGGGGATTTTGCCGCATGGATTGAAGTGTACGTCGGAGGCGGGTGGTACATCTTCGACCCGCGGAACAACGTCCCGAGGATCGGGCGAGTACTGATTGCAAGGGGCCGCGACGCCGCGGATGTCGCGATCGTAACCACGTTCGGTCCGAACACGCTCGAAAGCTTCAAGGTTTGGGCTGACGAAATTGAGGAGAGTAAAACCGTGAGCCCTTCCTTGAACTGCGCGGTCGCGGTTTAGCATGGCACTCCTCACCGTACGCCACGTCACGACTTATCGTTATTCCGAGCCTGTCGGCCTGGGGCAGCATCGAATGATGTTCCGGCCTCGGGAAAGTCACGACCTCAAGCTGCTCAGGACCAGCTTGACCATCACGCCCAATCCTGCTCGTCTTCGCTGGCTTCATGATGTCTTCGACAATTCCATCGCCATCGCTGAATTCGATGGATGCACTTCGGAGCTTCGCTTCGAGAGCATCGTGACGCTTCAGCATTTCGAAACCGCCTTGCCCGAGTACCCGCTGGAGGAATACGCGAAGACCTATCCGTTCCGTTATTCGAGTGAGGATATACCCAACCTCGCGCGGGCGCTGGCACCCCACTATCCCGGCGATACCGTACGCCACTGGGCAGGTCAGTTTCTGGACCCGTTGGGCTCGACCGGAACCATGAGTATGTTGCGCTCGATGACCCTCGGCATCAAAGAACAATTCCGCTACTTGCGGCGGAGTGAAAAGGGCGTACAGACCCCGGACGAAACACTTGCGAGCCGTCGCGGTAGTTGCCGGGATTTTGCCGTCCTGATGATGGAAGCGACCCGATCTCTTGGCGTGGCCGCTCGCTTTGTCAGCGGGTACATCTTCGTCCCCGGAAACGATACGAAAGTCACCGGCGGTGGTGCAACACACGCATGGATGCAAACCTATCTGCCGGGAGCGGGCTGGATTGACTTCGATCCGACCAATAGCATCGTCGGGAACCGCAACCTGATTCGTGTCGCCGTCGCCTGGTCTCCGAACCATGTTCTGCCGCTATGGGGCACCTTCGACGGCCCCGCCAACTCCTTCCTCGGGATGGAAGTCACCGTGAGCGTGACGGAGGAAAACCCCGAGGGAGCATTTTCTCCGCCTACTGTCCAGGCGTAGCAATGTGCAAGTTTGCTCAGGCCGATGGTCAGTTGTGAACAGACAGTACGTTGAGGGGAGGATACTCTGCAATGAGGTCATTGGGCGTCCAGGCGGGTACAACGAACCTGGTGGGGTTGCACGTTGGTGATAAGCCGCAGCTCCCAATCCGCCCTCAAAATGAGAAGGAGAAATATCATGCCATCAGGACAAGCAATACAAGCCGTACAAGTAGAGAAGACTCTGGGGGTCGTACTCTCCGGGAGTTCCTTGAAGGGCGATAGGGTGGTGAACTACCAAGGCGAGGACCTGGGGAAGATCGAAGAGATCATGATCGACTTGGATCGCGGGCGTGTGGCCTACGCTGTACTATCGTTTGGCGGTTTCCTTGGCGTGGGCGACAAACTATTTGCCATTCCTTGGCAGGCTTTTAGCGTCGATACGACCAAAAAGTTACTCATTCTGAATGCCGACAAGGCCCTTCTGGAAAAGGCGCCGGGGTTTGACAAGAACAACTGGCCCGACATGGCCGACCTTTCTTTGGGATCGACTCTGTACGGGTACTACGGCTACAAGCCCTACTGGGCCTGATCCCGGCTGATACTTCCCCAGTCACCACCGATCATCTTGAAAGGAACCACTCACGTGCGGATCTGGATTTTAATGATGCTGGCCACGGCGGTGGCGTTCGGGCAGGCGAAGCCCGCCGACACCCTTCAAAGGTGCCAGAGCATTCTGAACGATGCTGCCCATGACCGTAATCCGAACGGTCGAAAGGGCGCGGCGGAGGCCCTGAGCCTGGTGGGGATAAAAGACGACGCTCTTGATTCGCTTGCCCCGATGCTCGATGACCACGACGTCCAGGTTCGAATAGCCGTCGTTGTCACCCTGGGCGACTTCAAGGACAGCCGGACCGTGCCTCTTCTGAAGAAAGCCTTGGAAGATCCCATTCCGGAAGTCGACTTCGCCGCAGCCAAGGTGCTTTACCAACTCCACGACCCGGACGGGGAGCAATTTCTTCTCGCCGTAGTTAGCGGAGAATCTAAGGCGTCCTCGAGCCTTCTCAGCAAAGAGAAACGGGGCGCTTTGCGGCTCTTGCACACTCCGACCCAGCTTTTCACGACCATCGCTATCGGCGCCGCAAGTTTTGCTCCCGTGCCGGGCCTCGGGTACGGATTGTCCTCGGCGCAAGGTATCTTATCGGACCCCGATTCTTCCGCCCGGGCGGCCTCCTTGCTTCTGCTTGGGGCTTCGCGCGATCCAGCCCTGGTGGATGCCGTCTCATCAGCCTTGTCAGACAAGGAATGGTCAGTGCGCGCTGCGGCCGCCCACCTGGTAGCGATGCATCCGTTTCCGGAATTCCGCGAGCAGTTAGTTCCTTTGTTGGGCGACCCGAAGGATGCCGTACGCGTACGCGCCGCCGCTGCCTACATCCGACTCCAGCACGTTACGATGCTGCCGCCGGCGGGGAAGGGTAGTGCGAAATAGGTCTGGTTGCCAGAAATGTAGTTCATCCCCATGTCCTCCACTGCGGATTCCAGCACGGGTGTGATCAACGGTTTTTTCGAGTGGTTCGGTGAACTGGGCCTTTTTTCCTGGCAAGTTCTGCGGGCCGCGGTAACCCCGCCCTTTGAATTCCGCGAGCTCGTCCGGCAAGTCGACGAGATCGGATCGAAATCGTTTCCGCTAGTGGCCTTGGCGGGCGGGGCCATCGGCGCGATCCTCTCCCTTGAAACCCGCGATAGCCTGGTTCGTTTCGGCGCCAGTTCATTGCTTCCCGCTGCCGTCGTTTTCTCGATTATCCATGAGATCGGCCCGATCGTTACCGGCCTGATTGTGTGCGGCCGGGCGGGGGCCGGCATCGGCGCCGAGTTGGGATCGATGAAGGTCACGGAGCAGATCGATGCCATCGAAGCGTCCGCCGTAAATCCTTATAGATTGCTGGCCGCAACCCGCATTCTGGCTTGCATCCTGGTTTTGCCACTGCTGACCCTGGCTGCCGATTTCTTCGGGGTGGTCATGGCCTGGGTGGCCGATGCCCTGGCTGAACCGATTACGTTCCAGCAGTTCATCCACAACGGCTTCCGCACTTTCGGCTTCAATGATTTTCTCCCACCAACCTTCAAGACAATGGTGTTCGGCCTGATCATCGGGTTGGTGGCGTGCTATCAGGGAATGCGGACGCGGGGAGGCACCGAGGGCGTGGGACGCACGGCAACGAGCTCAGTGGTCTTATCTTCGTTGTTTGTCATCCTGGCCGACGTTGTCCTGGTGAAGCTGATCGTCATGTTTTTTCCATGAAGAGCGGCGCTGGAAAGTTCGCCCAGGGGTAAGGAAAGGGGCCCGAACTGCATCGTGATAGAAAACGTTGAGAAAACGAATGGCAAGCCGCCCGTGGCCCTGCGAGGATTGCACAAGTCCTTTGGCGCCCAGGTGGTTTTGAACGGGATTGACCTGACCGTCGCCCGCGGTGAAACGCTCGCTGTGCTCGGCCGCAGTGGGACCGGCAAAAGTGTTTTGTTGAAGATCATCATTGGCCTTGAGAAGCCGGACGCGGGCTCGGTGAATATTCACGGCGAGGAGATTGGCGGAATCAACCTCGGCGAGCTCAATAAAATTCGAAGGAAGATGGGATTTCTGTTCCAGCAAGCGGCGCTCTACGATTCGCTCACGGTGGAGGAGAATGTGGCCTTTCCGCTGAAGCACAACACCAACATGCCGGAATCCGAGCGGCGGGATCGCGTGAAAGAGTTGCTGAAGAGTGTGGGCATGGAGGGCGATCTTAAGAAGATGCCTTCCGATATATCCGGCGGTATGCAGAAGCGCGTTGGACTGGCGCGGGCGCTGGCTCTCGACCCCGACATCCTGCTGCTGGATGAACCCACTGCGGGCCTCGATCCGATCACCTCCGGCGAAATTGATGAGCTGATTCTCAAACTGCAAAAGGAACATGCCATGGCGTCTATTGTGGTCACGCACGATTTGCAAAGCGCCAAAACCATCGCCGGCCGGCTGGCACTGC
>CAZCVY010000180.1:0-14689 GCA_964501985.1 uncultured Acidobacteriota bacterium | reverse complement strand
AATCCCTTTGAAGGGCCGTCGAAGACTACGACGTTTATAGGCTGGGTGTGTAAGCGCAGCAATGCGTTTAGCTGACCAGTCCTAATCGCCCGTTCGGCTTGACCATAAATCTGCTCAGTGCATCAAGAGCAGTGACGAGTGACAAGTGATGAGTGACGAGCAAGAAGACTCGCTCATCGCAGCCACTCCGTCCCGCCTTTACCTACTTTGGACGCCACACTATTCAATGCAGTGCTGGGTGACTTGTGCCCAGTGACGAGTCGGCAGTTGTTTGCTCGTCACTTTTCACTCTTCACTCGTCACTGCACTCAGCTTTCCGGCGATCATACCGGAGGGGTCACACCCGTTCCCATCCCGAACACGGAAGTTAAGCCCTCCAGGGCCCATGGTACTGCGCGGGCGACTGCGTGGGAGAGTCGGTCGTCGCCGGGATTAATTTTAAGAAGTCGACAGTCTACAGTTGGCAGTCGACAGCAAGAACGAGGGGCGCACATGGTGCGCCCCTTTTGCTTTTGGCACAAAGGCAGTCTAAGATGCTGCGGTTTGCCATGTAGGCGGCTTATCGGGAGGCTTAGGACACTACTGTCATTTACCCCTCTTAGGGGCTCGGGTTCGCCGATGGCCGCGATTTCCATTTTTGCTTTGCAGCGGCGTGCAAGGTAATATCGATAACAATGTCGATGTTGGCTGTCGCAGCTATGACGAACCCAAAGCCATGCGGCTCGTGGCACAAAAGTGAAGTGATGAGGAATCGGCGCAGAGACAAGCATTACTCAGCGATCCGCGAACGGCTCAAGCGCGAAGATGCCGCCCATTTCGCGAAGCTCACGCCTGCCGCACGCCTGCAGGCGGCTCTGGATCTTTCCGACTTCTGCTTGATGCTAGCCGCTAAGGGTAGAGAAGCCGATGCTCAACGAAGCATTGCGAAAGGTCGTCGCCGCCCTCGATAGGCTGGAAGTTTCACACGCCTTGATTGGGGGACTCGCAGTTGCGGCACGAGGCGCGATCCGCGCCACCAGGGACGTTGACCTTATCGTTGGCATGCCCGTCCAAGAAGCACCGTTCCTTGTACGGTCCCTGATTGGCCTCGGCTTCCAAGCGACATTTCATCGAGGGGCAACGGAGGACCCGATAGCTGGCGTAGTTCGCGTTGTTGTTTCCGTGGACGATGCGGAAGTCAATTGCGACCTCCTTTTCGCATCGCGAGAGTGGCAAACGCGAGCCGTAAGAAATGCCACCCCGATTGACCTCGGCAGCTTCGTCGTCAGGGTCGCACAACCCGCTGACCTGTTTCTGCTGAAATTGTACGCCGGCGGGCCGCAGGACCTGATCGACGCTGCTGAACTCCTGAAGCTGCAAAGCATTTCCGAGCGAGCTCGGTGGAAGGTTGCAGCCGCCCAACTCCGACTGACGGGGGAGTACAATCGTTGCCTCAGGTTTCTAAAACCAACGCGGGAATGAACCGCTCCTTGCGGTCATGTAGCCGGCGCCAAGCTTGGGGTATGGCAGCCGTGAGGGAGACATGGACGACCCCAAGTGGTCCGATGCGGAGAAGCGAGCAGCAAGAAATGCTTTCGACGCGGCCTACGAAAGTGAGTGCCGTGTCATCGGCGCGGAGGTGGTTCGGATGCTCGACCGTCAGGATGACGTCCGGAAGATCTAGCGAATTCGCGACTACCTATCCGGGGAACGCCGCGAGACCGACCGGGAGTACGATTGCCGCTACGCAAGGCTCGATCTAGTGTTCGCAATACTGCTCCGTCAGGGGTGGCTCACGGAGGCAGAACTCGGCGGGCTCTGGTAAGATAAGCTTAAGAAAATCACGGCGTACGCGACTTTTTAGTCTTGAACTGGCAAGCTACAAGGGTGGGCATTGTCCGCCCATGTTTGTTTTCGGGGCGACACCGTTGAAGATACTTCGAAAAAAGAGGAGGGGTGTGAACATGCCAAAATATGTCATTGAGCGGGAGATTCCCGGCGCTGGAATGTTGACTCCGGAAGAGCTAAAGGCGGTTGCGCAGAAGTCCTGTGGTGTGCTGCGCCAGATGGGGCCGCAAATTCAGTGGGTCGAAAGCTTCGTGACCGACGACAAGATATATTGCGTCTACCTGGCTCCGAACGCGGAGGCGGTCCGTGAGCACGCGCAGGCGGGTGGCTTCCCAGCCAATCGGATCTCGCAGGTAAGGCGTATGATTGACCCCAGCACAGCCGAGTGAGCCCCCATTCGTCCTCGCCGCTCAATCGGCCTAATCAACGGCGTGGATGATCCTCTGGATCCTACGGCGCAAATGTAGGGGCTATGGGTAAGCCTATCTGCGCCTGCCCGACCTTGATTATTTTCATTTGACCCCAAAATAATGCTTGACAAATGGATAGCCATAGAGTAATATCTTCCTGTGGAGTTCTACGCGTGAGTGTCGGCGGACGAATCTGCACTCGCGACCGTTAATGGATCGGCATCAATACGGAGATTAGGAAGGCGCAAATCCGAATCAACGGGCTTCGCGTCGAAGCAGACAAAATGGCCGTTTGTCCTCTCAGGAATTGCGAAGCGAGGTGGAAAAACGAGAAACATAAAAAATGAAGGTTGCTCCCCAGATGTTATTGAAAACAAAAGACCGCCGATCGACAAAATGTCAGCCAACCTGAGATGTTCTTGAAAACAAGCCTGTTACACAAAACCCTGAGATGTTAATGAAAATAAGCTAGATAGTCTCAATTTCTCAGTCCGAAATGCCGGGAATCCCCTACCTTTCCACCGTGGGCTGCTATCGCCTTGAGAATACAACCAGTTATAGGTTCACCGTTCCGGCAATCCTGAGATATTCATGAAAATAATGGCTTTATGAAGTTCGATGGAGGCGCAACGCCCGAACCGATCGGCTTAAGCCATCCTGCGCATGACACGGGGAGGCAGCCACCACACCAGGCGGCCCGGTGATTTCGGGGGAAAAGTGGTGAAGGTGATCAAGCAGCAGCCGCCTTTCTTGAACGGCATGTTGGCATTGCGCCCCGCTCCAATCAGCCTCGCGGCCAGTTGACCCAAATCCGGCTCGTGGCCCACGATCAACACGCGCCGTCGGTTGGTGCGCTTGGCGAGAAAGGTGACCAACGCTTCCGGATCGCCGCCGGGGCGGAGGGCATCGCAGAGATCCAGAGGAGGCTTGGACTCTTGAGCGTCTGCTACGATCTCCGCAGTTTCCACGGCGCGCACCAGCGGGCTAGAGACAATCCAATCCGCGTCCAATCCTGCCCGCACCAGCCCGGAGGCGATCTCGCGCATTTTCTGCTTGCCCTCGGGGGTTAGCGGCCGCTTGGCGTCATCCATTACCGTGGTGACGCTGCGCACCGCGGCAAGGCCGTGCCTCATGATGTAGAGTTCGTATTCCGCAGGGAGCCCTGCCTGATTGGTGGTGGTTTCTTTGTTGGTCATAGGTTGCTTCCCGAACCGGGATTACGAATCGTCATGGTCCGCATCCGCCCACAATGCCTCAAATTCATGGGCATACGCCTCGACGGCGAGCGGGTCCCGAAGGATCAGGAGATTCTCGTGGTTCTCCTCTTCTGACTCGTGCGTCCAGTTGTAGCTTCCCGTGAGCACCGTTTGCTGGTCCAGGATGACGAACTTGTGGTGCATCTTGGAACCGCGCCCCTGCCGCCCAAAGGCCAGGCGAAAAGGAATGATGGCGCCCGTCAGGAGTTCCTGCGTCGTGCGGCTTTCCTTGTATTTGTTCCCATCCACCAGAAGCCGAACGCGTACGCCGCGTTGCGCGGTCTCTTCCAGCGCTTGCGCGAGGCCGGGATGATTAAAGCGATAAAGCGCCCCGTCAATGGAGGTGGAAGCCTCATGGATCAAATGCATGATCGCGTCGGCGACGGACTCACTGCGCGCGAATTTTATTTCCATCATCACCCTTCGGGCCGAAGAAGGCGACTCTACTTGATCTTAATGAGCTCGACGTCAAACGTGAGCGTGGCGTTAGGCGGAATGGCACCGGGGTATCCGCGCTCCCCGTAGGCAAGAGCAGGAGGAATAATCAGCTTGCGCTTTCCGCCCACGTGCATGGTAGCAAGGCCTTCGTCCCAGCCCTTGATGACTTCGCCGTGGCCCAGATGGAGCTCGAAGGGAGTCCGGCCCGGTGCGAGAGAACTGTCGAAAACCTTGCCATCGGGAAATCGCCCCGTGTAGTTGACCAGCACATCGTCGCCGGGCTTGGGCAGGGGCCCCTTGCCCACTACGACGTCCTGGTACTTCAGGCCTGAACCCGTGGTAGTCCATTGCGCGGCCGCGGAAGTCTTCGCAACTGCTGGTTTGGCCCCTGCCGCCGCAGGTGCCTTGGGCGTAGCGCTATGGGGCGCTCCTGTCTTGGCGACCGCCGGGGAAGTGGTCTTGACGGTTGCCGGTTTGGACGTGGAGGATGCGGGCTTGGCCGTGGTCGCAGTTTTGGTCGTACCCGTCTTTGCTGTAGTTGCTGAGGTCTTTGTGGTGGCGGTGGTTTTGGCGGTACCGGTTTTGGCAGTGCTGGTCTTCGCCGTAGTTGACGAAGTCTTCTGAGTTGTTGTAGGTGCCGTCGGAGTTTGCGGCGAATCCTGACCGAGCAGGATCGCGGCCGAAACAAAACTACAAACTAGAATTATGATTGAACGTTTCATAGTCCATCCTTTCGATGATATTGAAAGAGGTAAGGTATCAAGTCCGGGGAGGTAATTCAAGATAGGAGCCCTTAACTGCGTGGCCAATCCACGCCTCAAACCGTTGCCGCGGAGGCGGGTTGACCGGGCAGAACAGCCGAAGTATTCTTCGTTTCCAGCTCTTTGAGTTTCATTGGGCGCGACATCATGACTGGCGGCAGCGCGCCACGCAGGCCCGCCCCTCATTGATAATGTGATGGAATGATCAAGGCACGCATAATCCTCCTGGCCACACTCGCAAGCTTGGTGCTGGAAGTTGTTGGCTGCTCGGGTAGAAGGGCCGCTGCCGGTGCGGGGACGCCGCCGGCGGATACCACAGCTACCCTCGCGACCGTCATGCGGAGTTACAACACCGCCGCCTCCGCGCGCCTGAACGGCTTGGAGGCGGATTTCAACAAAAACTTGCCCTCCGGCGTTTCCCCCATCGTTTACGTCGACTACGACAAAGTCGCTACCTGGTACGGCATGGCTGAGGGTCCTGCGACGGTGGACGGGGCCATCGGCGACTACTTAAAAGCCAAAACCGGCCGCAGCTACGACGCGCCAACGCTCGCCCTGCTCGCTAAGGCGATGAACAGCCTGGACGCCGAGGGCATTGTCACGGCGAAAGACGGCACGGGAAGCTGCCTGGTCGTCCCGGAATATCCCGGCATCAGCTTTGACAGTTTTTATGCCGCCAGTTTTCGGGCGGGTGAAACCGCCCACAAAACCGTTGGGATCAACATGTCGACGGGAGAATTCGCGGACTTCGTGAATGCTCATGAAGTCTGGCATTGTCTCGACATCCGCTACATTAGCGATTCCGGCGACGGCCTCGAGGGGGCGGTCAAGCAGAACCGCACGGAAATGTTCGCCGATATCGGCGGCGTGATAGAGGGAATACGAAGCGGGGCCGATCTCACGCTCGCCGAAAAGGCCGCCGCGGTTCGCGCCACCTGGTGCTTTCTCACTGGCCCCTCGCACGCTAAGACCCGTCCGGAGAGCGACCAGCACTTCCAAAGCATCGTCTACGCCACGGGAGAGGGCCTCGATGCTCTCAAGACGCGCATCAAGACTATGGGGATCGAGAGCTTTCGCAAGCTCCGCCGCGAGCAGTTGCGCGCTCTTGCCTATGAAATCACCGACGCCCATTGTTTGCCCTACGAGCAGGCCCAGGGCCTTCAGACCTATTACGCGACGGGGAGGGCGCCGGCCGCCGCCGTGCCCCTTGTCGCCCGGCTGAAAGCCATCGCCGCCGCTTCCGTCCGTGATTCGACACCTGCGGAACTCGCCGCGCGAGAGAAAAGCGCACGGGACGCTGCGAACGATGGCGGACTCACCGAACAGACGCTGCTGGAAAAGCTTCGGGCACGCGCGGGCGAATTGGGCAGCGCCTCGTCGTTCGTCAACCAGTTGCAGGCCAGGCAGGAAATGACCGACCGCCTGCGCCAGAAGCTTCTCCTCGACCCTTCCTCCGAACGCGTTACGGAAGCGCAACTGAAACTGTTGCTGTATACCAATCCCCACCTCGTCCCGCGCAAGGTCGGGCTCCAGCGATGATGCAGAGGCTGCCGCGACCCTTGACGGGGGCTCGGATAATCGCGATAGTGAGCTGCGACGTCCCGTAGGGGCACCCCTACGAGAGAGGATTCATGATGCCAAACTCTTTCAATACTCACGTTTTGCGCGGGGCGCTCACCCGCGTCGCCGCCAAAATGGAATCGTGCTCGGATGAGCTTAATGCGCTCGATGCGCAATTGGGAGACGGAGACTTGGGAGTCACGATGGTGCGCGGCACCCGAGCCGTGGCGTCTGAACTTCCCAACCTTCCCGACGACGTTGGCATGGCGCTTTTGAAGTGTGCGCAAGCTTTCACCAAACTTTCGGGCTCGACCTTCGGCACTCTGCTGGCGACGGGATTGATGAGCGCGGCAAAGTCCACCAAGGGCCGGACGGAGATTCCGTGGTCGGAAGTGTCCTCGATCCTCGCGAACGCGTTGCAGGCGATGACGAATCGTAGCGGGGGGAAATTGGGAGAGAAAACGGTGCTCGATGCGCTCGAGTCGGCGCGCGCTGCCACGGAAGGGATTGACGATCCTGCCGCGATGATTGCGGCGGCCGACCAGGCTGTGGGCGACTGCCTCGATCGCTTCCGTAATCAACCGGCACGCCAAGGGCGCGCACGCATTTTTGCCGAAAAGAGTGTTGGCAAGGACGATCCGGGGATGGTGGCTTTCCGGCGCATCATCGAGGGATTGAGGTGATGCTGCTCCTCTTACAACGGTTTATTGGTGCTGGCTACGGGGGGCGCGCTGTTGGGTGCCGGCGTGCGCGTCGCCTTGCTGACTGCCACCATCAATACGTTGGCCTCCGGCGGAGCGGCCACCTTTCCGTCGAGGATGTTTTCCTTGTTGGCGCTGGAGCCGTAGAAGGCCTGGTTGCCGCTATCATCGGATTGCACGACGGCGCCACTGAGGCTGATCCCGGCAAAAGCCCCCCGGCTGCGCGAATAGGTGAGGATTTCGGCGTGCAGCGCAATGTCCGTACCCGCCGCTGCACTTCTTCCCACCGGGCCAGCCGCGGCGGAAACGTCACCGCCGATCTTAAACTTGTCGCCCAACAGCTTCTGCAATCCCCTGCGCCCGCGAAACACCAGGATGTAATCCGTCGAGGAGCCGCCAAACTGGAAACCGAGGCTTCCTCCGCCCACCGTAATGAAGAGTGGCGCGCTCCAGCTTTTAGTGGCGCGGCAGGTCACCAGGCCTTTCCCGTAGTTTCCGCCGACGAAAAAGGCAAACCTCAGCTCCGCGGGGATAATGGCAATGCATTCCGCCGATGCCAGCAGGTCCTGGGGAATGGCCTTGTCTGGGGCGCCCAGAATTTCCTGGAAGATCTGAGCGGAATCCTCGACACGGTGGATGTCGTCCTCGCGGTTTGAACTAGCCCGCGCCGAGAGAGATACCGCCAGAGTCATCATGAGGCACAGCGTGGCTTGTTTGCGCATGTTCCTGATCTCCCATCGAGTGCTCAAGTCTTTTGAATCTGTATGTATGATGCAATCTTACCTGCAAACGGCAGTGCGTGGGCTGTAAACAATTATCACCTGGACGGAGTTAGGCGAACGGTAATTTCCGTAAGAACGGCTATTGTAATATGAAAAAAGAGCAGAAGTCAGGAAAACGCGTGGCACGGCCGTGTTGCCGGGGGGGCAACTGCGGCAAAGATGGCCGCGGCGCAGATCAGTGCAGCACTCGAGACGCTTTTCCAGTAAACTGCTCCGGCCAGTTGGAAGGGTAGGGAAAGTCATCCCGGCGGTACGCTTCGAAAGGATTTTATGGAACAAAATTCACCGTTAGATGCTGGAGCAATCTCTTCACCCGCGCCAGGTTCTGCTTCCAGTCGCGCAACCGTGGTGCTCACCGCCGTGGTTGCTGCCCTGGGAGGTTTGCTATTTGGGTATGACACCAGCGTGATTTCCGGCGCGATGCTTTTCCTCCAGACAGATTTTCACCTTTCTGACGTACAACTGGAATTCGCCGTAGGGATCGCGCTGGCGGGTGCGCTGGTGGGGGCAGCCTTAGCGGGCTACTGTACGGATCGTTGGGGGCGCCGCTGGATGCTCCTGGTGACGGCTTTGGGATTCGGCCTGTTTTCAATCCTGAGCGGGCTTGCCAAGGGATTAGTGTCGTTTTCTGTGGCGCGCTTCTTCGTAGGGGCGTGCATTGGCATAGCGTCTCTGGCGGTGCCGCTCTACATCGCGGAGATGTCGCCCGCGCGGATTCGCGGCGCGCTCGTTTCGCTCAATCAACTCGCCATTACCGTGGGCATCGGCGTGGCTTATTTCGTGGATTACGCATTTGCGTCTTCCGCGAGTTGGCGGTGGATGTTCGCAAGCGCGGTGTTCCCCGCCGCAGTTTTGCTGATCGGCATGATCTTTTTGCCGGAAAGTCCACGATGGCTGGCGCGCAAGGGATTTCGCGACCGGGCGCTTGAGAACTTCCGCCGTCTGGGCCGCGGCGACGAGGCGGAGACGGAGTTAGCAGAGGTGGAAAGCGCCCTAAAAGAGGAGCAGGAGGGGTTTGGCATCCTGTTCCAGCCGGGATTCCGAGTGGCAGTGTTGGTAGGCGTGGGGCTTGCCATTTTCCAACAGATCACCGGTATTAACACGATCATTTATTATTCGCCCGTCATTCTGCGGATGTCGGGCTATTCCTCGGCGAAGGCCGCCATCCTTGCCGCGGCCATTATTGGGGTGGCCAACATCTCGATCACGGTGGTGTCAATTGTGCTCGTTGATCGACTCGGCCGGCGGTTTTTGCTCCTTCTGAGTACGGCCGGAATGGGTGTCTCTCTGGCGTTGATCGGCGCAGCGTTCTACCAGAAGTCGGGCAGTATGGTGGTGTTTTCGGAGGTCGTCGCTTACATCGCCTTCTTCGGTATCGGCTTGGGCCCGGTCATGTGGCTGCTGATTTCGGAGATTTATCCAACCAAAATTCGCGGCAAAGCCATGTCGCTCGCTGGGCTCTCGGTTTGGGGAGCAAACTGGGTCGTGGCGGGAACATTCCTTTCGCTCCTCAACCACGCAGGGCCGGCGAGGACATTCTGGTTGTACGCTTGCCTGTGTGTCGTGGCCTTCATCTTTTGCTACGTCTTTGTTCCGGAGACCAAGGGCCGCACTTTGGAAGCCATCGAACACCATTGGCGCCACTTTGGAGAGAAGCTGCTTTAAGACATCAGCGGGGATAATGCCACGGTAAGGTGGTGAGCAGTAGGCCGAGGGCGATGCCGAAGTTTCCGCGAGCAAGCTCGCGGGAAGGAAAGCGGCAGCAAGCTGCCGCACTTCAAAGGTTGGCGTCCCCAACCCCGTCGACCCTGCGAAGCCTCAGACCCACATCCGCGGACGAAAACCGGCTGCTACCGACGTTTGGTTCCGGCAAGGGCGTGGTGCTCTCCGCCTATTTCCCACTGCCTTCTGCGCTCAGGCGGCCGTTCGCGTGTCGGGGTTCTTGCGGGGCGGGAATTTGACCGTCTCGAGCATGAAGCGCGGAAGCTTGAGGGCGGGAATTTCAAAGTAATTCTCCAACGCCACACGGCCGGCGCCCAAGAGGCTGGCTTCGCTCCCTAAGCTGCCGAATCGCACCGACAAACCTTTGGCCGAATGGTACAGTGCCTTGCGCTTGATGACCCGCAGGAGTTGATCCAGCAGGCCCGGCCCGGCCAAACTGAGGCGTTTATCGACGACGATGACGGCAGGATTGAAGAGGTTTACCAGATTGGCCAACCCAACACCCAAGTAATTGGCCGCCTGCTCCACAATCGCCGCACAAATTTTATCTCCCTGGCCGGCCGCTTCCAGGACAGTCCAACCGGTAATCTTGCCGGGATCGCCCTCCGCCAGTGCGAGGGCAGAGGAAACGCCTCCTTCGGCGACGGCTTTGCGCAGGCGCGACTGGAGCGCTGAGGCGCCGGCAATAGCTTCCAAGCAGCCGAAGCTACCGCACTTGCAGGCGGGGCCATCTTCGACCATATGCGTATGCCCAAACTCGCCCGCGACATAACCGGCACCGTAGAAAAGCTTGCCGTCGATTACGATTCCTGCTCCGATGCCCGTTCGCCCGTACTCAACATAGATCATATCCTGGGCCAACTCACCAGTGCCCATTCCGCGCTCCGCGACAGTCTTCGCGCGCGTGATGTTTTCAACCGCGGCGGGAATGCCAAACTCTTTTTCAAAAATCTCCAAGAGGTGAAAATCCTGGCAGAACTCCAAGGTTGACGACATCACCATGATCCCGTCGCGGCTATTGACCAGGCCCGATCCGGCCACGCCGACGCCCACCAGCGATTGGGGGTCAACCCCTGCCTTCGCGTGGGCCTGGTGACCAAGGGCGAGAAGTTGGCGAGCGAGGCCCTCCTTCCCTTGATCGAGGACTGCAGGCTCGCGCACGCTCGAATGCATCACCAAATGAAGATCTAGAATGGCCGCCAGGGCAAACTCATCGTCGAACCCCACCGCCAGAACGAAGCGGCGATCCTCGTTAAGCCGAAGCAAAACCTGCTTTCGCCCCATGGGATTATTCGCGCGCCCTGCCGACACGAGGCGGCCCTCTTCAATCAATTCGCGGACCAATCGGGAAATCTCACTTCGTTGCACGTGGGTCAGTTCGTGGATTTCCGACCGCGAGAGCTGGCCGTATTTGAAAATCAAGGCTTCGATCATCATCCGATCACGTTTGTTCTTGGTGGTGACGTGTTTCATGACGCGCCTCTCCTCATCCCGGAAATCGCTCGGGGAGTGGATCAATTCTGCCTGAGTCGGTAGTTGAATGGTTAATTACAACAAGTGAGCCTGCAGCCCCCCAACATTCGTACCCATTTATACCAAGTTTTGGCTAGAAGTGCTGCAACAAATTCGCCGGTGGGGGATACTTCCGAATACCCAGGAGACCGCTGCCCTGCGGGAATACCGCGCGATGCGGGGGGCGGTCCGTTCAATGAAGACTTTCCGCGCCGGGGACTAGGTCTTGAACTGCTTGTCAATTTCCACCTGATAGCCACTGGCCAGGCGGTTGGTCTCGTTGGCCATTCCCACCACGGCCATGAGCTCTGCAAACATGGAATCGGTCATACCGGCTTTGCGTGCGGCTGCGGTGTGCGAGGCGATGCAGTACCCGCACTGATTGCTGGCGCTCACGGCCAAGTAAATCATCTCCTTGGTGAGCGGGTCCAATGCGCCCGGCCCCATAATCTGCTTCACGCTCTCCCAGGTGCGGCGCAGCGTGTCGGGATCGTGGGCAATCGCCTTCCAGAAATTGTTGATACGATCCGTTTTCCGTGTGGCCATGATGTCATCGTAAATCGCGCGAACTTCCGGGTTGGCGTCTTGATATTCGATCAGGCTTAAGGTTGCCATTACAACTTCCTCCCCACGAATAGAAAATGATCCGACTGGCCGATTCCCTCAGGAGATTGGCCGGTCTCTTCCACGAGGTCCAGCCACAGTTCCCGCTCTGCCGCGGGGAGTTCACCAATTACTTTTTGCCACACGGCGGTGAAAGACTCGACGCCGAGGAATGCGGCCTTTTCGAACTGGCCCTCGAATAACTCCAGGAATTCCTGGGCGGTGGTCAAGTGGGCATAGCCAATGGGCGGCGCGTGCTCGGGATCCAAATTCCCATCGCGCAAGTACTGCTGGTGGAAGGCAACGCGTTCGGACGCAGGTCCAAAGTTCATCCGCAGCAAATCGCGCAGATAAGAAAGGCGATTGATGCCCGCGGCAAAGATGATACCGCACCGCTTGAGGATTCGGAAGGACTCGCGCACGCTGCGCTGGCGTTCGGCGAGCGATTGCAAGTGATAGAGCGGGCCCATCAGGAGCGCCAAGTCGACGCTCTCGGACGGTAGACTCTCCAGGTGCGTGCCGGATAAATGATGGCGGCCCGCGACGCGGTCTCCGAGCCCGGTGAGCCTTAGCTTTTCCACGACTGCATCCAGCAGGCGCGCGGAGACGTCCACAAGGTGAAGATGGCAACCCAATCGCGCAAGGAATTCCGTATAGTGGCCGCCGCCCACGCCGATCTCCACCACAACGTCCCCGGCCTTCGCCAAGCGCCGCAGCCATCGGAGGGTGACCCCCAACTCGACCGGGCAATCTTCCGGCAACCGCACCTGCTCTGCGTCGAAAGCACTCTCGCTGTAATGTTTCGCGACGTTTGATTCTTGTTCGCTGAGTGGGGCCATGATCACACAAATCCTAAGTTCATTGGGTCTTTGACTTCCGCACTGGTGCGCTCATTTCCCGGACCACAAACATCATACTGATTCCAAGGGTCTTGTCACTTCAAGCTAGAAATCATCGGTTTCCTTTACCGTGCCCGCGCTGACATCATGGTCAATCTGCAGAGGGACGCGGGCCGCCTGCAAGGAATTGCCATTGAGATGAATACTCTGGCTCTTCGCGCCCTTAACCTCGAGGAATACTCTCGTTCCCGGAGCGGCCGTCGAGGCGATGACGTTGGCGCCTTCCACCTGGTCCAAAACCACCGCGGGATGCTCCGCCTTGGCCGGCGCGCCCGAGAACCCTTCCAGGTTCAGCCCCAGGACATCCTGGAAGTACAGAGCGCTTTGCCATTTCGTCGATTCGGGTTTTTCCCAGTCTATTTGGACATTCTTCACTCGAAGGTCTTTGGCGTACTGGAAGTACATCGCATGAACCGACCGGTCGTATGCCGCGGAGGGGTCTGTGGCCATATAGAGTTTGATGTTTTCCAGGCTCACATCGTCGAGCCAACTGTCCGGGTGTCCCAGGATCAGGCAGGAGCCCTGGCCGTGAGCAATGATGTTGCGCACCATCACGTGGCGAATGGCGCCGGCCGGCGGCTCATCGGGCTTCAGCGGCAAGCCCAGGCTTTCGCTGCGTCTTTGCACGGTGAAATAGATAGGGTCGCCATTCCCCCACCAGAACCAGTCGAAGCGCTGGGTGTTGATCACGATATTTGAGATCACCACGTTTTCCACCACGCCGCCGTCGTAAACCATGAAAGCGATACCGCGATTGGAGTGGGTGATGACGCAGTTGTCGATGGTCACGTTGCGGACGGCGACGGAATTGCCGTCGCAAAACTTGATGGCGCTCGACGAGGAAGAGAGGCGGCAATTCGTGATGGTGATGTTTTCGCACGCCTTGGGCGGCCCGCCCGAAGCGCTGGAGGAATAGAACACGATGGCGTCGTCGCCGGTCTCAATGGTGCTGTTGGCGATGATCACATCGCGGCAACTGTCCGGGTCGATTCCATCCGCCCACACCCCGTACTTTTGGCTCGTACGAATGTAGATGCCGTCGATTCTCAGCCGCTCGCAGTCGTACGGATAGAGGGTCCAGCTTGGCGAATCGATAATGGAGATTCCCGCGATGCGGACGTCTTTGCAGCGCAGCAGCTTGATCATATGAGGATAGATCTTGCGCTGGCCCATCCCTTTGGGGAAGGAGCGCATCAGCGGGACGCCCGCTGCCTCCGCCGCGCGCTGGTTGTCGCGGATGTACCCGTCATCGATAACGTTCATCCGCCAATCGTATTCGGCTTGCCCGTTGATGGTGCCGCGGCCTTCGATGGAGATGTTTTCAAGATCCTCCCCGAGCAATAGGGCGTCCGTGGAGAAATCGGACTCCGACTTCGATCCGAACAGAGTGGCCCCCGCCTCCAGGTACAGCCGGACGTGGCTGCGAAGGTGCAGCGTTCCCGTAGTGTACTCGCCCGCCGGCAGGTAGACTTCGCCCCCGCCGGACTTGGCGCAAGCGTCGATGGCCTTCTGAATGGCCTCGGTGGCGACGTCCGCCTTCCTGCCCGTGGCGCCGTAAGTTCTCACGTTGAAAACGTCGCTGCTTGTTTGCGCATGGAGAGATGATGCGGAAACCACGACCAGCAAGGCCAGATACGCCCGAACCATGTTCAACAGAAATTGCCGCCGCATCGTCATCCCTCTAACCCGCTGATTCGAGGTCCCCCGATATGCATCGGGGACTCTACCACCGCAGGCTGGGGCGGGCAAGAGAGCAATCGTGGCGCGGACCCCCGTTTTTAGGGTCCGCGGCTCTCCTCTTCCAATCGCTGCATGCCTTTGGGACCCGCGCCTGTCGCCATGATTGGAAGCGGGGTTGAAGGGAAGAGCCGCAGAGCTCAACGGCGGAGGTCTGATGCGCTACGCTTGCCGCAACGCAGCCGTGACAAAGCTGCGAGAGGGGCGTAAGATAAAACGTAATCCCGGGAGGGAGGTATGGGCATGGGCCTCGACGTCTCGCCACAAACCGAAGCGCAAATCCGGCAGGAAGCGGAGCGGCAAGGCATCTCGGTTGATGCGTTGCTGAAGCGCCTCATGAACGACCAGGCCATTGGCACTGCCGTTCGGACTTACCAAGCCCCCGAGTTGCCAGTCCTCCATCTTGGTGCCCTGGGGCCTCTCCATCGCCGCGACATCTACGATGACGTCCGTTGAACCGGGAGTTCTCGATGCCAACGTT
>CAZCVY010000179.1:9985-14891 GCA_964501985.1 uncultured Acidobacteriota bacterium | reverse complement strand
GCGGCTAATCACGGTTTGCCCCTTCGGGGCCGAATTGAAGGTCGCTTATTCTAGCGCCTATGCCCCTCGTGGGTGCCCGCCGGTCGGGGGCCGAATCGGCCCCGCGGTGGGCAGGCAAAGAGGCCTGCCCCTACGTCGCGGCAGACCGCACTCCCGATTAGAAAAAACTTCCCTCAGGATGTATACTTTTCGGCTCCAGGCGTAACTTACATCGAGCGACGAGGGAGGCACACCAGACTATGGCGGAACTAGCACCTATAGTCGGGCCGATTCCCGACCAGGGTTTTCACATTCAGTGTCACCAGGCGACGCTTTACTGGTTGTTTCAAGCAAGGCTGGGTAGACGTCCCACGATCGACGAGTACTTGGAGTGCCCTAACATCATTCGCCGGTTGGCTTTTTATGGCCAGCCCGTGAGCCGCCCCAAGGGCGGTCTGAGGCTCCAGCCCGGCACGGTCTTGATCTACACGGGCGGCGCCAACGACCACTCCTGCATTACCAAGACCTGGGACAAGGTGGGTGGGTACAACCAGCAAGGCTGGTTCGCCGCCGGCCAAGCGAGCAGCTACACCGAGCATAACTTGTCGGAAATCCATTGGCTCAGCGACTCGCAAGTGCGCGGGGGCAACGACACCATGAAGTGTATCCTCTACCGGGTGAATGAGGTGTCGGCGCAGGGCAACATCGAACGTGTCGTTTCCGACGTGCTGACCAAAAGGGTCTGAAGGGCGGAAGGGTGTCAGAGCAGGAAATGGACCGCATCATTGTCGTCGTTGGGATCATCGGCATTTTCCTGACGTTCTGGTACGCCCGCAACTGGAAAGGATTCCAGCAGGACTACCGTTTTGACGGGGAATTCCAGGGCCCTCGCTATGACTGCCGCGTAAGGTTCGCGCACGGCGAGGGGGCTGTCCAGTGCCTCGTGGGCGCCGACCGGTCAGCCCTTTACCTTCTGGCGCCTCCCAAAGGCAAGCGATCGTGGTGGCGCTACCGGGGTAAGAACCTGAAAATTCCATGGACCGACCTCGAGTGCCGCGCAGGAAGAACGGTCCTTAAAGATTGTCTCTGGTTTGAGATTCCACCGAAAAAAATCCACTTTTACGTCCCGAAAGAAATTGGCGACCAACTGCTTCGCGATGCGGGACGGGCTGCCATAGACGATGGGAGGCGCGCTTAACCTCCCGGGATCATCAGCGAGAAAAAATGTTACGTAGAGCGCCGGGACAAACCGGCATGCAGTCGAGGAATCGGACAGACGGGGGCTGGGGACGTATGGTAGTTTTTTTCCTTGTGGTTTCGGAATAAAATCACGAATAAGGCCTTATCGGCATGTTACCCGATAGAGGATTGCCTGGGCCTGAGAAACAGTATTGCGTTCCGTCTGTCCCCACTGGTCCATTTCGCTGCATGGAGCCGGGGTCAAACCGTATCGGCCTTCGCAGGGTCGGGCCGTAGCGTTGTGGCTCTCGGGCACGCCCTGTGGGTTAGTGCCTGTCCGGGGTAGAAAGAAGGACTTCAGATGCGCGCAATTGGGGACGGCGTGTTCGCCAACCGCTTTTCCTGCCAGGACCGGTTAGCGCTGGCGGCGCTGGTTCTGGTGGCGTGGAGCGCCGTCTGCTGCCGCGCCCAGATTCCTCCAGCGCCCACAAACAGTGGGAATAATGTTGTGGCGAAACCGACCGGCCCGGCGGTGGCAACCAGCTACGAGCTCCGCGCCGCCATCGTGAAAGGCGATCTCGCCACCGTTCAGGCGATCATCCAAGCCCATCCCGAGCAGCTTTCCAGCAGAAATCCTGGCAATGAGGATCGGGGCTCGTCTCCCTTGTACGTTGCGGCCGTGTATGACCAAAAGGCGGTGGCCGCGTTCCTGCTTAGCCGGGGAGCCGACGTCAACGCCCGGACCGATGCCGGTAATTCGCCCATCTTCGTCGCCCAGCTTCACGACGGCACGACAGATATCCCGGCCATGCTGCTCGCCGCCAAGGCCGACGTTATGGCCCGGGACAACGACGGCGAAACTCCTCTGCACTGGTCGGCACGAGGCGGGTCTGACAACGATGTGGAATTCATGCTGGCTGCCAAGGCGGATGTGAATGCCCGAGCCACGAATGGCAACACGCCATTGCACGTGGCGGCGGACTGGGGTCAGTACGACGCAGTGAAAGCGTTGCTCGCGCACGAGGCGGAGATCAATCCGAAGAACAACGATGGCAAGACTCCTCTGCAGATGGCGGAGGAGGCGAACCACAAGGATGTGGCGGAGCTGCTCCGGAAGTATCAAGGAATGGCCCCGGCGGCCATCGCCGCCGCCATTCGTGAGGAGCAAAAAAATGTCTGGGTCAACTTGGCGAAGGAGGAGAACGCGCGTGAGCCGAGTTATGTTTTCAGCAAGGACCGGGAGGGCAGGACGCCGCTGATGGAGGCGGCGCGATACGGCCATGCGGACCTGGCGGAATTTCTATTGGCCAGCAAAGCCGACATCCAGGCTCGGGACGACATCGGCCGAACGCCCTTGCACTACGCCGCGATTTGGGGGTACGCCAACGTGGCGCAGGTGTTGCTCGCCCACGGGGCGGATATCGAGGCGGTGGACCAGGACGGCGACTCGCCCCTGTTCGCGGCGGCCGGGCAGGGCCGGCTAGAGGTGGCGGAAGTGCTGTTGGCCCACGGTGCGAAAGTCGACGGGACAACCTCCGGTGGCGCGACCCCCTTGTGGGCGGCATCTTACGGGACCGACTTCCAGGAAGAGTTGGATCAGATGACCTCGCACCATAGCGAAGTGAACCCCCGGCGCCCCAAGGAAGTGGTGGAGTTGCTGCTGGCACATCACGCCAATGTGAACGCCAAGAGCAAGGACGGGTGGACACCCCTTTTCGCGGCAGCGCAGGAAGGCCAGACCGCGATCGCCGAGGTGCTGATAGCGCACGGCGCCGACGTGAATGCTCGTAACTCCAACCAGGCGACGCCTCTGGTGTTGGCGCTGCAAGGCAAGCACGACGACACGGCAAAACTGCTTCGCCAGCGCGGGGGACACGAATAAACGCGCAACGGGCCGGCCCCGATGCCTTATAGATGCGCTACTCTTTCGACAGCATTTATTCTTTCCGCCTACCTCATCGGGCATCCGAGACGTTTGCACGTTTGGTTTGCCCGAAAATCGCATTAAGCGCCGGAAATCCCGGGCCGATCTAGCCCCAAGCGTTAGACCTTCTGCCGTGTCGGACAAAACTACGGGTATCACGTTTCTGTCACCCTGATCGGTCAACTGGACCGTTGGGTTTGCTTTCACCGCGGAAGGAGAGTAGAGTCTGCGCGTGCGGTGTGCTGAGGCCAATTCATGACAAGTCTACGCCAGGGATCGCTTCATTTGTTCCGCTTCGCCGGAGTCGATGTGTTTTTGCACTGGTCGTGGTTTTTAGTCGCCGCGATTGAAATTGAGGCCCGGGCGAAGAGCTATTCTTCGCTGACCTGGAACCTGTGCGAGTATCTGGCGCTGTTCCTGATTGTGCTGACGCATGAGTATGGCCACGCGCTGGCTTGCCGGCAGGTGGGTGGAACGGCGAACCGGATCGTGCTGTGGCCGTTGGGAGGAGTGGCCTACGTGAATCCGCCGCAGCGGCCGGGCGCCACGCTCTGGAGCATCGCCGCGGGGCCGCTGGTGAACGTAGCCTTCCTGATCGTTCTTTCGCTGCTGGGAGTGTTGAATCGAACCACGGGATGGGCGGACGCCATTCCCAATGCCCACGCCTTCCTACGCACGCTCGCGATCATCAACCTCGGCTTGCTGATCTTCAATCTGCTGCCCATCTATCCGCTGGACGGCGGCCAGATTCTGCGCTCGCTGCTTTGGTTTGTGCTGGGCCGCGCTCGCAGCTTAATGGCTGCGGTGGTGGTGGGATTTATCGGCGTGGCCGGCCTCATCGCTTTTGCCTTGTGGATGCGAACTGCCTGGATGGGCATTCTTGCCGTATTTATCCTCATGAATTGCTGGGGCGGACTGCAACATGCGCGAGCCCTTGCGCGTTTGGCCAAGCTGCCGCGGCGCGAGGGATTTGCCTGTCCCTCGTGCGAGACCGCGCCCCCGGTGGGTGCTTTTTGGAAGTGCAATCATTGCGGGCAGGCCTTCGATACCTTCCTAACTGGGGCCACGTGCCCGAGCTGTAAAGCACAATTTCCGACGACAATATGCCTGGACTGCCGGGTCCTGAGTCCCATGAGCGAGTGGATTGTCTCCGCCGCTGAGCCCGCGACCCCATTTCTGCCACGCTAGGGGGAAGTGCCAAGTACCATTATTCCCCCAGGTCCCATTATTCCTCCCCGTGCCGCAGCAAAGGGGGGCAAATGGAGGGGGTTGCGTCAGCCTCTAAAGCTGGGGATGGTCGATCCACACTGGCGCGCGTGGACCACCTGCCCGTAGACGTCGGGAGGCACGGACGGCCCCTGGCGCGTGCAATGTTGGCTGAAAGCCTTCACCAGCTCTCCCGCGATCGCATCGGCATTCATGCGTTCGATGTGGCGCCGCTCCAGGATGTAAACAAGCGCGCCATCCTTGAAAATGGCGACGGACGGCGATGAGGGCACCACCTCCGGCATCAGCTCTCGAGCCCGTGCCGTCGCTTCCATATCGACTCCGGCAAAAACCGTGGTTAAGTGATCGGGGATAACGGCATTTTGAAGCGCCTTGGTAATCCCCGGCCTTGCCCCGCCGGCGGCACAGCCACAGATCGAGTTGACGACAATCATCGTGCTTCCTGGCTTGGCAACAGCGGCATCCACTTCGTCCGCGGTGCTGAGGGGTGTAACTCCGCATTGCGCCAGCTCCTCCCACATCGGTCGAACGGCTTCCGGGTCATATAATGGTCGCATTTTAAGTCTCCTTTTTTGTTCCTGCACTCTTTGCGGTGCG
>CAZCVY010000179.1:0-9885 GCA_964501985.1 uncultured Acidobacteriota bacterium | reverse complement strand
CCACCTTTTTGGATACTTCATTCTACGGAAATGCGTAATCAAGGCGCCGATAGGCTTCCAACAGCACTGGGCTGCGCATTGGCGACCCGGGCTTCACTTTGCCCCGGTATTTCCTATTTTAAGGAATGACAGAAAGATAATTATGCCAAGGAATGAACCGGATAGATCGCCTGTCCCCGGTTTCGCCACAGCCAACCAAGGCCAGGAAGTGTGAGGTTTAGCGACTTCGCAAGTTGATGCGCAACTTCTCGTCCCCCGGTTCCCGGCAGGCGGACAATAAGTATGATGGCTGGCCGTTGCATTCGGGGATCGTCAGGCGTATTGTGTTCTTTCGGGCAAAACCCAACGCAGGAATTTTACACAAGAGGGCAGAGGCAGGAGCCGGCGCTGCCGGAGGTCGCAGTTCTGACCGGACCTCAACTTTGGGCGTTGGTAAAGGAGTTGAACATGCAAACCAGAATCTACCTCGTGGTTTTCGTGTTGATTTCAGCGCTTGGCGCAGGAGCCCAGCAAAACTCCCCGCAAAATTCCCAGCAGAGTCTGCAGCAAAACCCGGGAGCCCAGGCTCTTTTGCAGTGGCTTCATCAGTCGAATTACGACCACGGCCAGTATGATGGACTGTACACCGCGACGCCACAGCAGTTGCTCCAGCGCGTGGACAAGAACACGGTCCGGCAGCTTGCCGTAACCAGCAACGCCCTGCAACGAAACCCCAACAATGTGGACGCACTTGTCTGGCGCGGATACGCGGCGCTGGGGGCGGCGGACGAAAGCATGTACCGCGATTCCTGGCTGCATTACGCCGCCCAGGATTTCGAGAAGGCCCTGCGCCTGGATCCCAACAACTTCACGGCGCGCCACAACTACGCCCAAACCTGCTTCGAGGTCGGCGATGTCAGTCCCGCACAACCGGTGATGCACTTGGCGGTCACCCATTTTACCAAGGCCATCGCCCTCAAGCCGGATTCGGCGCGGAGCTACATGGGTCGCGGCTGGGCTTACCTCATGTTGAAAGATGACGCGCACGCCAACGTGGATTTCCAGAAGACCTTACAACTCGACCCCAGCTTGCGCCCCGAGCTCGAAAAGGAAGCGAGCAGCATCCGGGAGAAGCTGAAGCAGATCGCCGGGGCGCAACAGACCCTGCGCGCCATGGGGAGCTATACGGTGGATCCCACCGCCCGCACCGCCGGTCAGTGCGCGGCGAAGAAGGGCTTCTGGACGAACGGGGAATGCCGCTTTACTGATCTGGGATTGCACCAGGGCATTGCTCCCCCCAATAGTCCGGGAACGGGAACGTGGAGTACCAAGGGGGACGGCATGGTCGTGAGGTGATGGGAACCCGCAACAGACGGAACGTTGACACACGTTTATTTTGTCCACATTCACCTTCGAAACCGGGAACCCGGGAAACCCCGGGGCGGTAACTTGACTTTGGAAAGGGAAGATGGAATTTAGATGAGCGTCCAAGAACAAATCAAAAAGTATATTACTAGCCAACCTGAACCAAAGCGTAGCGACATGCAAGAGTTGCACCGGATTACACTTCAAGTGTTACCGGCATGTAAATTATGGTTCTTGGATGGTAAAAACAGTGAGAATAAAACTGTTTCGAATCCTAATATAGGATATGGACTTCACACCATAAAATATGCTGATGGAAAAACCCGAGAGTTTTATCAAATTGGTATCAGTGCAAACAAAACCGGAATCTCTGTCTATATCCTTGGTATCAAGGATAAGACATACTTAGCCAAAACGTATGGGAAAAAACTAGGCAAGGCGAGCGTGACCGGGTATTGCATTAAGTTCAAAGCTCTAAAAGATATAAACATTGAAGCGCTTGAAGCGGCAATGCGAGATGGGGTTGAGGCTCAGAATGAAAAAGGTGGTTGAGAATTCTCTGTGCCCCTAAAATGAACGTGCTGCCTAACAATTCGCCGGAGCCAACGCCGCTTTTCAGGCATCTCCCCCTGTGGATCGCCCAAGAATTCTCCCCAACCCAAGGTTCCCAAAGCCTGGTGGCCGCGCGAGATAGTTGTATAACTTTATAGACTTCCATAAAAAACTTAACTATTTTAATTTTGTTCTTGACAAAATAAATTAAATAAGCCATCTTTGTTACGTAAATGGAGATGGCCTATGGATATCTCAAAAACCACCTGCCCTGATTGCCGTAAGCCTCTGAGGATTGCCCGTATGGCCTGCCCCACTTGTGGCATGTCGATGGAGGGCGAGTTTGAGGTCTCCCCTCTCGCCCAGCTATCTTTGGAGGACCAGACATTCGTCATCGCCTTTGTGCGCTCGCACGGATCGATCAAGAAAATGGAGGCGCTATTTGGCATCAGCTATCCCACGGTGAAGAATCGCCTGAACGCCATCAGCGCAGCGCTCGACAAATCGTTTCAAGCTCCCAGCCCGAATCTCTATGTCCTCGAGCAGCTTGCCCGGGGCGAGATCACGGTCGAGGAAGCGTTGGAGAAGCTTTCCTGATGACTTAAAGGAGAAAACGCCATGTCAGAAGAAACCAAGAAAGTCCTCGAGATGGTTGCATCCGGCCAGATTACCGCCGACGATGCGGAAAAACTTTTAGAGAAACTGGGAGCGAGCGCGCCCTCCACATCCCCAGCGTCCGGGCAAGCCCCGGCGCCGCAGGACAAAAGCGTCGCGGATGGCATTCGGGCGGATCTTCACGGTCGATTCGATGAAGCCAAACAGGAGGTCCGGTCCAAGCCCCCGCGAGTGGGGGAGTGGGCCATTCGCGGGGAGTCGGCTTCGGCGGAATCCAAGCTGCGCTTTCTGCGGGTGACGGTGGACAGTCCCGATCGCGACCAGGTGAATGTTCGCGTCCCTCTGGCCTTTCTGCGCGCGGGCATGAAACTGATCGGAGTAATTCCACCCCAAGTAAGTGAGAAACTCGCCGAAAAAGGCATCGACCTCTCCGCCCTCCGGGATTTAAAAGGCGGTGAGCTGGTCGATGAGCTCAAAGACCTGCACGTTGATGTGGACAGCAAGGACGGGGAAAAAGTTCGCATCTTCTGCGAATAGCGTGCGCCACGTGGCAAAGGATTCACAAGGGGGGAAATGGTCAGGAACCATTTCCCCTCCCGCCAACGCCTCAGCCACCCAAGATGCGGTCGATCTGCCGAAGATGGTTCAAGTCGTGAGCCGCTTCCAGGCGGACGAACTCCTCGACCGTTTGCCGTCCGCGTACCTCGTGGACCCCATAGCACTCCACCCACCGTGCGCGCGGGACCGACTCCAACAGTCGCAGGTTGCTCTCGCGCAGCGCCCGAAAGACCCCTGCCGAAAGGCTCGCATCTTGCTGCGCGTAACCCAAGCGCTCCGCCCATGCCGCCTCATCCCACCACGTTAAGGCCACGCCCGGATTCGCCAGCATGTTTCGCAATCGCCACCCCATCGCCAGCTCCGCGTCCGCCAAGTGCGCTACGATCTCGGCAATTGACCACTTTTCCGGTGCGGGGCGCCGGATCAACTCCTCGGGCGCGACATCGCGCAGACGCCGATCGAGCTGGGAGGGGGTGGCTTGTTGGACACCGATGGGATCCTCATCGCCAAGATAGCTTAGGACTCGAGTTCGGTATGCTTCGAACGTCTCCGCCATGGGTCCTCTCGGTAGACTGCGTTTGCGGCCGAACATCTCGTGAAGTAGACCGAGCCCTCCTGGTTCGCAATCATACGGGTGTGATGACGTAACCCAAACACCGCGACCTCATTGCGCTCCGCTACAACGCCGAGCTGTTTCAACCGCGATTTCCATTTTGGCTTCCGGATCACGATAATATACAGCAATCGCCTCGATTCCGACCAAGTTTTTGGCAGGGCCGGCTGGCGCAGACTCCTGTCGTTGGGAGTCTGCGATCTCCCGCAGGGACTGCTCAGAAATTGAACTCGCCCCGTACGGTTCATGCGGAGAATTGACGCATCCTCCAAATAATAGAACCTCCAACTTGACCGGGGCCAGTCCTCGGGGGTATTCACCAGGCCCCGCGTTACAGGGTTGTTGTGCATTTAGTCCAGTTGCGGTGGTAGAAGGGCATGGCGCAGGAAAGTATACTCGCGACGGAGCGCGGTCGCAAGAAAAGGTCCCTTCGGGAGATCGCAGACACCAAACATCGGGTGTCTGCCCCAGCCGGCGTGACAGACGTTTACACGATTATTCTGTCCGAAAACAGCACGTAGCCACGGTCAGTGCCTTTCTGACCGTGGGCTTTTCTGGGGCGGGATATCGTGGCGGCGGAAGAACCCACGGTCAAAAAAGCGCTGACCGTGGCTACAAACTCGCCGCACTCTGCCCACTGAATCTTTCCCTTTTCTCCCGCAGAGTGCGGATTTCTCTAACGGGCGGCGAATTGCCCTCGGTCTGCCGTCTTCTGCACTGCCTTTTCTGCCTTCTGCCCACTGCCTTCTGCATTTATGCTCTCCCGGGGCCGATACACGAAAACGATCCTGCCCGTCTGGGGAGCCGGGGCGCGCTCAAGGCGGACGCCGCAGCCCTTCACCAGGCGCTCCAGGACTTCTTCCGCGGCATAGGTGGTATAGGCCTCCCGGTAGAGGAGTCCATCGTTCGAACCGGCGCTCACATGTCCCGCGAAAGAAGGGCATTGCGGGTCCGGGCGCTCCCGACGCACCAGTCGCTGAATTCTCCCCCGCATCGCCGAATGTGCTCCAGGATGTCCTCAATGATTTCGCTTTGGTTGAATCGCATGGGAGTAACCTCCAAACACCTCTCACCGTTGCCTCTGATTCTTTCACAACCCACCACTAACGAAATCGGGCGCCGGGCCGGGGGAGCTCTGCCCCGGTCAAGATGCCCTGCCGAAAAACAGGGAAACCTTGCCATTTAACCAAATGTGTTCCTGTTTCCCGTGTCTCAGTTTTAGGGTGCAGTCCACCATCATGTCCCAGCGCGGATTTTGCGGCACCCTGGGTCGAGGCTGTCCATGTCTCGGAAGCGGCCTTCCTTGCGAGCGTCAACGAGCCATTTTGGTATCAGTGTGCGCCCGTTCTCGAGACATATCGCCTCACGCCCCAGACCTGATTGCACGTCCTCCTGGATTTTCAGGTGCTCCGCTTTGATCGGTGGACCACCATCCCAGGGAAGATAAACCTCATTGGAAATGAGGCCTCCATCCCCACTCCACACCTGGCAATAATCTGCATCTTGCTGCGAATTGTAATTGCAATGTTCCCACACTGTCATTTTGGGCTGACGAATGTACACGGCGTCTTTCGGCGTATTTGACGGGCGCCTCAGGTGGATGAAGACTGGAACGTCTTGGATGAAATAACCTAGGATAGCGGTGAAGAGCAATATGCGAGCGCCCCAAGCGGCGCGTCGTTTCCATCGCGGTCTGGTCGAGCAATCAAGGAAAGCTTCCTTCGCCGTCTTGGCCGCGAAGTTGTATCCACAGTCGCATCGCTGTGCGGTTTCGGGGTTTATCATTCCACAGTTAGGGCAGTTCATGGTTCGTATTGGGTCATCCTATCGACACCGCGCCTCCTGGCCCACTTGCTGGACACGTCCGTTCGAAAAAGTGGGGATAAGCACGGAAGAAGTAGCGGCACGAAAAGACGCAGCCCGCCGCGGCGAGAACAAGCCCAGCGAGTAGCGCGGACCTGTTTTTCAATGGTCCGCGGCTCTTCCCATCCGCCCATGGAACTGGCGGTGCGCGCCTGAGAGTGAACAACCGGAATGTTCTCGCGGTGCAAATTTGCGTCCTCGGATCCGTCGAATAGTTCAAGCGAGTAGCGCGGACCTGTTTTTCAATGGTCCGCGGCACTTGGATGGGTAGCGCTGACCTGCGTTCCAACGGTCTGCGGCCCTTCTCATCCGCCCCAACGGAAGTGGAGGTGCGCGCCTGGACGCAGATTACCGGAATGCTCCGGCGCTTCAAATCCGCGTCCTCAGATCCACCGGCAAGTTCAAGCGGTCGATGCGCAGACCGCAGCGTAGCTCTTGCTCCTCTCCGCTCACCCCGGCGTACTCCGCCCAGCTCGACCACTTCCAGTCCTCCGGGCGTTCGACCAAGCCCGCCTTCACCGGGTTCAGATGAACGTACTCCACCTTGTCCGCGTAGTCGCGCACCGTACGTAGGGCGTGATCGAAAAATCGCTCCTGCCAAAGCTCGCCCCGCTCCCGCCTTCGCACATTGACGGCAATCGTCGAACTGACTTTTACCGCTTGAAAGATTTTGGAGATGGTTAGCGGATACGTCGGGTAGATGATGGCGTGCCAGTGGTCCGGCAGCAGCACCCAAGCGGTTAGCGCGAACCCATGCTTCTGCCGCATGCGGGAAAGAGAGACGGCGATCCGCGCGAAATCCCCCGCTTGTAGTTTCGTCCTCTGCGGCAAGAGTCGCACCGTGACAAATATGAATCGGTCGGAGAGGAAAGGTCGGCGGAGCCGCGACATGCCCACAATCTACGCTTCCTTTTTTCGTGGCGCAAGCTGATGGCCTTGAACCCCGGCGAAAAGCCGCGGACCGTTGGGAAACAGGTCCGCGCTACTCGCTAAAGGGAAGAGCGCAGAGCTGCGCCCCTCTATTCGGATGGATCGGCACCACCAGTGCCGTAGAGACGGTTCATTTCGCGGGTATACTCTTCCTCGCGCTGTGCCTGAGCTTGGGCCAAGCGATCGAAGATTCCGGGTCGATTCGTCAGCACGTCAAGCCCGTATTGCTTCCAAATTCCTGCCAAGAATTCAAACCATCCTTTCACGTCCTCTTCGCTTTCTAATTTCAATTTCTCGGGCAGCGCTCTGTACCTCTGGTCGCCGCGCATGTACAACAGATCCTCGACCCAGAAGTGCTTTCGTGGCTGTGATTCCTGACTAAACAAACAGGAGAGGGATGGTGCAGTTGCATACCCTAGTTCAAGATAAACCTCACCCGAGGAGAACCGCATCCCGAGCGGTTCCTCCGTGGTAACGGTGAAACCGTAGTCCGTTTCCAAAAACCCAAAAGTTTGGCGGATGACTTTCAAAACCCCGAGATGTCCATCCTTCGGCAGTGGGATTCCTTCTGCGATACTCAAAATCTTCTCGGCCACCTCGAAAACCGGGTCATAACGTCGAAGGTCTTCTGGTGCCTTCTGCGACCAGAACTCCTGCAATTTGCGGATACACTCCCTCTCCTGTCGAACACGGGCCGGGTAGTTTGCCCGTGTGTCCCCGTTAAGAATTGTTTCGGCTAACTGCCGCAAATCGGCAGCTTCCTCATAGACATCATTGACCAGTGGGTTCGAGGACCGCCGTGGTTCCATCTCCGCACACCAGAGCTTCAGCTTGTCGATGTTCTCCAAAATGGACGCCATCAGGGTTGTATCCTCACTGTCGCTTTGACATTGCCCTCAGTATAGTAGTTAATATGCGGGTAATCATGGGGGCTAACGCTGTCGGCACCATGCCCCTCTTCAATTCGATCGACCCTACCTCCAGATTCCTCGATCATTTTGATCGCCTCATCTTGGGTCGGCACTTTTCCACCCAGAGTCTCGTGGGTTCCGGCCTGCCTCAATTCGTTGACTGCGTCTTTGTAGGCTGGCGACCCACTCCAACCCCAAGTCGTCATGAAAGGCGCGAACGCCTCCGAGGTTGGTCCACCTGAGACCAAGCCCTTGGCTGCGCCCCACATAGAACCAGGGGACAGACGGGACGTTATACACGTTTATTTTGTCCACGTTCACGTTAGAAACCGGGTGGCCGGGGAACGTGGGGACAGACGGAACGATACACAGGTCTATTATGTCCATGCTGTGCCCGGGGCCGTCCGGAAGCGAAAAAATAATCTCTACTGAGTCCCGTCTCACCCCATACTCCCTGACGATTGAGGGGGTCACGTCCGCTGGGGGAAATGCGTGTCAGGAAACCAATCCTCGCACCATTTTCCCCATAACCGAATCCTATCGATTTCTCCTCGACAAAAAGTGGTTCCTGGAAAATGCGAGGAACCCGGTGAACATGGCGTGCGCCAGCAGGAGACGTTTTACCACCGATAAACCGAGCAATTAGATCGGGTTCACCTGCCCCTTCTCGACGCGACCCAGGCGAAGAGACGCTCGACCTGCTTGGCCAAGTTCGCGGCCTCCGCCGGTGAGAACATGCGTTCCTCATATTCCACCTGATTCTTCTTCCCGAGGATAATTCCGAGGCGGTCTGCCTGGTGTCGAGCTTCCTCATCGGCAAAAAGTTCCGCCAGCAGCCGCACGGCATCACCATGATCCTTGCTGGAACTTCGTTTGCCGTGAAACTTAACGCAGAGGCTGTCGGCGGCGGAAATGGCGCAATGAATCCCATTCAGGGCAGCAGCATTAGGGTGGTGCTCGGCTAAGGCCTGGTTCATCGAATCCCGGTACTCGCCCGCCTTACGGAAATAGTTCTCCGCTGAGGAGGGGTGAACGGCCGAAGTCCTGGATTTGGCCTTCATTTCACCAGGTCTCCTATGGAATCCCCTCGAAGTACCCAACCCTCACTGGTGATTTTGCGGATCAGGGGATCGGCCCGGCGATAACGCGAGGCGAAAGTGGAGGCGGAGACCACGTACGGTGAAAAACGGTTCCCGGTGCGGAGGTAGAATTCCGCCTGCGCTTCCTCCAGCCTCCGCTCAACCCGACGGCGGCTGGACGGGTCTCGTACCACAAAGCACAGGTCCACGTCGCTTGCGACCTGCTCCTCGTGCCGGGCCACGCTGCCGTAACAGATTAAGCTGCGGATGTCGCGGGGCCAATCGAGGGGGATTTCGTCGGTCACATCCTTGAGGCTACCGGCTTCTTTCTGGAAAAGGTCGGGCAATAACCTCTCCGCCAGGATGTGCCGGGTGTTCAGCCGGTACAGCAGGGAGCGCCCCTTCGCCATCGAGTGGAGCACTCCGCTCTTTTCCAACGCCGAGAGAGCCGGACTCACATTGCTGTTCGCCACCCCAATATTGCGCGCAACCTCCCTTCCCGTAAAAACCATCTCCGGATTTCGGGCTAGAAGGCGAAGAATCTTAACCCGAGTGGCAGTGCGGAAGATATCGTCAAGCGGTTGACGGAAACGCATGTTTCGATTGTAGACCATATGTGCTGAAAATGAAACATAGGAAAACCGGCGAGGCATGGGGACGCCGCCTGGCGGGCTGGGGCTTGCCGAGCCTCTTCCCCTCCTGGGGCGGGCAGTTTGTCCGAATCTAAGGCATACACACCTAGTCAAAGATTGTGCTTGACTAAAGTCATTACATAGATGTATACTCATCGAGTGGATAGTAGTAGATCGGTATGAAGAAGGACTTATGTCTGCGCAAAGCCAACCGCAATTATCGCCCGCACCCGAGCAGGAAGGGAACGCCGAGCACGACGTGAGCGCCGCGAGCGCTTTGGCCGGATCGACTCCGGAAGCCCAGGTTACCCCCAGTGTGTTCCATTTCCGCAAGGAGCTCATGAAGAACTCCCGGCTCGAAGTTCTCATGGGGATGGGGGAGGGAGAGCACCGGCAGATAATGGAGTCCCTGCTGGAGGATTCGCGATCCGGCCGGGGTTTCGAGAGCCATCGGGCGGAGCAGAAGGGCGAAACGTTCTGGCGGATGCGGCGCTCCCAGCGCATCCGTGACGGCCTCGCGCTCAAGAACATCCAAGTGCCGGGTGAGGACAAGGTGGCGCGATCCTCCCAGCCCTTCGAAGCGACGGGAACCCTTCGAGCACCTCAAGAAGGCGAGGGAGGCCACGATATCTTAGAAAAATAAGGTACTTAGGTGCTGAACCCAAGAAATTCCAGAAAATGTATGTCTATGATAAAGAACAATTTAGTTGGATTCGGAGTCGCGAGCGGAGGGGAAAAAAGGGAATTAAAAAATGAGGCTACTCCCACGATGTTGTTGAAAACACATG
>CAZCVY010000178.1:0-15117 GCA_964501985.1 uncultured Acidobacteriota bacterium | reverse complement strand
GATGAGGTCGCGGGCGAGGAGCGGCTCGGGGGTTACCAGTTGATGGTATCGGCGGATATTTTCCGCGGCCGCTATCGCGAGAGCTTAGCAACACCCGAACCCATTGCTGCCGGCAAACCCCTGCTCTATCGCTTCGCCCTGCCCACCGTGAACCACGTTTTCCTGCCCGGCCACCGGATCATAGTGCAGATTCAGTCGAGTTGGTTCCCGCTCTACGACCGCAATCCCCAAACGTTTGTGCCCAATATCTTCTGGGCCAAGCCGGAGGATTATCGTAAGGCCACGCAGCGCGTCTATCACGCGCCTGGCCAGACAAGCTTCATCGAACTGCCCGTGGTGACAACGCCTTGAGACCGTGGCGGAGCAGGAATGGGAGCATGGACCTGAGAGGAGAATATAATCAAGCACCCCCGACCGATGTGGCGTATAATCGTGGCATTTCCAGGCAGGAGGCCAATATGAGATGTAAGGCCTTGCTTCATGGGTTCCCGTTAGTGGTCCTCGGGAGCTTCGTGCTTCCCCTTCTCCCCACAGCTTTGTTTGCGCAAAAGAGTCTTTCCCACGTGCGCGTGGTTCGCCTCGCCTACGTTAGCGGCACTGTCGGCGTGAAACGCCCTGCCTCCACCGAGTGGGCGAAGGCCCTGGTGAATACGCCCATCCAGGAAGGCTTCGAGCTTTCCACCGCCGCCAATAGTTACGCCGAGGTGGAATTCGAGAATGGTTCCACGGCGCGGTTAGGTGAGTTCTCCCGGGTGAGCTTCGATCAACTGGCGATCGATGAGAATGGTAGCAAGCTGAATCGCCTGACGTTTGAAAAAGGGTACGCAACCTTCCACCTTCTGCCTGAACACCATGACACCTACGCGGTAAAGCTCGCGGACGCGACGCTGACCCCGAACGGCAAGAGCGAATTTCGCGCGGATCTTGACCACAGCCGGGCGCGAGTGGAAGTGTTCGCGGGCTCCATTGATCTGGCGACGGCGGGAAAAACCATCAAGCTGGGCAAAGACAAAGTCCTGGAATTTAATCCTGCCACGACGGAAGTCGCGATGAACCAGAAGCAGGGAATCGTCAAGGATTCCTGGGACAAGTGGACGAGTGAGCGCGACAGCCAGTCGCAGCTTGCGCTCGCAGACCAGGCCGTTCCGGCGCGAGGCTCAATGTATGGCTGGAGCGATCTGGACGCTTACGGCGAATGGGGATTCTTCCCTGGCTTCGGCTATGGCTGGTCGCCTTACGCCTCCATGGGCTGGTCGCCCTACAGCATTGGGATGTGGAGTTGGTATCCGGGCATGGGATACACGTGGATTGGCGGCGAACCCTGGGGCTGGCTACCCTACCACTACGGCCTTTGGAATTACTCCCCGGGCTTCGGTTATTTCTGGATGCCCGGCAACTTTGACGCGTCTTACTCGCCGGCGTTGGTCAGTTGGTACTCGGGACCGGGATGGATTGGCTGGGCTCCGCTGGGCGTGATTGGCGGCGCCGGACAAAGTATCGTGAATACTGTCCCGGGTGGGGTGATGCAGAACGGAAGCGCAATTACGCCCGGTTCCGTTAACCATGTGGCGACGACAGCGGGAACCCTGATTACGAAGATGCCTTTCGAGCCTGGCGAAAGCGCGATGCTTCCCGGGGCATCCCTCGGCGCTAGCTCGGAAGCGTTGTTTGCCGGACATCCGGACCTTACGCACACGATGGCTCCTGCTTCGCTCTTAGCGGGTGGCGACGCGGCGAAGGAACAATCGTTGGTTGGTGGACACCTCTCCGGCCAACCCTTGCGCGTGCGCTTGGGAACAACCTTAGGTGGGGCCTACCCTGTAGGGGGCGCCGTCGGTGAGTTCCGTGGCGAGGCCTTCAACGGGCTTGACGCGGCGCGCGGACCAAAAGAGTCGGGGCCCGACTTCTCGCGCGAGTCCCTCGGGAATCGTCCAACGATCCTGCCGCACGGACAGCAACAATCCTCAATCTCGTCCCATACGGGCGCGGAGGAAGGGATGCCCAGCGCGGGCATGGGCACCATGAACAGCTCGGCAGCTCCTATAGGTGCCACGAGTCCAAGCCATGCTGCCAGCTCGAGCGCTGGAGGCGGGCATCACTAAGGCCCTTCTCGGACTGATTGTCCGAATCTCGCCTCTCGACGTCCCATCGTGGGCCGATCGTCTTGCATTAATATCTTCTCTATGAAGCCGTGGGCTGCAACTTTTTCAGCCCATGGTCCGTCTGAAGGTATGTAAAGCGGTTGTAAAATCTGTGCCGGAGGCCGGCCGTGAGATACGATCGTATACGACGTGTACTCGTGGTTTTGGTCGCGGGGCTGCTCTTCCTGCCGACAGCTCTCTTAAGCCAACAACAAGATCTATCCCATGGACGCTCGGTGCGGCTGAGTTCCGTCACCGGCGCCGTGACCGTCAAACGCCCGGGCTCGACCGAAGCGATCCCCGCACAGGTGAATACTGTTCTTGACGAAGGGTCCGAGGTGTCCACGCCCGGTGGCGGTCATGCAGCCCTAGAGTTCGAAACCGGCTCCATCGTTCAATTGAATGAGCTCACCAAAGCTAGCTTTACGCAGCTGAGCAAAAACGTGAACGGCAGCGAGCTGAACACCATCACACTGGAACGCGGCCAAGCTGACTTCCACTTCCTCCCGAAGCAAGGAGATGTTTACGAGGTGAAGGTTGCTGACGCCACGTTGTCTCCCCAAGGCAAGGCTCAGTTCCAAACCGCCTATAGCGCGGGGAAGATGCAGGTGCGAGTGGCCGCCGGGTCTGTGGTCGTCTCTGCGCACTCCGGCTCGATGACTCTGGGCAAGGGGAAGTTCATGGAGTACCGCCCCTCGGCCAATGCGGAGGTGGCGAAATCGCATGCCCGGGTGGTTCGCTTGAGCTACCTGAGTGGCACCGTGACCCTCACGCGGCCCGGTTCCACGGAAGCCGAGAAGGCGATGCTCAACACGCCGATCCAGGAAGGCTTCGAGCTGTCCACCGCCGGTGGTAGCTACGCCGAAGTGGAATTCGAAAATGGCTCCACTGCCCGCGTGGGTGAGCAGTCGAAGTTGCTCTTCCATCAATTGGCGCTGGACGCCGACGGCAACAAACTCAACGGCATGACCTTCGAGCAGGGATATGCCACTTTCCACTTTCTTTTCGAGCACAGCCCTGCGAAGCAACGTCAAGACAACGGCGCGATACACTTTGAGCCCACGAACAGCGACGTCTATCACGTCAAGATCGCCGACACCACCGTGACCGCGGAAGGCAAGTGCGAATTCCGTACGGACCTGGAGCAGGATCACTATCGCCTTGAGGTCTTCAGCGGTTTAGTAGATGTCGCGACGGCCAAATCGACGACCAAACTCGGCGAAGGCAGAATTCTGGAACACAATCCGGCAAGCCCCGAGTCGGCTTCAAACATTCAGAAAGGGATTGTGAAGGATGCCTGGGATCAGTGGACGGAAGCCCGAGACAAGCAGGTGCTGTTGACGGAGCGAGACGAAGCCGTCCATCCAACCGGACCGAGCTACGGCTGGAGTGACCTCAACACTTATGGCGAATGGGTGACGCTTCCCGGCGGCAGGTTTGGCTGGTCGCCCTACTCTGGAGCGGGTTGGTCGCCTTACACCAGCGGCATGTGGAACTGGTATCCGGGTATGGGCTACACGTGGGTTTCCGCTGAACCTTGGGGATGGGTGACGGACCACTGCGGGCAATGGGACTTTGATGATAGCTTTGGCTGGTATTGGATGAACCCGATGTTCGGTTGCGGATTCTGGAGCCCCGCGCTCGTGAATTGGTTTGGCGGAGCGGGATGGATCGGCTGGAGCCCGAGTGGAGCCTTTCATCCGAGGCCCCTTCCGCCCCACCGCCCTCATCCCACCCAACTCGCGAGGGAACTTGTGAGGGTTCCGACCGCCGTGGTTCAGAATCGGCAGATGATCACGCCTGAAATTGTGAGCCGCGGCCTGCCCCCTGGAGGGACCGCCATTGAGCGTCCACCCTTCGAACCCAGTGCGCGACCTGCGCTGGCGGCATCTGCCGTAGCGAGCAATACTTCGGCCTCAGCGACGACGCGAGATCTAGCCCCGATCGGCGGGCCGGGGTCGGGCTTCGCGTCGCAACACGGCTCTGCGCCTCCGACCATCTTGATGGGAGGCGATCCGGCAGATGAGAAGCTGCTGCTGGCGAGTCATCATTTCCATTCAGGCCGAGAGCCTTTGCGCGCGGCTCAAGGCACGACGTTGGGCGGACGCTATGCTTTGCATGGCTCGCCGGGCGAGTTTCGCGGGAACGCCTCCGTCGGCGGTGGTAAGAACGGCGGCGTCGGCGGTCCTATGACGTCGCATTCATTCGGTGGGTCGGGAGTGGCGATAGCTTCCCATGGATCGAGCGGCGGAGGTTCCGGCGGCAGTTCGTCCGGTGGCGGACATTCGAGTGGAGGTGGCGGCGGAATGGCCTCTGGTGGTGGAGGCTCTTCAAGTAGTGCGGGCCACAGCGGCGGAGGTGGCAGCGCCGGTGGTGGGGGACATCATTAATCTGCCATTACGCTGTAGTTCTTGATGCTCAATCTCTCTTTTTTGCGTCGGGCCTTTCGAACCACGGTTGATTCCATCTTGGCGTCAACCGTGGTTCTTGGGTCGTATCGAGAATTGCCGAGCCTTGCCCGCCGCAGCCGTAATAAAGGGGTCACTCACCGCACCGGCGCTGGCAGCGTGTCGTGATAGTTCGGATAGGGCGGTTTGGGATACGTTGGAAGCGGGTGCTGTTTTAGTAAGTCGAGCACCACTTCCACCGCGCGCTCGAGTTGCGGGTCGTGTCCTTCCCGCACCAGCTTGGGATCCAGTTCCACTTCCACGTCGGGCGCGATCCCGTGGTTTTCAACCTCCCACTGGCCCTTCAATCCGTAAATGGCCCAACGCGGCGAGGTGACCGAGCCGCCGTCGATGAGCTGGGGGTAGCCGCCGATGCCTACCAAGCCTCCCCACGTGCGCGTTCCCACCAGCGGTCCGACGCCGGCTTTGCGGAAGTACCACGGCATGGCGTCGCCACCCGAACCCGCGAATTCATTGATGATCATTGCCTTCGGACCAAAGATGGCTTCCTGCGGTTCGGGGTAGGGCTCACCTTCACGGGTCAACACCTGACTCATAACCGGCCGGTGCAGGTAATCGATGATGTAGTCGGCCAAATCGCCGCCGCCATTGAACCGTTCATCCAAGATGGCGCCTTCTTTCCCCACCTGGGCAAAGAAGTAGCGGTTGAAGTTGGTATAGCCCGCGCCAGCCGTGTTGGGCAAGTAGACGTAAGCCAGCTTCCCGCCGCTCAGCTTATCCACCTTACGACGATTTCCCTCGACCCAATCGAGGCCTCGAAGTGCGGTTTCATTGTCGACCGGAACCACGCTGACTTCGCGTGAGCCTGTGCCGTCGGGGTTCGGGCCGACCTTGAGCACTGTCTGCCTTCCCGCCGTTTCCTGGAAGTAGCTGTAAATCTCGTCATTCGCGGTGAGGTCGCGCCCGTTCACGGCCAACAGGTATTCGCCTTGCTTCACGTTTACGCCGGGTTGGGTCAGCGGCGCATGGAGTTGCGGGTTCCAGTTTTCGCCATTGAAGATTCGCGCAAAGCGGTAGCGGCCGCTGTCGATCGTGTAATCGGCGCCGAGCAAGCCGACGTTCACCACCGGGATGTCGGGATGCTTGCCGCCGGCCACATACATGTGGAGGACATTGATGTTGCTGAGCATTTCCGCCAGCAAGTAATTGAAATCGGCGCGGCTGGTGAGTCCCGCCACGAAGGGCGCATAGGCCTGCTCGGCTTTTTGCAGGTCGAGCCCGTGAAAATGGGGATCGTAGAAGAAATCCCGCTCGATACGCCACACCTCGTGGTACATCTGTTTCCACTCCTCGCGCGGCGCCACGTAGACTTCGATCGATCCGGTGTTCAACATGCCCTTGCCGGGCGCGGGCGGCTTATCCGCGGGGTTGATGAACCAGTGCGCACCTTCGCGGTAGAGCATTTTCTCGCCGTCGAAGGAAACATCGAATTCCTCCACGTTGTCCAATACCTTTTCCGTCTTGCGAGTTTTCAGCTCGAATTTCTGCACGATGATGTGTCGCGGACCGGGATCGACCTCGACTAGCGGTGTCTCCAGAAGATAGAGAACCCCTTCTTTCCCGGAAAGCAGGCCCACGTAGTTGCGAGCAGGAATGGGCAAAGCCAAAATGCGTTGGCCGAGGCCGTCAAAATCGATTTCCACTTTCACGGCATCCGGCTTCTTTTCGCCCCCCTTGGCCTTGTCTTTGTCCGCATCAGCGGCAGCTTTGGAATCCTTATCATCCTTCTTCGCCTCCGGCGGTTTTTCCTCGTCGCTTTCCGGAGCGAGGGGCGAAGGCAGGTCCTTTTTCAGTACCGCGACATAGGCGCTGCGGGTGACGGGATGAGCTTCGCTCGTCATATCGAGCCAACCCGTGGTGAGACCCATGTCAGTGCTGGCAGTGAAGTAGAGGTATTTTCCGTTCTTGTCGAACACCGGGAAAACGGCGTCGCTCATGCCATCGGTCACCTGCGTGGCTTTCTTGCCTTCGAGCGAGTACACGAGAACGCCGCGCATGTGATTGTCGAGTTGCAGTGTATACGTCAGCCACTTGCTGTCCGGCGACCATTGCACATCGAATTCATGCAGGGGCGAATCAAAGCGGTCGGTGTCCACCTTGACCGGCGTAGGGTGATCGAGGTCCACGTACCAGAGGTTTAGCCGCTTGTCGCTGTAGGCGATTTTCTTGTTGTCCGGCGACCAGGTGGGTGCATAGAAGAATGAAGGCGGCTTGCCCAAGTCGATCTTCTTCACGGTCCCCAAGCCGTTCTGGTCGCGGATGTGGAGCGCGTACTCGCCCGACTCGTCGGAGAAGTAAGCGATGGATTTGCCATCAGGCGACCAAGAGGGGTCTCGTTCCGCCACGCCAGGGGTGTTGGTGAGATTCCGCGCATCTCCCTTCTCCGCGGGCACGGTGAGAATTTCGCCATGCGCCTCAAACACCGCGCGCGCGCCCGTGGGCGAGATGTGCGCATTCACGAGTTGGTGGCCGTCGATCTTTTCGAATCGCGGGCGGACTTGCGGCATGTCGCCCGCAACGCTAATCGACACCTCGTGCGTCTTGCTGGAGTGCAGATCGTAGAGGTGGATCGAGCCAAATTGCTCGTAGACAATTGCGCCCGGGCCTGGCGAGGCGGTCTTGAGATCAAAGCCTTCGTTCTTGAAGAGCGCCTTCACTTGCTGGGTTTTGGTGTCGAAGGAAAACAGGGTTACCGGCCCTTCGCGGTCGGAGAGGAAGTAGATGTGATCGCCGATCCACATGGGGTCGAAATCGTTCGAGCCCTCGCGTGGAATGCGCGTGACGCTGGAGTCCGCGAGGTTGGCGATCCAGATGGGCGCTGCATGCCCGCCGCGATAGTGCTTAATGGCGACGTAGGCGTCGATGGCGCCGAGACGCCGGTTCCACTGCGGCACGTAAGCCAGGTGGGTCCCGTCGGGAGAGTACGAGCCCTCAACTCCCATCGGCAGGGGCAGCGGGGTAGGGAACCCCCCCGTCGCGGGCACGGTGTAGAGTTGCTCAAAGCGCGAGTAACTGCTGCGCGTCGTGCGGAAGAGGATGCTCTGGCCGTCGTTCGTCCACCCTAGCGCCACGTCGGAGCCGGGATGATAGGTCAAGCGCCGAGGTTCGCCGCCCGTCGACGCGACCACGAAGACGTCATCATTCCCTTCGTAATTGCCGGTATAGGCGACCATGCTTCCATCTGGAGAGAAGATGGGACGGCTGAGGACACCGGTGCCGGTTACCAACCGTTGGGCGTCACCACCATCGCGGTTGACAATCCAGATGTCGCCGCCAAACGCGAAGGCGATCTGCGTCTTGCTGAGCGTCGGGCTTTGCAGGAGCAACGGCTCTGAATCTGCCGAAAACGCCAGAGCAGACGCAAGAAACATATAGAGACTTGCAAGCAGTAAACGTCGCATACACTCTCCACAGTTCAGCAGTGATATTCCGCGAGGCGTGACCAAAGTCCCAACATTTCGGGAAGCGCAGATTATTACAGATTTCCGCCTTGGACTCTACTTCCGAATTCGAAATTCAAGGGGCTCTCTTCTTCCGAAAAAAAACTGCACTGCGGCATATTCGGCGCTGGGGACTTGTGCTAAGCTCATGCCATCCGTTACCAGAACAGGGAATTCCGAAAATCAAATTGCCAGGTGGGTTTCTTGTGTCTCAACTCGCCAAAGGAGAGAGAGGACCATGGAAGATATTTTCGTTTACGCCCAAAAATGTGTGGACAACAAGAGTGTGCTCCAAAGAATTGGCCACTCGGCGAAGCTGCATAGCGTTCGGAGCGCCGTATCTTCGTCGGGTTCGGCGGCCAGCAAGTTGTCGAGTCTCGGGGGCGTAGCGATTCGCGCAACATTGCAGGCCATCCCTCTACCCGCAGTCGGCAGCCTGCTTGCCTCCATCGAGGAAGCGGTGGAAAAGGCCATCAAGGGCGCCCTCCACCATCGATCCATCGCAAAAGCACAAACGACGGAGGAAAAGATTAAGTTCCAACTGAAGGAGCTCAACGTCGAGGAGCTGGACCGATTTCGCTGGAAAGTGCAGGAGTCGATCAAGGATTTCAACAAGGCATTGCAGGGGTTTGATGCCAACTTTGTCAAAAAACGTGATGCTGCAGCTCCCTGCGACGCCTTCCTGGAAGTGGCGTTGGCGGGGGAACAAGCCTCGCGCCGCATCCATAAGCTCAGGGATGCGTGCCTGGGCCTGCATGCGGCGATGATTTTGACCATGGACTGGCTTTGGGAGTGCGAACTCGGCACCCACCTGCCTGCGGTTGCGGTCCCCCCCGCCCCCCCCGCACCATCCCCTGCGACGCAGGGCGTTATGGGGCGCAAGAACGACTTCATGAAGGTCATCAAGATGTTCATCGATCAGGAACGCAACGAGATGGCCGCCCTGAGTGATGAGAATAAGAAATGGTACATCTCCTATCATCATGCCAACTGCGATCGGTGGTGCTGCTGGCGAGAAGCGGGCGCGGAGGACAACTGGGCCAAGTGCAAAGAGAACTGCGCCTTTGTGCTACGAACCTTGTCGGATCCCTTTGCGCCGGATAGCTTCAGCAATAATCTCGGAAGCCTCTGGTAGAAAGCGGCCCGCACTCACGGCAGCGAGGGCAGCGCCGGATGGTAATCCGGGTACTGCGGCTTGGGGTACTCCGGCAGTGGATGCTCTTTGAGCAATTCCATCACGGTTTCGACGGCCTTCTCGAGTTGGGGATCGTGCCCTTCGCGCACCAGTTTGGGGTCCATCATGACTTCGATGTCGGGCTTGATGCCGTGGTTTTCAACTTCCCAATCACCCTTGAGGCCATAGATCGCCTCGCGCGGGGCCATCACGTATCCACCGTCGAGCAGGGTCGGATAGCCCCCGATGCCGATCAGCCCTCCCCAGGTTCGCTCGCCCACCAGCGGGCCGATGTTGAGTTTGCGGAAATACCACGGCAGGGCATCGCCTCCCGAGCCGGCGAATTGATTGATGATCATCACTTTGGGGCCGTAAATGGCCCCCGCGGGTTCCGACTGTTCTTTGCCTTCGCGCGTCATCACCTTGTTCAGAATGGGGCGGCGCAGGTAGTCGACGATGAAGTCAGCGAGGGCCCCGCCATGATTGAACCGTTCGTCAATGACCGCTGCTTCCTTGCCCACCTGCGCGAAGAAGTAGCGGTTGAAGTTCGTATAGCCCTGAACGCCCGTGTCGGGCACGTAGACATAGGCAACCTTGCCGCCCGTCAACTCGTCGACCTTGCGGCGATTGCTTTCAATCCATGCGAGATTGCGTAGGCCCTCTTCGTTGTCGATGGGGACCACCGTGACTTCGCGCGATCCTGACCCGTCAGGTTTGGGACCAACTTTTAGAACGGTCTGCTGGTCGGCGGTCTCGAGGAAGTAGCTGTAGACCTCCTCCGTGCTGCGAACCTCGCGGCCGTTCACGGCCAGCAGGTACTCACCCTCTGTCACGTCCACTCCCGGTTGCGTGAGCGGCGCTCGGAGCTTGGGATTCCAATTTTCACCGTCATAGACGCGTGCGAATTGATAGCGGCCGCTATCGATCTTATAGTCCGCTCCGAGCAGGCCCACCTTGATTTTTGGAACCTCCGGTTGGGTGCCGCCCCCCACCCACATGTGGCCCACCGACAGATAGCTGAGCATTTCGTGGAACAGGTAGGTCAGGTCCGCCCGGCTGGTAATGTTGTCGAGAAACGGCGCGAAGGTCTTTTCTGCCTGTTGCAAATCGAGGCCGTGATGGTGCGGGTCATAGAAGAAGTCGCGTTCAATGCGCCAAACCTCATGGTAAATCTGCTTCCACTCGGCGCGCGGGTCGACTTTGACCTCCATTTCCGCGGTCTTGAGGTTGCCCTTGCCGGGTTCCGGCGGCTTCTCGGTGGGATTGATGAACCACGTCTCCCCCTGCTTGTAGAGCATCTTTTCCCCGTTGAAGGAGACGGCAAAGGCGGAGACGCCATCCACCAGCTTATCGGTCTTGCGAGTTTTGAGGGTGAACTTGGTGACGGTAAGCATGGGAGGTCCGTCAAAAGGAATAACCGGCGGTCCTTCCACCAGAATGATCTCGCCTTCCTTGCCGGCGCTCAGCGCGAAATAGTTCCTGGCAGGAATCGGCATGGCGAGGATGCGCTGGCCGATCTTGTCGAAGTCAATCTCCACCTTGGGAGGTTCCTTGGGTTTCTCCTTATCTTTATCTTTGTCCTTGGCGTCCGCGGACTCTTTGGATTTATCCTCCGCCGACTTCTCACCCGCGCCTTCCTTGGCGGTGTCCGCGCCCGTCTTCTTTTCTTCGGCCTTTTCCTCGTCGCTCTCGGGGGCCAGCGGCGAGGCCACTCCCTTTTTGAGCACCACCACGTAAACCGAGCGCGTCACCGGCCGATTGATGGCCGACATATCCCCGCCCGCCACCAGGCCGATGTCAGTGCTGGCGGTGAAATAGAGATACTTGCCGCTCTTATCAAAATCCGGGAAAGCGACATCGCTCATGCCGTCGGTGATTTGCGTGGCTTTTCCGGTCTCAAGCGAGAAAACGAACACCGCGTGCATGCGATTGTCGAGGGTCTTGGTGTATGCCAGCCACTTGCTGTCGGGTGACCAGACCGTGTTGAAATTGGCGCCGTCGAAGAGATCGGTGTCTACGTGGACGGGAGTCTTCTTCTCGAGATCGATGTACCAAAGGTTTAAGCGCTTGTCGGAGTAGGTGATCTTCTTGCTGTCCGGCGACCACGTCGGGGAATAGTAAAACGTGGGCGGATTGCCGAGGTCGATCTTGGTTACCGGTCCGAGTCCATTTTGCGGGCTGATGTGGAGATGGTAATCGCCGGTTTCATCGGAGAAGTAAGCGACAGATTTGCCGTCGGCCGACCATGCGGGATCGCGGTCGGCGACGGTGGGCGAATTGGTCAGGTTGCGCACGTCACCTTTTTCCGCCGGGACGGTAAAGATTTCGCCATGCGCTTCAAACACCGCCCGCTTGCCGGTGGGTGAAATTTGCGCGTTCTGGATCTCCTTCTCCACTTTCTCAAAGTGGGTCCTGACCTGCGGCATGTCGCCGTTCACCGTGATGTTCACGCGCTTGGTTTTGCCCGAGTGCAGGTCGTAAAGATAAATGGCGCCGAACTGTTCGTAGACAATTTCGCCCGGACCCGCTGAGGCGTGCTTGATGTCGAATCCCTTGTTGTCGATCAGTTGCTTTACCGCTTGTGACTTCGGGTCGTACTCGAAAAGGGTGATGGGCCCATTGCGGTCTGAGAGGAAGTAAACCTTGTCGCCAATCCAAAGAGGATCGCGGTCATTGGAGTTGTCCCGCGGGACCTTCACGATGCTCGAATCGCTGAGGTCGGCGATCCAGATGGGCGTGGTTTGCCCGCCTCGATAGTGCTTCCACTCCGGCTCCCATTGAAAGAAAGGGGAATAGGCGAGGTGGGTCGCGTCGGGAGAGTACGCGCCATCTTCGGCCATGGAGAGAGGGATCTCGGCGGGGAATCCGCCTTCAGCCGAAACGGTAAAGAGCCGGTCGGGGTCGGAATAGTTGAAACGAGAGGAGCGAAAAAGAACCGATTTGCCGTCGGGAGTCCAACCCAGCGCCACGTCCGCGCCCGGGTGGTAAGTCAAGCGGCGAGGTTCACCGCCCGTGGCGGGGACAACGTACACGTCGAGATTCCCATCGTAATCGCCCGTGTACGCAATCATCGACCCGTCCGGCGAATAGTGTGGGCCGCCCAAGAGTCCCGTGCCGGTCACCAGGCGCTGGGCCTCACCGCCGGAGCGACTGACCGTCCAGATGTCTCCGCCAAAGGCGAAAGCAATTTGGGTTTTGCTGAGTGTGGGGCTTTGCAGAAGCAGTGGCCCGGAATCCGCGGCAAACGTCAGGACGGATACAAAGAGCACGGAAGTGCTGGCCATCAGCAGGCGACGCATAGAATCTCCAAGGTTGAGAGTTGTAATCTATTAAGACGCGACGGATGCCCAAACGTCATCCGTCTGGGACGCGGAGATTATCCCAGAAATTCATTCTGGAAACTAGCCGTTGTCTGGGGAAATTGTCTGGGGAAATCCTTACGCCCACCTCTCCCCAGTACTTGTAGCGCGGGCATCTGATGGGTGCCTTATCGTGTTGTCACTCATGCCGGACGGCGGCCATGGGGTCAATCCCCGAAGCTCGAAAGGCGGGGACATATCCAGCGACCAGCGTGGCGATTAGAATCATCCCCACGGCGGCAGCCAGCGCGCCCGCGTCGTTGGGTCTTACCTGGTAGAGCAGCGAAGCCAGATATTTCGACGCGGCCAGGGCGATGGGAACTCCCACGGCGAGCCCCCCGCCGGCGAGCACTAATACTTCGCGGAGCACCATCCACACCACCGTACGCCGTTGTGCCCCGAGCGCCATGCGGATTCCGATCTCGCCAATTTGCCGCGCGACGTTGTACGACATCGTTCCGTACAATCCCACGCACGCGATCAGGAGGGCGAGAAGCGCGAAGCCCGTGGATAGTTTCGCGAACATGACTTCGTGGCTGATCGTCCGATCGATTTCCGCTGCCTGTGTCGCCACGTGGGTGACGGGTAGGCGTGAATCCGCCTCTCGCACGATCTCGCGCACGCTCTTGACATACCTCAGCGGATCACCCACGGTGCGCAGTGCGTAGGTCATTCCCCCCGGAGAAGTCTGGCTGACCGCTACGAAGACGGTCATGGGACTGTCCTCCTCTTTCAGACGACCGTACCGCAGGTCACCCGACACGCCGACGATTTCGAGATCGCGCTTCTCGTCCAGGAACGTGATGCGCCGGCCCACCGGATTCTCGTTCGCGAAGTAAGTTCTCGCCAGCCGCTCGCTGATCACTGCCACCGGCCTGGAGCCCGGTTGGTCGCGGTCGTCAATCTCACGCCCGGCCAGGATCGGAATCTGCATCGTCGTGAGGAAACGCGGTCCGGCGGCCAGGACGCGCGCGTCTTCGATGGTAACAGCGCCGATCTTCATTGGCCCCCTGATGGCTGGCCCGGTGAAGCCGGCGTTGACGATCGAGGATTGCGAAAGCGTCGCGCCGCTCACGCCGGGGATCGATTCGAAGCGCTTGCGCAGGTCCGCGTAAAAAGTGGCGATCTCCGGGTCGCGATGCCCGGCCTGGCGCGCATTCAGCGAGAACAGAAGGATGTTCTCGCGAGCGTATCCCAGTTGGACGGAGTGCAGGTTGTTGAGTGTCCGGACAAACAGACCCGTGGCGACCAGGATGAGAAAAGAGATCGCGATTTGGGCGACCACCAGCACGTGCTGCGCGCGGCGGCGCGGTCCGCCCCCGCGTCCATTCTTGAGCGCGGGCATGACGTCCGGACGCGTCGACTGAATCGCTGGCGCGAGGCCAAATAACAGGCCGCAAACCACGGAGAGCGCCGCCGTCACGCCCAACACGTTCCAGTTCAATTCCGCGTGCAGCGTAAAGTTTGGCTGCCCGCTCGAGAGCAGGAACGTCAGCGATCGCACGCCCCAAATCGCAAACAAGACCCCTAATGCTCCGCCCAGCGACGCCAGCATCACGCTCTCGGTCAGCAACTGCCGCACGACGCGGAACCGTCCCGAGCCCAGGCTGAGCCGGACAGCCATTTCGCGGCGGCGCGCGGCGGCCCTTGCCAGAAGCAGATTGGCGATGTTCGCGCACCCGATCGCCAGGATCAATCCCGCCATCATCAGGAGCACGAACAGAGGCTTGGAATACTTGCGGCGCAAGCTACCCAGACCGGCGGCGCCGGGATTCAGAATCAGCGCGGGCAGTTTGGCGCGCTCCCCGTCGGTCGTCGCCGTGGTGGCAACCCATTGATGGAAACGAGGAGCCAGCGACGCCTGCGCCTGGGCCATGCTTACGCCGGGACGAAGGCGGCCCATCATTTCGATCCAGTAGTAGTTTCCGTCGTCGTACTTCTGCGCAGCTCCGGCACCGTCTACGAGCAGATTCGCGTGCAACGGAAGGTAGAGGTCCGGCGCCACCTCAGGGTCCACTCCGAAGAATTCCGGCGGCGCAACGCCGATGACCGTGAAGGGAATGTTATCGACGAGAATTGATTGTCCAATCGCATTCGGCGGTCCCCCAAAGCGATTTTGGCTTGTGGCAAAACTGATTACGGCGACCGGCGTCGCGCCGGGACGGTCGTCGTCGGGGTCGATCAGACGTCCCGCGGCCGGCGACACTGCGAGGCCGCGAAAATATTCGCCCGTGACGTACTCCGTACTGGCAGTGCTGGCCTGCCCGTGGATAGACAGGGTGCGGGTCCGTCCGTTGAAGTATCCGAGGAGCGTGGAAAATATAGGATTCTCCTTACGAAGCGTCTCGAGCGCGTCGTACGGGAACATCCCGCTGACCATGGAGCCTTTGTCGCCCGGCCAACAAATTCCTTGTAACCCGTGCATGACGTGGACCCACTGTTTGCTGCCGTCCATGGGCGGCCGGCTACGCCAATTCAGGACCACCAGCGACTCGGGATCGGCCACCGGCAGCGAGCGCAACAGAATCGACTCCA
>CAZCVY010000177.1:0-15155 GCA_964501985.1 uncultured Acidobacteriota bacterium | reverse complement strand
GCTGGATCACGTGGAAGTGGGCCGGAACGTACTCCAGGATCTCGGAGACATCTTCGCCGAAAGCTTTCAACTCGCCGCCGCAGTCCGGACAGGCCGTTTCCTTGGGCAGAATCGTCCGTATCTGCCGCGGCAGATGACCCGGCTGCGGCCGTCGCGCCGGCTTCCGGCCAGGGGCCGCCGGGGGCTCCGCCTACGCGGTGGCCAGTTCGTCCAGTTGTAACTCCAATTGCTCGATCTGCCCTTGCGACTTTTCCTAGCGGCGCCCGAACTGCATCCGCCGCAACCTCGCAATCAGCAGTTGCAAGCGTTCGATATCGGCTTGACGGCCCGCCAGTTGTTCATCCTGGGAGTGCAGGCGCTTGCGCTGAGCCCGAAGCTCTTCCGCCTGTACGTGAATGAGAGCCTTTTAGGCTTCCGGAGGGAGCGTGTCGAGATTCGGCAGGGCGGGGTGCGCGGTCATCACGACCGCAGTATGCTAGGTATTCTGTGATATGCAAGAAGAAAACACACGGCAATGTAATATCTATTATAAGAATATCCGAGGGCGAGAAACTTCCCCGCTTACACCGCCATCTGCGGCACCGAAATGCGGATGGGACGTCGCCAGTCAATGCCTTCCAGCAGCATGGAAAGCTGGGCCGGCGTGAGCGCGACCATGCCACCCGTGGCCTGTGGCCAGATGAAACACCCACGCCGTAGCCGCTTGGCAAAAAGACATAGGCCGTCGCCATCCCACCAGAGCAGTTCGATCAGGTCGCCGCGCGCGCCGCGAAACACGAACACGTGCCCGGAAAACGGATTCTCCTCCAGAGCCGCTTGCACCATCCCACTCAGCCCCACAAACCCCCGCCGCATGTCCGTCACGCCCGCCACGATCCAGATCCTCGTCCCCGCCTGCAGCCCGATCATGCCAGCAACTCTTTGTGTACCAACCGCAGCGCTTCGGGATCCACCGCCCCCGTGAGTTGCAGCTGTCCCTTGGAAACGCGATCGCTCTAGAAATCTCGAAGTCGAAAACTTGGTGTAAAAGAGTCAAGTTTTGTGCTGCCGAATGCTGGGATTCTTGGACCCAGGATGTGACCTCCTGATTGAGTTTGTCAAAAGCGCGTCGCGGTGGGCAAGAGAGGTTAGAGAATGGGGGCAGCATTCTGCCCAAGCCGGGACGCAAGAGACGGTAATAGACTCGGGTGAAGAACAGGGCCGTGCGCAAGCCGAAGTCGGTGAGGCGGTAACAGTTCTTGCGCGCGATGCGCTGGATGAGGCGGTGCGGCCGCAACCGACGCAGATGGTAGGTCATCTGTCCGGCGGTTAAGGCGGTGACGGGTTGGGCGAACAGAGCGGTGAATCGGTCGCGCAAAAGACGGTTGGAGAATCCACCGGGAAGCTGCGGAAAAGCCAGCAAGGCTTGGCGCAAGGATTGGACCTTGGGATCGGCGAAGCGCAGGGCCGAAGCTCGTTAGTGGTCTACTGGGCGGGGGCGATGCATTTGCTGGAAGGCGTCTTCGGCGAGCATGCAATCATGGCTGATTTTCTCCACTTCCAGCAGTCGCCGGTTGGCTTGGAAGCCGATCTGTCGCAACGACGGTAGGTTGTGAATCCGCTTGGCGACATTGAAATCATACGTGTTGTTGATGGTGGTCCGAGTCAGCCAAAATTACACAGATCCGGGAGTGCGTCGGAGGAGCCTGATACCCCTTTCCCTGTCGAATTCAGGAGGCAGCCAGCGTTCAAAGCTTGGGATTGCGGGCGCCGCGATGGGGCGCCGCAACAACTGCAAGATCGAGCCCTCTGGGCGTTCCGGCGGGGTTGCTACGCATCGCATTTGAGCCGCAAACCACAAGCACTGGCATGATGGCTCCTCCGATAGCGAGATGATTCCCTTCCTTTCATTTCACGGCTGGGAGGGGTTCGAGGCTGACTGCGACATCCCCGCACCCCTCTCGACCGCTTGATCGCAACTCAGCCCTTTACTGGATGCGCGCTGTTACGTTGGGTTGAGTCCTGGTGCCTTTCGCCAAATGCACATCATTCACCGGGTTTGCTGGAGAATGGACTCCTAGTGTCCCGGCGCCGGATGCCCTCTCATCAAACTTGAACTGCCCGACCAGTCGTTGGAGTTCTGCTGCCATGCGGGCCAATTCCTGCGCGGCTGTTTGGGTGTTGGTTGCGCCTTCGGTAGTGCTCTTGGCGGCGGTGGCCACCGAAACGATATTCTCCACAATCTGTGAGCTTCCTTTGGCCGCCTCACCCACATTGCGAGTAATCTCGTTGGTTGTGGCGGTTTGTTCCTCTACCGCGCTTGCGATTGTGTTGGAGATGTCGTTAAGCTGGTTGATGATGGTTGTGATCTGGCCGATGGCTTCCACCGCCCCCTTCGTGTCTCCTTGGATTGCTTCGATCTTCCGGCTGATGTCCTCAGTGGCCTTGGCCGTCTCCTTGGCCAGTTCCTTCACCTCGTTGGCGACCACCGCAAAGCCTTTACCTGCCTCGCCGGCTCTTGCTGCCTCGATGGTGGCGTTCAGAGCCAGGAGGTTCGTTTGCTGCGCGATGGAGGTGATGACCTTGATGACCTGACCGATTTCCGCGCTGGATTCGCCGAGCTTTCCGACGGTGGCATTGGTGCTTTCCGCCGTCCGCACCGCGGAAGTCGCGATCTTGGCCGCTTCCGTGGCGCTTTTGGCGATTTCCTTGATGCTCGCGCTCATCTCTTCGGTTGCCGTGGCTACCGTCTGGATGTTCTTGGAGACTTGCTCACTCGCCGCCGAGACCACATTGGCCTGGCTGGAAGTCTCTTCCGCGTTGGCGCTCATCTGCGCGCTGACCGCGGAAAGTTCCTCGGAAGAAGAGGCCAGGGTCTGGGCATTCTGGCTGATCTGCCCCATGCTTCCAGAGAGCTTGTCCGCCATAACGTTGATGTCGTCCTTGATGCGGGCGTGGTCACCCTGATAACTCCCCTCGACGTGAGCCGTGAGGTCCCCTGCGGCGACCTTTTGCAGTACTCCCCCAGCCTCCTGTACGGGCGCTATGACGAGGTCCAGGATCTCGTTAACGCCTTGCACGATCTTGCTGTATTCACCTTGATGCTTCGAGGCGTCGGCACGGGTCGATAACTTACCTTCCGTCGAGGCTTTCACGAGGACGTTTAGGTCACCCGTCATACCCTGCAGCGATGCGGCGACGCTGTTTACAGCCTGCTTCATCTTTTCGTGGTCGCCTTTGTAAGATTGTGTGATAAGTTCGCCGATCTTGCCCTTGGAAATCAAGGCCAGAATACGGTTGCCTTCGCCGATGGGAAGCAGGATGGCATCCAGCATTTCGTTCACACCCTTCACGATGCCAGCGTATGCCCCCTGGAAATGGTCGGGTTTCCCACGTTCGGAAAGTAGACCTTCACGCGATGCCTCGGTGAGCCGCCCCAACTCCTTTTGCAACTCTTGCACCACAGCGGCGACGTTGTTTACGGCCTGCTTCATCTTCTCATGGTCGCCCTTGTAGGTTTGGGCGATCAGTTCGTCGATCTTGCCGCTGGAGATCTGAGCCAGAATGCGGTTGCCTTCGCCGATGGGAAGCAGGATGGCATCCAGCATTTCGTTCACACCCTTCACGATGCCAGCGTATGCCCCCTGGAACCGCTCGGGTTTCCCACGTTCGGAAAGCAGACCCTCACGTGATGCTTCTGCCAGCCGTGCCATTTCCTTCTGCAAGCCCTGCAACACAGCGGCGATGTTGTTGACGGCAAGCTTCATTTTCTCGTGGTCGCCCTTGTAAGTTTGCGCGACTAGTTCGTCGATTTTGCCGCTGGAAATCTGTGCGAGAACGCGGTTACCTTCGCCGATGGGGAGCAAAACTGCATCCAGCATCTCGTTGACACCTTCGACTATCTTGCGGAAGTCACCATGATGTTGTGAGGCGTCGGCGCGGGTCGCCAGCTTGCCTTCCCCTGCTGCCTTCACAAGTGTGCTGGCTTCGGCCACCAGAGCATTGACCGCATCAATGCAGGCATTAAGATTGTTCTTGATCTCGTTGAAGTCCCCGTTGTATTTGTCAGTGATCTTGGCCGGGATGTCTCCCTTGGAGATCTGATCCACATACTTGGCGGCCACTTTCAACGGCCCAATCACCGCATCCAGGCAGTCGTCCACACCTTGTACAATCTTGCGGAAGTCGCCTTGATGCTTGGAGGCGTCGGCGCGGGTCGCCAATTTCCCTTCCACCGCGGCCTTGGACAACAGATTGGAATCTGCCACCAGCGCGTTCACAGCATCGATGCAAGTGTTCAGGTTGTTCTTGATCGTGTTAAAGTCGCCGTTGTAGTTGTCGGTGATCTTGGCCGGGATGGCGCCCTTGGAAATCTGGTCCACATACTTGGCGGCCACGTTCAACGGGCCAATTACTGAGTCCAGGCAATCGTTGACACCCTGCACAATCTTTCGGAATTCCCCCTGGTGCTTGGAGGCATCAGCACGGGTCGCCAGCCTGCCTTCCACCGCGGCCTTCGAAAGCATTTCCGCGTCAGCGGCCATGGCTTCGATGGCTTCCATTGTCTGAATGAATGCGGGGACGAGCTCGTCATTGGTAGAGCGTTTTCTGACCTCATGCAGTTCAGCAAGGTCTTTCTTAAAGTCTCCCACTCCGATGTCCTTAACCAATTTGATCGCGTGCTTCATTCGTGTTTGCGCCTGGTTTGTCGCCTTGGCCACGTCGGCGTAAATCCCTTCATAGACGCCCTCCACCGAAGTGCTATAGTCATTCGACGCCATACGTTGCAAGACTTGGTTGGCCTCCACGAGTCCGGCGAAGCCCTTGAGGCAGTCATTCACGCTTGCCTTAAGCGTGCAGAAATCGCCCTTGCAATCACCAGCGATGGGGGAGGGCACCTCTCCCTTTCCCAGAAGGTCCATGACCTCGGTGAACATTGTCAGCGGTCGAAGAATTTGATCCAGCATTCGATTGACGGCTTTGGCTCTTTGGAGGTGGCGCCCAACAAAACGGCTTTCGTCGACGCGCGCGCTAAGATCTCCTTCTTGGGCGGCCATCACCAGTCTTTCAACTTCACGTGCCAGCCCAACTTCCCCCGTGGCGGGAAACACGACGACGACAACACCTACAATTTTCCTCTCTTCGTCGAATCGAGGGGCCGCCATTACCAGTACGGGGGATTCTATGCCATTGATGAAGGGCGAGGCCTCCTGTTCGCATGTTTTGCCAGTCCTCAGCACTTCTGCTGCCAGGCAAGTTCCGGCCTTGCACGCCGGCATTTCAACAAGATCCCAAAACTTCGCTCCGATGCAGGCCTCTTTCGACTTGCCCACGCATTTCGCTGAGGTTTCGTTCAGACCCAGAATGGTGTGATTTGTGTCCATAACGAAAACCATTCCAGGAATAAGGTCGTAGATTTCCGCTGTGTCTATCGCGGCGCTGCTCGTTCCTCCGGTTCGCATTTTCTTGTCGTTGTCTTTCCTCATTTATCACCTCGTTAAGTTTTCAGAAGTCCATTGGACTCGGATTTGAAAATCAAATTGTTACCGCGCTGCCATCGAGCGGGACGAAATCTGCTTTCGCTTACACTGCCCGGTTGGCCGCCTTCGCCGCTCCGCAAACTCTCATGCACTCCTCTAATTCAGCCGGCTCATACGGGCCTGTTGCTTCTGGTGTGGATGAGACAATGGGACCGCGAACTCGATCCAGAAGGCGTTTCCGCAAGGCCGATTTTCCACCATCGTGTCGCGGAAATACTTGGCAATCAAGATCACGGGGCCCGTCTGGTAGTGCACTTCCGGGCCGATCGCCAGGTCGCGCCCTCGATTTCCCCCTGCATAGATTGCATCAAAGAGCCGGTCATCCGTGGTTTGCTGGTAGAAATACCCATTGGCACCGATCGCCAACTTCTTCGTGACGTTTTGCATCGCGACATATTCCCAGAGGAATTCGTTGCCGGAATGGTAGTCCGTGACGGGGTCGGTATAGTTGACAATGTACTGCAAGCGGGAACTGATCTCGGATTTTCCGTGATTGGGAAGGTAGGTGAACGCCCCCGACGGTGTCGTGGCAAAGTTGTGCTGCCCGACATTGATGGGGCCACCTCTGTGATAAACGGGGGCTGGCGCCATCAGGTCCAGGCCGTACCACCAATGCCAGCTTCCTCGACGATAGGCAATGTCGGTGCCTAAAAGAGGGTTGGAAATGGCCGTCGTCGAATACCTGCCTGCGGAGTTCTGGGACATGACGCTGGCAAAAGGGAACGCCGCCCAACTGACTAAATCCCCACCCAGAAGGTGCACGTTCCAATTCCGAGTGACTTTTGGAGCGAAGGCATATACCACGAGCTCGAAGCCTGGAACTGATTTGCGCCCCTGGGCATCGTAGAACCCATGGGCCTGATAGGTGGTACTAAACTCGGCAAACATGGTCTGCCCGGCGGCGGGAGTCAGCCCAGGAAGGACCGTCTCGGCCCCAATCGGATACACGCTTCCGCTACCTTCCGTCGCCGTAGCCCACGGCGCAGCCAGGCAAATCAGGGCGATGCATACCGCTAGTCTTGACAAGAATGGACAGTGCGTTCTCTGTTGGATCGATTTGTTCTCCATTTCACGCTCCATCCGATGCGAATCTCCGGCTAGGCGCCTCTGGCGGCAGTCGGCACCAGATTCAGCATTTTGTCCGTATCCAAAGTAATCAACAGCGTATCTCTCAGTTTGTAAACTCCGCGGATGAGCTCCCGCGCTTCTCCCGCGAGTGTACCGGGAGGCAACTCGAAGGCTTCATCTTCGACCTCCAAGACATCCCCGATTTCATCGACGAGCAGGCTTACAGCACCGTCTTCGTGGCGGATTACAACATTCATGGGGAGGTCGGTCGCGGGGCGTTCCCGCAGGCCCAAGCGGCGGCGCAGATCTACCGCCGTGACAATCTGGCCCCGCAAATTGATGAGGCCTTTCACCACTGGAGGTGCCAAGGGCACGCGGGTCATCTCCTGGTAGCGGATGACTTCCTGGACTTTCTCTACTCCCACTCCAAATAGAAGGTGGTCGACAATAAATGTAGAAAACTGTTTTTTCCCTGCCATAGGTTCTCTCCCGGGGTCCGGGGTTCGACGCCGCGTTTGAGGGTGCTCCCCGGTCCCTAGCTCGACTGTAGCTTTTCCCTCTTAGGCCGCCACCGTTTCGCTGAAAAAGCTCGGGTCGGCCGCTGTGATAATCCCCTTCAGATCAAGCAGTTCCGTGACACGGCCCTGGACAACCATGGTGCCCAAAGTTCCATGGCGGCCGGAGTGCTTCTGGATTTTGACAGCCTCGTGGGCAATATCGAGAATACGGTCGACGACCAGCCCAACGCTTCGTCCCTGGTCGGTATAGACCACCACCTGGATCTTTTCGTCTTCTGCTCCCGGCGCCGGTGGGCCCGCACTTCGAGGCTCCTGGCGACGTTCCGTGAGTGCTGAGGAGAGGTGGATTAAAGGCAGGATTTGACCGCGATACTGAACCACATGCCGTCCCTCCGCTTTTTCCACGGAGGCGCGAGCGAACTCTTCCAAGCGCGCCACGAGCGAGAGCGGCATGGCCATCCGTCCGTCATCCGGCCCTCCCAGCAGCAGGAGCGATTCCCCATCGTCGTGCCGGGACTCCGTTCCCGCGATCTTCTCCCCAACCCCTCGATCGCGAATCTCGGAGACCACGTTGGCCTGCTGGGCCAGCCCGAGGACATCCAGGATGAGGGCTACTTGACCATCTCCCATGATGGTTGCGCCCGCGAATGTAGGGATGCCCTTGAGTTGCTTACCGAGGGGCTTGACAACGATTTCTTCCGTATCGTTGATGTCGTCGACCACTAAACCGAAATGGCGATCGTCCGCTTGCAAAACGACAATGTTGACAGCGTCTTGCTCTGATAATTGGTGGCTGACGTTGGTCTCCTCCACGCCCAGTTGGTGGTTCAAGTTCACCAAGGGCAGCAGGTTCCCGCGCAGCCGGTACACGGGCGCGCCGTGGATCATTTCGATACCCTTGCGAGCCTGTTCGCCCTCGAGGCGAACGAGTTCCAAGAGGCTAACTTGGGGAATGGCGTAGCGATTGCCTCCACTGGTCACGACGAGCGCCGGAATGATGGCCAACGTCAATGGGATCTTGATCTTCACGGTGGTCCCGTGCCCGACGCGGTTTTGGATATCGACGGTGCCGCCAATTTTCTCGATGTTGGTTTTCACCACGTCCATACCCACGCCACGACCCGAAACATTAGTAACTTTTTCAGCGGTAGAGAATCCGGGGAGAAAGAGTAGGTTCAAGACTTCCCGATCGTTCAGACGGGCTGCCTGGTCAGGTGCTATCAAGCCCTTTTCCAAGGCCTTTTGTTTGACTCGTTCCAGGTCGATCCCCGCGCCATCATCGGAGATTTCGATATTGACCTGCCCTCCCTCATGAAAGGCACGCAAAAAGAGGCGGCCCTCCGGGGGTTTCCCGGCGGCCAGACGTTCTTCGGGTGACTCAATGCCGTGATCGATGGCATTACGGACGAGGTGGGTGAGCGGATCTTTGATCGACTCGATGATGGTTTTGTCGAGTTCGGTCTCCTTGCCTTCCATTTCGATATTGACCTGTTTTCCACAAGCTGTGGCCAAGTCGCGCACGACGCGCGGGAACTTGCTCCAGATGTTCCCGATGGGCTGCATTCGTGTCTTCATGACGCCTTCTTGTAATTCGGTGGTGATGAGGTTCAACCTTTGGGAGGTGTTCAGGAAGCTCGTATCCTGTTGCGTTGTGGAAAACTGCAGGATTTGATTGCGGGCCAATACGAGTTCGCCCACCAAATTCATCAACTTATCCAGCAACCCCACATCGACGCGAATGTTGCTCTCAGAAAGAGCGGAAGCGCGGGCTTCCGCCTGCACCTGCAGCGCATCCTGCACAGCGGCGTGCTTAACCGTACCCTTCTCCGTAAGGATTTCACCGAGATGGCGCACGTCCCCTTCGTGTTGGAGTTTTAGCGCCTCGTCGATTTCCTCGGAATTAGCCGCTCCGGCTTTCACTAGGATCTCCCCCAAGGGCGGAGCCGGTTCCGAATTCACGGTCTCTGGATTTACTTCGTCCGGCGCGGGCGTCGCGTCGGCGGGTGAAGAGGCCGGAGCGCTTTCGGTGGGGGCAGACGCCTTACTTTCGCCCCCTTGTAAGCCGGTCAATGTTTCGATCAGCGCGGCGTAGTTGCCATCTCCTTCTTGGCCCGTTGTTTCGATGCTAACCAGCATCTGCCGGACAGCATCCACCATGGCTAGAAGCGCCGAGGTGATCTCCGCATTGAGCAGAAGGCGGCCATCGCGCAAGCCGCTCAGGAGGCTTTCGCCGACGTGCGCTACGGATTCCAGTCTCGAGAAGCCCAAGAAACCGGTGGTACCCTTTATCGTGTGGATCGTGCGAAAGATGCTGGCAAGAACCTCTCGGGCCGTCGGATCTTTCTCCAGCGTCACCAAGTCGCGATCAAGCTGATCGAGGTTTTCGTTGCTCTCAACAAGGAATTCCCGAATGATGTCGTCCATATCGCCCATCGTGGGATTTCTCTTTCCGATCGGAATTACCTGCACGCTCGCCGGATCTGTGGGTCGGTTGGCCTGCACCTTCGCTGCTTGGTAACGAAACAGGCTTCGTTCTTACAACATGATCCCAGCTCTACCGCGCGTTCGAGGCACATCCCGCATCAACCATAGGTATTTAGAAAACTCTCTCACCTGCACCATCTTCTATCGGCATATCGTGGCAGCGCATGAAGGTTTTTTCTGCGGACACGAGAATCTTGCTGAGAGGGGGCTTCGGGAGGGAACTCGAGGCACCATTTTCGAACCATCGACGCCTCGTGTGAGGTTGCGAGTTTTCGGCGAAATCCCGCAGAGTTGCGGCGACGCTCAGTATTCTCAATTCCGCGAATCGACCGGTTGAATCGCTTGAAATGGGCGGAATTCGTAGAGCTGATTTCCATTCGGATCGCTCAATCGGCTGGAGTCGCGTCTGGCATATCGCCCATGATCGTGACCATGAAGGGGTGCCCCTCGCTCATAAGCGTGAGCTCGGTGACCATTTGCCGTCGCAGCGTGGTTTGCAGCGAATCCATGGGGTCGACAAGCGAGGGAAGGGAGACAGTAACGGGTTGGGGCAACAATGCCTTCAGGTTGCCACCAATAATGTGGATAAGCTCACCCAAGGCGTCGAGAGTCTCGTCGTTTCCGGCTTTATCAGGCTCCACCTGGAAAATGGCTCCTGCAATCAATCGTGCTAGAGGGGGCGGGCAATGCAGGCGTACCTCGCCATCCCAGGCGCCGGAAATCTTGACGGAGGCAGTGAATGCCCCGACGGCGGAAAAGTCTTGGGACTCGAGATAATCCACTTGGAATCCGAGGGTCGACGTCCAGGTGTCCTGAATGATGTCGAAAACACTCGCCTCTGTGATCACCATGGTAGCTCCCTAGGTTCGCTTAACTCGATAGCATGTGGCGCGTTCGAATTGAGCGCGTTCAAACGAATCGTCGATGCTGAAGGTTGTCTCGGCCGCACCGAGAAAGAAGTAGCCGTCCGGCTTCAATACCTTGCGAACCTTGGCGAGAACTTCCTTCTTAGTGTCGACCCCGAAGTAGATGAGGACGTTTCGTATCATTACAATGTCCATGGGCGGCAAGACGGGCCAAGCGCCGGCCAGGTTCACGATCTGGAAGTCCACCATGTTGCGAACGTCATCCCGCAGATACCAGTCGCACCCGCGTTTTTGAAAATACTTGACGAGCATGGTAGCGGGAAGGCCACGGTTCACTTCGAGTTGGCTGTAGCGTCCTTCCCGCGCGCGGGAAAGGATTTCTGTGGAAAGGTCGGTCGCCAAAATGTGCACTTTCCAGGTGGCTAGTTGGGGGAAGTTGTCTCGGATCAGCAGGCAGAGGCTATACGGTTCCTGCCCGGAGGAGCAAGCCGCACACCAAATGGTCAAAGCACGCTCGGCCGCTCGCCGGACGATCAGATCGGGCAGCACATACTTTTTGAGTCCGTCAAAAGGGTGAAAATCACGAAAGAAAGAAGTTTCATTCGTGGTCATTGCTTCCACGGCTCGGTGGTGTAGACCCTGTAGGGGCACTGCTTGCATTTTTTGGACGAGGAGGTTAATCGAAGCGAATCCCTCGCGACGGGCCAAGGGCAGCAGGCGAGACTCGACGAGATACCCTTTGTCCTCCTCGAGTACAATCGCCGATTGATCGAGGACGAGGCGGCGGACGTAGTTGAACTCCGGTTCGCTGAGGGTCATCTTGGGTTACTCGACTCCACCGTCCGGGGGGCGGATTTGAATTCACTGGCCGATTGTCGGCCGTTGCGAACCCGGCGGACGATTTCCGTTCCGAGTTGATCCAGGGGCAGAATTCTGTCGGCCAGTCCCGCATTGGCAACGAATCCGGGCATTCCCCATACCACGCTCGACTCCTGATCCTGCGCGAGGATTTGCCCACCGAACTCGCGGATGAGTTCACATCCGCGCAGGCCGTCCTGGCCCATCCCCGTCATCTCAACGGCGAGCGCATGAGGTTTGTACACTTCGGCCACCGAGCGAAATAAGACGTCTACGGCGGGCCGGCACGAATTTTCCTGGGGGCCCTGGTGGGTGCGAATCGTTATCCCCCGGTGGTCAGGTGCGACGATCATATGGTAATCGCCAGGAGCTATCCAAGCGCAGCCAGGTCTTAGAACGGTTCCGGTGCAACCTTCCTCTACACCAATTTGTGACTTGGCCGCCAAACGCTCCGCCAGGAGACGCGTAAACACCGGCGGCATGTGTTGAACGATGACCACAGGCACGGGAAAGTCGCGCGGAAAGGAGGGCATGAGAACCGCGAGGGCGTTCGGCCCTCCCGTGGAAATCCCAATGGCCACGATGTCGATCCGTTCTTCTCGACGCGGAATTGCGATCCCCGGCGGGATCGCTTTGGGAGTTATGCCCGCGGCCGGAGGAAGAAGATTGGGTATGCCCGCGGCCCGCCCACAAATCGCTTTGATCTTCGGAATGAGCTGTGTGCGAATGCATTCCAACCCTTGGGCAACACTGCCCACGTTGGAGGGCTTGGTGACGTAGTCGGTGGCGCCCTTGGAGAGTGCATCGAGCGTGGCTTCCGCGCCGCGCTGAGTAAGCGTGCTGTACATGATGACCGGCAGCGCCGGGAGCAATTTGCGGATCCCCACCAACGTCCCCAGCCCGTCGAGTTCAGGCATTTCCACATCGAGGATTACAATATCGGGATTAACTTGGGGGAGTTTGGCCAGGGCAATCTTCCCATTCGCGGCGGTTCCAGCAATTTCGAGTTGCGGATCAGCCGCCAGCGCGTCACTGACCATGCGCCGCACTACCACCGAGTCATCGACGACCAGAATCCTGATCTTGGGCATGAATTAAGACCCTGCCATCCCGAAAATCCGTAATTTCTCCAAGATTACTTCCGGCGTGAAGGGCTTCATGACATACTCATTGGCCCCTGCGGCGAGGGCGCGAACCACGTTATCCATTTCCGTTTCCGTGGTGACCATCATCAAGAGGACGCCGTCATAGATATGCTCGGACCGAACCGCCCGGACAAACTCGAAGCCATTCATTTCCGGCATGTTCCAATCCACCAAGGCGATGTCGACCTTTCCCAGGCCTCGGAGCCGATCCAGGGCTTCCCGGCCATTAGCCGCTTCAACGACTTCAAAGTCCAACCCGCGAAGCATTCTGCCCAAGATGCTCCGCATGGCCTTTGAATCGTCAATTATGAGCGCACGCACAGTGGCTTCCTCCGTGGGTCAGTCATTGCTTCTCCTTACACTTCGGCTGTTCGGGGCGAAAGGTTAATTACAAATCCCTAAGCTTCAACTCAGGGGCGCCGGGGCACCTCCCATATGCTCGGCACCAGGCTCTGTCTCTGCCTCAAGCTTGGTTTTGCCCCGCCGACCCCACCTCTGATAAAATCGGCCTAGCCATCACGGAGGAGGGCTTACCGCCGATGATCAATATCGCCGAACAAGATCCTACCGTCGCCGGGCAAGGAACTCTACAAATCCGCGTACTGGGCATTGTGCTTGCCGGAGGGAAGGGAACTCGTCTGTTTCCCCTCACCCGTGAACGCGCCAAACCCGCGGTTCCCTTCGGAGGCAAATACCGGATTGTGGATTTCGTCTTGAGCAATTTCATCAACTCCGGAATCAATTCCATCTATGTGCTCACCCAATTTCGCAGCCAATCCCTGCTTCAGCACATGAGCGAGGTGTGGCAGTTCAGTGGACTCTTGAAGAGCCACTTCATCATTGGCGTGCCTGCGCAGATGCGGTCGGAGGATGAAACCTGGTACCAGGGCACCGCCGACGCCATCTCGCAGAACATCAATCTGATCGAGCAGTCGAATCCCCATGTGGTCGCCGTCTTCGGCGCCGATCATATCTACCGCATGAACATCGCCAGCATGATCGACTTCCACGTGTCTAAACACGCAGAAGTGACCGTGGCCGCTAACCGTGTTCCCCAAAAGCACGCTGCCGAATTTGGCGTCATTGAAACCGACGCGGACGGACGCATCATAGCGTTTCACGAGAAGAACGCCGGTGCGCCCACGATCCCCGGCGATCCCAGCCAGGTTTATGCCTCGATGGGCAATTACATCTTCTCGAAACGCACGCTGGTGGAGTTGCTCAAGGCCGACGCCAATGATCCGGCGAGCCACCATGATTTCGGGAAGGACATCCTGCCCAAGCTCGCCGGCAACGCCCCCATTTACGCCTACAACTTCCAGTCCAATTGCATCCCGGGCGACCCCGAGGGTTCCGTCCCTTACTGGCGCGACGTTGGTACCATCGATGCCTACTACGAAGCTAGTATGGATTTGCGGTCGGTAAAGCCCGACCTGAACCTTTACAACCGCCAGTGGCCGCTGCGGAGCGCGAGCTACCCCGATCCGCCCGCCAAGTTCACCTTCGACGAGGCCCACCGCCGCGGCGAGGCCATCGACAGCATCGTCTCGGCGGGGTGCATTCTCTCCGGCGGCGTCGTGCGCAACTCCATCCTCAGCCGCGGTGTTCGTGTCCACACCAGCGCCCTCGTGGAAGGCAGTGTCATCATGGACAACTGCGACATCGGGCGTTATGCCAAGGTGCGCCGCGCGATTCTGGATAAGAACGTCCGGGTCCCCGAAGGCGCGGAGATCGGATACAACCTCGATGCCGACCGCGCGCGGGGATGGTACGTGACGGATTCTGGTATTGTCGTGATTGGCGGGGAACGGAGCACGGTGCCCGTGGCGTCGATCGTCATCTGACAGGATGACGGATCGCCGCCATCGTGGCGGTTTCGATGCTGGCTGGAAGCCGAGGCGGTAGGTCGGGTGAGAATCCGAGTTTACCTGACAAATTGTCCCCTCAAAGCAACAGATTCCTGCAAAATGGGCACTCCGTTGAACAAAAATGTTCGAAACTTAGACATAAATGTCTGATTCTTTTCGGGCATTGTGTCTTGTGTATGTTTGTTTTCATACACATTCAGGCTTTGAACGTGTTTCTTTAACATCTTTTTTTCTTCCCACTGCCGGAACTCGGCCACAGAGGGGGGGTCGCTTCGGCCCCCGGCATGGATCCCTCGGGGGCTCGGGGGGGCGGTGAATTCGTACCCGTGGGCAATCGGCAATCGGGTTTGCTCTCGCATCCTCATCCACATCCACCCGTCCGCCGATAAACGAAGTGGGGGAGTGTCGGGGGCACTACGAGGGGGCCAAGTACGGGGGACGGGACGCGGGGCTCGGGCTGTTGGCTGGTCACTCGCCGCTCGCCCAAACTCACTTTCCCCCCTGCCACCTGACACCTGCCATCCTTTGTTTTCATCAACATCCCCGGATGAACCTTCATTTGCGTACTTTTCCCTGCGACCAACCTCCGCCTCTGGCTCGCCACTCGCCGCTCGCCGAAACTCAGTTTCCCCCTCCTGGCACATGACACCTAAATCCTGCCATCCTTTGTTTTCATCAACATCTCCGGATGAACCTTCATTTTCGTGCTTTCCCTTGCGGCCAACCCCCGCCCCTGGCTCGCCACTCGCCGCTCGCCCAAACTCACTTTCCCCCCCTGCCACCTGACACCTGAAACCTGCCATCCTTTGTTTTCATCAACATCCCCGGA
>CAZCVY010000176.1:0-15279 GCA_964501985.1 uncultured Acidobacteriota bacterium | reverse complement strand
CTGAAGATGGCAGTATTCGCGCCGATTCCGAGCGCGAGGGTGAGAACGGCGACCGGCGTAAAGCCGGGATTTTTGCGCAACTGGCGGACGCCATAGCGAAGATCTTGCAGCAGGTTCTCGAGCCAGCGGAAACCCCACACGTCGCGGGTCACTTCCTTGACCAAGTCGACGTTGCCGAATTCGCGAGCGGCTGAAGCTCGGGCCTCTTCCCCAGCTTCCCCCTGCTCGGCACGATCATGCGCGGCCATGCGCAGATGCGCTTGGACCTCCTCGTCCAGCTCCTCTTCACGCCGCCGACGGTGAAACAACTCGTCAAAGAGACTCATGACCGCTCCTTCTCATTCGTATCGCAGCGCCACAAGGGGATCGACCTTTGTCGCCCGCCGCGCGGGGATGCAGGTGGCAAGAAGCGAGACACCAATCAAAGCCGCGGTGACTGTGAAGTAGGTCAGCGCGTCAGCGTGCTGCACGCCAAACAACATGCTGCGCAAAACCTTGGTCACCGCGAACGCGCAGACCACCCCGATGGCGGTCCCCAAGCCCAGCAGCCGCAGGCCCTGCCGAACGACCATTCGCAATACGTCAACCCGTTCCGCACCGAGCGCCATGCGAATGCCGATCTCGTGGGTCCGTTGCGTGACGGAATACGACGTGACGCCATAGATTCCAACCACCGCCAGAATTAACGCCAGGCCTGCAAACCAGGTCAGCAAGAACGCATTGAATCGCGGCGTGGAGACGGACTGGTAAACCAGTTGTTCCATGGAAGTCACGTCGAAAAGCGGCATGTTGGGGTCCACGGCCCGCACGGCGCGGCGCAACGCATTCGCCATGTTGAGCGGATCCGAATCCGTTCGCGTCACGATGGTCATAAAGCTCAGGAAAAAGGAGCGGGGGGCCTGCGAGTACGGAACATAGATGGCCAGCGGTGCTTCCTTCTCCAGCCCCATCTGCTTGACATCCGGAGCTACGCCCACTATCGAGTACCATGGGCTCCCCTCGAATCCCAGGTGAACGTGCTTGCCGAGCGCTTCCCCCTTGGGCCAGAAGCGGCGCGCCACGCTCTCGCTCACGATCGCAACGGGCTGCGACTTGTCGCCGTCGTGTTCGTCAAACTCGCGGCCCTCCTCGATACGAATGCCCATAGCTCGGAAATATCCGGAACTGACCACAAGTTTGTTCACCATCGAATGCGGCGGCTCGGGCAAACCCTCGATGTTGAAGTCACCCAGAAGGCCGCCCCCGTACATGGGAAGCCCATAGGAAACCGTCCCGACGGCGCGCACCCCCGGCAGTGACGCGATCCGTTGCATCACGGAATCATGGAACTCCTTCATCTGAGTATCCGTCTGGTACTGGGTTGGAGGAAGTTCGAGATTCGCAATGAGTACGCGCTCGGGCTGAAAGCCCGGGTCCACCTCCATAAGGCGCACGAAGCTTTTGATGAGCAGTCCGGCGGAAATCAAGAGTACTAGTGTGAGCGCATATTCTGCCGCCACCAGAGTGTTTCGAAGGCTCAGGAGGTGAGTGCTCGGGGTTAGTGTTTTCGCGGCTTGCTTCAAGAATGGCTGGGTGTTTGTGGACGATACTTTCAGTCCCGCCACCAGCCCGAAGAGGATTGCTCCGCCAAGCGAAGCCAACAAAGTAAAACCGAAGACTCGTGCGTCGAGGTGAATGGTGGTCATACGGCCGACGATACCGGGCTCTGCCAGGCTTTGGGGCATCAAGGACACCAGGCAATTGCGGCACCAAGCGGCGAGAAGTATTCCCAATCTGCCGCCCATCACCGCCAGGAGCACGCTTTCCGTGAGCACCTGGCCAAGAATCCGTCCGCGAGAAGCGCCGAGGGCGAACCGGACGGAAATCTCATGCTGCCGCGCGGTGGCGCGCGCCAATAGCAGATTGGCCACATTGACGCAGGCAATGAGCAATACGAGGCCGACCGCTGCCAGCAGAACAATCAGCGCCGGCCGAATCTTCGAGACCATGGAGTCCTGCAAGAACACCAGGCTGAAACCTTCCTCGCCGGAATCTGGCCGGTGGTTTTGCTGGTTCAGGCGATGGCCAATCACGGCGACATCTTTGCGGGCGCGTTCGAGCGTCACTCCCGGCTTCAACCGCGCAACGATTTTGTCCATAGCGTTGCTTTGGTCACTGGTGAGAACCAGCGGCGACCAGATGCTTGACTGGTTGGGAAAACCGAAGTAAGGCGGCATGACTCCCACCACAGTGAAGCTCGCGCCATCCAGTGTGATGGACTTCCCGATGGCCGCCGGGTTCGCACCGAATCGCCGCTCCCAAAGCTGATGGCTCAAGAGCACGACGTTCCCGCGGCCCGCCTGATCCTCATCCGAGGTGAAGCCCCGTCCGAGGGCGGGAGCGAAACCAAGAAGATGGAACAGGTGGGGAGAGACAGCCGCTCCCAGGAGCCGCTCGGGCTCGCCCCCTCCGGTCAAATTAAAAGTCTGCCCGCGAAATGCCGCAGCGTCATTGAAGACCTGGTTCTGCGCCCTCAACTGAACATAATCCGGGTCGGTCATGCTACCCGGTCCGGGCGATCCAAATGCGTTGTTCGTTTCCCAGAGGGTCACCAAACGGTTGGGTTCGTGGTAAGGGAGTGGATCGAGAAGAACCGCGTTCACCACGCTGAACATGGCCGTATTCGCGCCAATGCCCAACGCCAGCGTGAGCACCGCCACTGCCGTGAATCCAGGATTCTTACGCAACTGTCGCATTCCATAGCGGAGGTCTTGCCCCAAAGTTCCAAGCCAACGAACGCCCCACATATCGCGGGTTACCTCCTTGACCAAGATGACGTTGCCGAACTCGCGCACGGCTGAGGCGCGGGCTTGCTCGGGCGATTCGCCTTGCTCAGCATGTTCCTTCGCAGCCATGCGCAGATGCGCCTGGACCTCTTCATCCAGTTCTTCATCGCGCTGCTGTCGGCGAAACAACCAGCTCCAGAAACTCATGTCCATCCTTTCATTCGTAGCGCAAAGCCACCATGGGATCGACCTTCGATGCCCTACGAGCGGGGAGGTAGGCTGCCGCCAGCGCCGCCGAAGCGAGCAACGCCGCCGCAGTCGCCAGTGTGAGTGGGTCGTACGGCTGCAACTCGAACAGCATGGCGCGCGCGACCCTACCTGCAGCCAGCGCCATGGCCATTCCCGCGACAAGGCCGATCGCGAGCAGCAATCCGGCTTCGCTCAGGACCATTCTCTGAATCGAGGTGCGATTGCCACCCAGCGCCACGCGAATGCCGATCTCGTTGGTCCGACGAACGACCATGTACGACATAACCCCATACAGGCCGACAGTGGCGAGGATGGCCGCTAGCAAGCCGAAGAAGCCCGAGAGAGTGGCCATTAGGCGCTCGCCCATCAGCCCGTCACGAATCATGGTTTGGAGTGCCTGAAAGCTGATGCAGATATCCGGGTTCACCGCTGCAACGGATTGCTTCACTTCGGAAGTAAGGGCCGCGAGCGGCACGTTCGAGCGGATGAGGATCTGGGGATTTTGATCGGGGTCCGTTTCCTGCGACGTGGCCACATAAACCACGGGTGAAAAAGCCTCGCGGATTTGCTGGTATTTGGTGTTCTTCACCACGCCCACGATCTCATAGGCGATTTGCGGTTCCCCAAGCATCCCTTTTTGCCAAAACCTCTGTCCGATCGGATTCTTTCCGTCCGCAATCTGGAGCGCAAATGCCTCGTTCACAATCGCGACCCTTGGCGAGGCGAGGGTGTCGCGATCGTTGAAGTCACGGCCGGCAAGCAGCGGGGTTCCCATGGTGTGAAAGAAATCCGCGCTGACCCAATTGAACCACGAGTCCCTCGCCTGCGTTGAATCCGCGCCGTCCATCCAAACACTGCGGTCCGTGGAGGGGCCGCTGGTGGGAACGATGGAGGCCTCCGCAGCGGATTCCACTCCGGGAGTGGAACGGAGCCGCTCGAGCAACTCGCGCTTGACGGCTTGGCGGCGGGTGGCGGGAAGATTCAGCGGCGTCAGATCCAAGGTCGTAATCAGAATGCCGCTTCGCCGGAAGCCCAAATCCAGCGTGAGCAGATTGCGCAAGCTCCGAGTGAACAGCAGCGCCCCCACCAGCAGCACCAGCGAGAGAGCCACTTGCGAGACCACCAGGACTCGGTGCAAGCCGAAGCGCTCGCGGCCGGCGGTGACGCCGCGACCTCCGGCCTTCATCGCCTCGCCCGGAGCAACGCTCGCGGCGCGGAGAGCCGGCGCGAGACCGAACAGAATACAAGTGAGAATCGCAGCAAACGCAGTGAAGCTGAGCACACGCCAGTCCAGACTCAGATCCACGAAGACCTGGTTTCCTTGTGTGCTGAGGAACGAGACAAGGAACTGAGCGAGCGTCCGCGCCAGGAGCAATCCCAGACCCGCCCCGACAATTGCCAGCAACAGGCTTTCGGAGAGCAGTTGCCGGATCAGGCGCCGACGCGAGGCTCCCAGAGCCAGCCGCACCGCGATCTCCCGCTCCCGGGCTCTTGCTCGCGCCAGCATTAAGTTTGCCAGGTTGGCGCAGGCAATCAGCAGCACCAGCCCGGCGATGCCCATGAGTAGCCAGAGAGGATCTGAATAGTGCCCCCGTAGCGGGGAGATGCCGGTGCCACCCGGGTAAGCGGCCAGTTTGAATGCGAGGTATTTCTTACTGTGGGCCGAGTCGAGGCCGGGGGGAAGCGTGGCCGCAAAGATCGCGGGCGAAATGGAACCCAACTGCGCTGAGGCCTTCTGGAGTGACCAGCCGGGCTTGAGGAGTCCCATCACCGTGAGCCACCAGTCGTAGCGGACATCGAGATAATTGTCTTCGCCTCCCAGAACCGGTTGGGAACAGATAGGAAGCGCCACGTCGAAAGAACGGCCAACTTCGAGGCCAAAGAATTCAGGGGGCGTCACCCCAAGGACCTCGACGGGATGGTAGTTAATCGTGAGCTTCCTGCCAATAGCTGACGCCTCGCCGCCGAGCTCGCGTTGCCAGAATGCGTAACTCACGACCGCGCCTGAAGCCGCACAGCCCCGCTGATCGTCCGCATCGGTAAATACCCTGCCCTGGAATGGCCGGACGCCCAGCACGTTGAAAAATTCCCCGCTAACCCACAGACCGCGCACCAGGTGGGCTTCGCCTCGGGGCGCGATATTAAAGGTCTCGGGGGCCCAGGCGAAAACTCCGGAAAATGCTTGCTGATGGTCTCGGATCTGTTCCCAGATCGCATTCGTGAACTCTGAGTGCCAGTTGAAAAAGCTTCCCTGCCGGCCGTGGGGATCGGTGCGCCGCACCTCGGCAAGATCCTGGGGATTGCTCACCGGAAGCATGCGCAGGCGAATCGTGTCCAGCAATTGAAAGAATGCCGTGTTGGCGCCAATACCGAGTGCGAGCGTCATCACGGCCACGGCGGCGAAGCCAGGGCTCTTGCGCAACTGTCGCGCGGCGTAGCGCAGGTCTTGGGAAAGGGTCTCAAGCCGGCGCCAACCCCACATGTCGCGCGTGACCTCCTTTACCAAACCAACGTTGCCGAACTCGCGCGCGGCTGAGGTGCGGGCTTGTTCCGGGGATTCGCCTTGCTCGACACGTTCCCTCGCGGCCAGGCGGAGATGCGCTTGGACCTCATCGTTCAGATCTTCTTCGCGCCGCTTTCGGCGAGATAACCAGTCCCAGAGACTCATGACTGCACCTCTTCATTACACCCAGGGCCGACGATCAGAAGCAGCAATTCTGCCGCGGCGTAGTTGCGATCAATCGTGCCGCAGCACGTGGACTGGATCCCGCCGGGCGGCGCGCATGGCGGGAATCCAACAAGCAAGCAAAGCGACGCTCGCGAGACCAATAGGGACCGTTGCGTAAGTGAGCGGGTCGTGCGCCGAAACCTGGTACAACATGCTCGACAGCAGTCTGCTGAGCCCAACGGCGCCCGCTACGCCCGCAACCAAACCCGTCGCGATGATTGCCATCCCTTGGCGCAGGACCTGCCAGATAACCTCGACTTGCTGATCTCCCAGCGCCTGACGCACCGCAAGCTCCCGCAGTTGCCACTGAACGCGGCAATCCATCACGCCATAAACACCAACCAAGCCGAGCATGATGGCCAGGGCGGCGAACCCGAACAACAGAACTGTAGTGAAGCGCGGGCCGGACACCGATTCGCTCAGGCGTTCTTCCATCGCTTGAACGCTGGCGATGGGCTGATTCGCATCCAAACTCGCGACCATCTTGCGAAATTCGACTGCGATGGTCCCTGCCGCGAGCGGGGAGCGCATCACCAGACCGATCTCTTCAGGCGTGTCCGCCTGACGATAGGGAAGATATATTGTTGGTTCAGGCGCGGTGAAAAGGCCTGAGGTCTTGACGTCGCCCACCACGCCGGCGATGGTCCGCCACGGCTGATCATTGGCGCCCGTACGGACCCGCTTCCCAATTGGGTTCTCGCGATCGAAATAGCGGCGAACGAGCGCTCGATTCACGATCACCACCGGCGGGGCGCTTTCCGCATCGGAATCTTGCGGCAGCCTACCCTGTAACAGAGGAATTCCCATGATGGCGAAATAAGCAGGGCTGACGACCGGATACAGGGCTATGGGCCGCGGTCCGCCCAGCGGCTGGTCACGTCCCTCGATGGCGAAAGTGTTGGTGGCATGGAAATCTCCGGGCGGGATATCACCGGCACTCGTGACGGTTGCGAGTTCAACGCCGGGAAGACCTTGCGAGCGTTCTAGCAGTTCCTGCATGAAAGCTAATTGTCGCGCTCGGTCGCGATACGCAGAGCCGTGAAGATTCAGGGTCGCGACCACCAGGCGGTCCGGTTGAAAACCGAGGTTCCTGTATCGCAGCTTCCAAAAGCTTTGGAGCATCAACCCCGCGCCGGTCGAGAGCACCAGGGTGGTCGCTATCTCCGCCGCTGCGATCGTGGAAAGAATGCGCAGCGAGCCCCGGCCCCCGACGACGGTCGCTTCACCCACTTTGATGGCTTGCCCAAGGCGGACGTTCGTGGCGCGAATCGCCGGGAGGAGTCCGAAAAGCAAAGTCGTGACCATGCCCAAAGCCAGGGCAAAACCAAGCACACGACCGTCCAGCGGCAGATTCTCCATCCCGGAAAAATGGTAGGGACTCAGCGCGACGAGCGCGCGGCGTGCCCAGAATGCCAAGGCGACTCCCACGGAACAGGCCAGGACTCCGAGCAGCGCGCTCTCCGTCAGGAGTTGGCGAATAAGGCGTGTGCGCGAACCGCCCAGCGCCGAGCGGATGGCGAGCTCCCGATCGCGCTGCATCCACCTCGCCATAAACAGATTGCTGACGTTGGCGCACGCGATCAGCAGCAGAAAACCCGCCGCCGCGAAAAGGACAACGCTCGCCATCTTCACATTGCCGAACAAGTAGGCGCGCAGCGTCATCATCTTCAGCGTGATCGTGGGGCGAAATGGCGGCACCGGCAAGCGCGACTGGATGACGGTCAGATCGGCTCTCGCCTGCTCCACGGTCGCGCCCGGCTTCAAGCGGCCAATGACGTTTCGAACAATTGATCCTACGCGGTGTTCCAGTTCGGCAGCCTCGTCCTTTCCCAACGGCGTGATCAATTGCACTTGGTCTGGTCCAGGAAAAACGAAATCCGGCGGGAGCACACCGACAATCGTGTACGGGCTGCCGTCCAAAATGATGGTTTGTCCGAGGATCTTGGGACTTCCAGCGAACTGTTCCCGCCACAACGAGCTGGTGAGCAAGGCGACTTGGTCGCGCCCTTTATAGTCCTCTTGCTTCAGAAAATTTCGGCCCAGAACCGGCTGGACTCCGAGTATCGGCAGGAGGGAGGCGGACGCCTTTGCCGTCAGCAGTTCCATCGGCTCATCGCGACCCGTCAGATTGCGGGTCTGGTAGTTGTAGCCCCCAAGATCAATGAACGTCTGGTTCTGGCGTCTCCACTCCAGAAAGTAACCGGTCAGTGTCACCTCGTCGGTACTGTTTTTTTTCAGGATCTGCGTCATCCAAACCAGCCGGTTGGCATCAGCGTAAGGCAGCGGCCGCAGCGTGACGGCGTTGAGGATCGTGAAGATGGCAGTCGTGACGCCGATGCCCAGCGCCAATGAGAGGATCGCGGTAATTGTGAACCCTGGACGGCGGCGGAGCGAGCGCATGGCGTAGGAGATGTCCTGAAGGAGAATCTCTCCGAAGCCCCATCCCCACGCCTCGCGTGTAGTCTCCTTCACTAAGATAACGTTGCCGAACTCGCGGACGGCTGAATCGCGGGCTTGTTCGAGAGGTTCGCCCTGCTCGGCATGGTCCCGCGCGGCCATGCGCAGATGCGCCTGGACTTCATCGTCCAGATCCTTCTCGCGCTGTCGCCGGCGAAACAGCCAGTCCCAGGATTTCATGCCTCGACCTCCTGGGGCGCGGAATTCATGATCCCTGCGACGGCGTTGACGATCTGCTCCCAGCGGGCCTGCTCCGAGAGCAATTGCTTTTTGCCGGTCTGAGTCAGGCGATAGAACTTGGCGCGCTGGTTGCTCTCCGTCTGCCGCCACTGCGACGTGACCCACCCCTGCTTCTCCAGGCGATGGAGCGCGGGGTAGAGCGACCCGGTTTCAACTTGCAGGATTTCGCCCGAGCGGCCCCGGATGGTCTGGCTGATCGCGTATCCGTGCTGCGGCCCCCATTGCAATGTTTGCAGAATGAGCATGTCGAGCGTGCCTTGCAGCAACTCAATGCGGTTTTGATAGCGTCCCTTTTTTGGTTTCATGATGTAGGCAATCTACATCCATGGATGTAGAATGTCAACCCCCTTTTAAATTCTGCCGGTGCTCGGCGGAACTGGCCCCGCGGCCGATGGTACTTTGCTCTGTGCGGCTCTTGTTCTGCGCCCCAGACGGGTTACCGGCAACGACGTTCCTCTGGCTCCTTGAGGCCCCGTCTCTCCCCAAAGGGGCAAGGCTAGTTCGTTTGCCGATTTTTCTTGACAAATGGAATATGCCTGGATTAGAATTGAAGGATGAGTACTCCATGGTCGGCTTTTGCGGTGGAGGACACCCCTTCGCATCACATTTTCCCACGACTTTTTCGTCGAGCCCGGCAGGCATTTGGCACGGACATTTTGACGGTTTAAGACCCCGCCCAAGCGACTCACGCAACATGAAAAATGAAGGTTGCTCCTGAGATGTTGATGAAAACAAAGGAGTGGCCAACGACAATTTGTCGAGTACCCTGAGATGTTATTGAAATCGAAGCAGTCATCAGAAACCCTGAGATGTTATTGAAAATAGGCAAGATAGCCGCAAGAATGGATCGTTTGTCCCACCCGAAACCAGCTATCCTGAGATGTAATAGCGTACTAAGATAGTTATTGGCGAACAAGGGAACTGGGGTTTGCCGTGCGGTCACCGGGCGCGGCGATGCTTTCGCTCCGGAACCCGCGCGATACGCGACCTGAGACGGATGCGCGTGCCTGGACGCCGTGGGAGGCAAGCCATCTCTACGGGAGGCTCAAGCCGCTCTACGCCCAGCAGGTCAGTCTTGAATAACTCCCCAAACCTCAGGGTGCAGGTAGGTAGTTAAACAAGTTCAACTGCGAAATCTGCGCGCCCGCCTGCACCAAAGCCTGTTGGGTAGTTTCGGCTTGGGTGAGGTTGGTGACCGCCGTAGCCATGTCGACGTCGACCGTGCTGCCCTCCGTTTCGGTCAGCTGCGTTTGCTCCTGGGTCAGGAAGGTCTGCGTGCTGTTCAACCGATCCACGGAGTTTCCGTAAAAGGTCTGCTGGGTGCTGACATAGCTCAGGGCGTTTTCCACTTCCGTGACGGCGGCGGGGATGTTGGTGTTCGTGTTCAGCGCATTGTACAGATCCTGGAGAGACTGAAAGACGTTGGCGGTAGAACTGCTGAAAAGTTGGCTGCCCGGCAGGCTCGTGGGCATCGCCTGGCCCGCAGAAATCTCCACGCTGTTCGTACTATCGTCGCCATTGTAGGTCACGCCGGATGTGGAGGAGGGGTCCGCCACATAGGGTTGTGTGGTCGTGGCCGTACCGGAAAAAAGGTACTCGCCGTTGTACGTGGTATTCGCCAGGCCCAGTACTTCTTGCTGAATACCTTGAATTTGCTGGGCAAGGGCTTGCAGGTCCGAGGCATTAAGGGCTGAATTCGCTCCCTCGACTCCCACGGATTGCGCGCTCGTCAAGGCCTCGACAACCGAGCTCAAAGCCGAATCCGCCACATTCAAAGACCCCGTCAAAGATGAAATATTTTGCAGGTATTGAGTGTCGGAACTTGACTGCATCCGCAGGGTTACCAAGGAGGCGGCCGCAGCAGGATCGTCGGAAAGGGAGTTCAGCTTTTGCCCCGACGCCACCTGCTGTAACGCTTCTTCCTCTTGCTGCCCATTGGTCTGCAATCCATTCAAGATGAAGCTGTACATATCGGGATTGACGCGCATGCCCATGTTAGCTCTGTGGAATCATATCGATGGTTGCCTCGTTGAGTTCGTCCACGGTGGAGATGACCCGTGCGGCGGCCTCGTATGCTTGCTGGTAAGTGATTAAGTTCGTCGCTTCCTCGTCCAGGGAAACCCCGGAAACTGACTGCTGTTGATTGGTGAGTTGCTGCAAGACCAGACCCACGGCTTCCTGTTCTGACGTGGAGTTGGAAACCTCGTTGCCGACCTGGTCGATCAGATTGGAATAATAATCCCCCGCCGTTTGGCCGGAGATGATCTGGGCGTTCTGAAGATTGGCCAGCGCTGTGGCGTTGCTGTTGTCGCCTGAGGTGCCATCGGAACTGGCGGCAACTTCGTCCGGATTGGTGAGCGCTACCGTCATGGTGGCGGCTGCGCCGGCATTGGAACCCGCGGTGGTCGGAGTAAACGGCGTAAAGAAGTCCAAACCCTGCGCGCCATTCAGGTCGTATCCGGAAGTTTGTTGTTTGTTCACGGCGGCTATCAGGCTGGCGGCCAGATTGTCAAGGGAGGACTGCGTCGACGGAACACTGTCATCGCGGGCACTGATGAGCCCTTGGAGTTGGCCGCCGGAGATCGTGGAAGTAATGTCTGTTCCCTGGGCATATACGTCATGCATTCCCGTGGCACTGTTGATCTGGGTCGTAAGTGCGTCACTCTGATCTCCAGACACCAAAAGCGCGCCATTGGTGGTGGTTACGGTGACTGTGCCGTTGTTCGAATAGATGACCGCCGTATCGATCAGATTGGATAGATTCGTCAGGTCTTCGTCACGCTGGTCTTCGAGCGAGCCGGGGTTATCCCCGGAATTGGATACCATCGCGATTTGCTGATTCAGGTTGGCCACTTGCGCCGTGAGCTGATTGACTTGCTGGACGTTCTGCAGTACGGACTGGTCCAGCCCCTGCTGGATGGTTGCCAGATTATTGCTGGTCTGGCTGAATCCATTGGCAAGATTTTGCCCCGCAATGAGCACCGACTGACGCAGGGAGGAACTCGTCGGGTCGGTCGCGAGGGACTGGAAGCTATTGAAGAAATTGCTCAAATCAGTCTGGAGGCCGGTGCCCTGGGTTTCGTTGAAAAGAGCTTGCACCTGGTTCATTGAATCCACATACGAATTGAGACTCGATTGCTGAGAGGTTTCCTGATCGATCCGCAGATCCAGGATGTTGTCGCGGACGCTTTGTACGCTTGCCAGCGTAACGCCGGTCCCCACCATCGTGTTCCCGCTGAGGATGGGGGGACTCTCTTCTAGAACCGGAACCTCCCGAGAATAGCCCGGGGTATTCGCATTGGCGATATTGTTGGCGGTCACCTCCAAGGCCCCCTGCTGCGTTAGGAGGGATTGGAGGGCGACGGACATGGTACCGAAAAGGCTCGACATGTTTTATTTTCCCATCGAGGCGAAAGGGATCCCCTTGGACCGGGTCAGGGGAAGCGGATACGTTCCCGAATAGTGCGCCAGGAAATTCAACAGAACATTGACGGACCGCCGGGAACGCCGAAGTAGTTCCGAATGGACGCGACTCAACCTCCGGACGTCGGCCTGGATGGCTTTGAGTCCGCCCATTAGAATATGGAGCTGGCGGGCCGACCTGGGATCGAGCTGAGCTTCGAGTTCGCCGAGCGTCGAGGGCATTTCGCCCGCAGCAGCCAAGCCTCGAAGCTGGTCTTTCATGCTTTGCAGCTCCGAATCCAGCAGGCGAATTTCCGTGCAAAGGTTCTCTTGCCGCGAAATGTGTTGATGCATCGCGCGCAAGTCGAGCGTGACATATGCCGACCGGCTCTCGTCGAGGTCGGCGGCAAGCATTCGAAAGGTTGCCAGACGCCGTTCGAGTAATTCCAGGTATTGCTGCACTTCACGCTTCATGTTTAGGCCAAAACGTCGATTTCGTGATCCTCTTCCGGCTCGGGCGCCAACTCAGGGTCTGGATCTTGCTTGGGGGCAGGCTCGGGCGCTACATTCTTAACGGTCTTCCTTCGCGCCGTGAAGTTCTGTTCCGGTGACCGTCCTCCGTTATCGGAGGTTCGCTGTGCTGGGGCGGGAGCCAAATCGTCCATGACTCCTCCAAAAGATCGGATGGTCCGGTGATCGGGTGATTCGGTGAACCACCCGATGACCCTCTACTGCTGCCTCTTCATTCATCTGACCGTCGAATTACTGGATCATCCGATAACCTTCCCGAGCAGGTCCGCACCTATGGCGTCGCCCAACTGCTGATCGGAAACTTGATAACTGCCACTGCTTATCGCTTGACTGAGAGCTTGTACGCGCTCTTGCCGAACCTCCGGCACTTGCGCGAGGGTAGCTTTCAACCGTTGCATCGTCGTGTTATCCAGAGACAGTTGGGCCTGATCCTGGCTTGATCCGACCGAGGTCGGGCTGCTTTGCGAGGCCGCCCCCCCGGAGTTGGACACTTTTGGCGTTTGCAGATTCTCGGGGAGCGGAACAGCGCCATTGATTCTCATAGACTGCCTCCTTAAGCTACAACCACTCTATCGACGGTTTCTGAGAAAACTTTAGCCCCCTGATGACGTTTTAATCCTCCCCTCTTGACGGTGGTTACCCTGCTCCAAACCTGTCTTGGGGGTCAAGCTTCATCATTATTAGGGTTAATCGGGGCCGGATCCGCCTCTAACCCAGAATGGGAAACTCGGCGTTGGCGGTCGATGGGGAGCGGGACCACTGAATACGATCTGCGGAAAAGCGGTAGGGATCTTCTTTGGGCCAAGGTGCGCCGGCGGGCTCTTCCTTGATGGCGAATCTGCCATAGTCAAACGGCTCCCCGGGGGCGCGAGTTTCAAGAGTCAGGCGCTCCCGGATGCCCTTTTTCTCCCGCATCAGGGCGCGATGATGGCAGTAGGGGTTATTTCCTGGTTGGCCGAAGAAAACATGGGCGGTCCAGGTGCAACCCCCGCGGCACAATTCGGCATAGTCGCAATTGCGGCAAAAGCCCCACAGGTGCGAGGAGCCCTGAGGCGTACCCTGATGCGCATTGATGCCAAGCTCCGCGGAGGCAAGAATCTCTCGCAGCGGTCGTTCGCGAATGTTGCCCCCAACGTACGTCGAGGTCGGCAATGATGGGCAACCTTTGATGGCCCCATTGGCTTCGATACCCAGGGTATTCATGCCCGCCTGGCATCCTTCCCAGATCGCGCCCGACGCTTGCATGCTGCGCAGACGCCGCTCATAGGGCCCGTAATATCCAATGTTATTGCCGGGAAAGAAAAGCACTCCGTCGCGCTCGGCCCAACCCGCAAGCTCGTTCAAGAGCGGGAACACGTCGAGCAATTCCGATGGCTGAAGCAGGATTTCCGGCCGGTCGGCGGCGCGGCCCATGGGTACTGTCATGGCGAGTTGCCAAGCCCGGCACCCGGCCTCGACAATATCCGCATAAATCAACGGCAGCTCCGGCGCGGATAGCCGGTTGATCTGGGTGTTGCAGCAAATGGGAATCCCCGCGCGTCGCAGATGCTGCAAGGTGGCGAAGCAAGCTTTCCAGGACCCGACCTTCCCACGGAGCCAGTCGTGTGTTTCCCGCGTGCCGTCGATGGATACGGAGACTTGCTGAATCCCCGCTTCGCGCATGTTGTCCGCGGCCGTCGCCGAAATCCCAAACCCGCCCGTAGTGAGGGTGCAAGACAGTCCGGCGTCGCGAATCGCCTTGACGATAACCAGCCAATCGGGCCGCAAAAACGCTTCCCCGCCGATGAGCGTAACTTCAGTGACCCCGGCCTCCTGCAATTGCCGGACCAGGTCTAGCGCCTCCGCGGTGGAAAGCTCTTCGGCGCGTGCCTTTGCCGCCCTCGAACCGCAATGCACACACCCGAGGTTGCATTGTAATGTCAGCTCCCAGACGGCATAGACGTAGCGCAAAGGCTTCATAGGAGTTCAAGGCAAATCATCGCGTGAGTCTTGACGCGCCTAAAGCCGCCGATCTTGTGTCTATCCGATGGCGGAGCTTTACTTGTGAGGCTTAAGGGTCGGCCCTCCGTACATGATAGCTTGCGGACGCACCGGCCGCCCAGTCGGCACAAATTGGAATACCGCCTCCGGCCCCATGGTGGTGGCATCGGTGTGAATGGGAACCTTGTTTGAGCCACCCACACCTCCACCGTTTACGGCGCTGAGGTAATGCTTGCCGTCCGCTGTCCGAATCGTGACGTGAGTATGGTCGGCCAGCAGAGTGATCGTAAAATTTCCAGAAGGCGCGGCAGATTTACTGTCGGTGTGAACGGGAGACCTATCGCTATCGGGCCCGCCAATACCGCCACCATTCACGGCGGTCACGAAGTGGTTGTCGTACGTTTTCAACGCAAACGTCTTTGCAGACTCGTCGACCCAGACCAACGTAAATGTCTCGAAGGGCCCGGGGGTGGTCGCGCCGGTACAGAGGGCAACTCCGTGGGGAGCCGATTTTGGATCTCCAAGTCCTCCGCCGTTCACGGCGCTCAACAGGTGGCCATTCTTAGTTTGTATGGAACTTGTGATGGACTGCGCTTCATCGTTAGGTTGCGGCCGTCGTAGGGCCGGCCCTCCATACACCGGCGCGGGTGGGCGTGGCGGCAGCGGTGGCGGCTGCTGCCCGGGCTGTGCATACACCGGGGTAACAATTCGTCTCCCTCCAAACAGCCGAGCGAGGATGGCCCCAACCATGCCCAGCGGCAGTAGCAGAAGTTCTCGCAGTGTCCGCCGGCGAGTCATTGAACCGTCGCGGTCAGTGCGGGCCGGTTCGCCCTTCGCCAGCGTTAAGATTGCCCGCTCTTCTTGTTCCAGCCGGCGCAAAGCGTCCTCGCGCAGGCGAAGAAGGTTGTCGGGAGCATCGGGGGATCG
>CAZCVY010000175.1:12520-15393 GCA_964501985.1 uncultured Acidobacteriota bacterium | reverse complement strand
CGGTCATGACGCTATAGAAAGCGAGGCCAAATCTCTGCACGAAGCCGGTGCTCAACCAAAAGAAGCCCGAGATCGCCACGCCCAACATCGAGCAGATCATGCTGAAGAATACACAAGACCACAAAAACTGAGTGGCATGCTTTCTGGAAAACTCGCCGGGAGCGAGCCTCCGGACCTCGCGCCGCGTCCACAACAGGTCGGCGACCAGAGTGACGCCGAACAAGAGTGCAACAGCGAGGGAGAGGCCGCTGAAGCGTTTGAGCGTGAGGACGAAGGACAGGCCAAACACCCATCCCCCCACTCCAGCGCACGCGGCGTGAACCCACAACTGCCCGATTCTGGTCTTCATGGCGTTGAGCGGCCGGCCGTTCCAGGCGACCACCAAGAGGCCGACACCCACGGCAATCAGTATCGCGTTGCCCAAAATTGCCAATGGTCTCGCGGAACCTGCGCCGGAAGCCCGGCCCAAAAGTATGCCGTGGATCCCGACATACAGCATCGCAAGAGCTGCAAGCAGGGTTACCCACCTGAGTAGGTTCGGATCTTTCGTTTCGCGATTAAAGTGAGGCATGACACCCGCCAACGCGATCTACACGGCCCCGTTCTCAAGTGCTATCGAAAAGGGTATCACACTGCGCGTCGAACAGTGCCATCTCCTCGGGTGTCGGTGCTTGGAACATCTCGAACCATCGGGTTACGGCCTCGCGTTCGATGGGGGGACTCTCCCTGGCCCGACGCTGTAGCCGCTCAAAGAGGACGTCCGGCGTTGCCGGGAGATAATGCAACTCCACGGCAGCGCCGAGGGCTCGGGCCCCGAGCCGCAAGGCATCTCGCTCGGACCTTCCCCAAGTGCCCCATTCGATGATGACCGTGAGACCGAGCGAGAGAAGTCGTTGGCCGAACTGCCACTGCAACGCCTCGATCCTCCCCCGGCTCTCTTCATCGTAGAGGTCGAGTGAAAGAGCGTCCATCCACTCGTCGGGTGAAAAACGAACCGCGCGGAGCCTGCTTTCGAGCACCCTTGCAAGTGTGGTTTTACCCGAACCCGGCAAACCGCACACGATGATCAATCTCGGTCCAGTGGCCGGCTTCTCCATACGCAGATTATCGCTGATGACGGGGCCTTTTGGTAGCGACTCACGGTGGGCACGGATGATGACCCTCCGGTCAGTTGGGCATCGAACTGGATTTTCGAAGCCCCGCGGGCAAGCGATGGGGCTCACGGCACCGGAATGCTGTAGAGGTTGCGGTGGACCGACCGGCGCGTGTAAACGTAGGCCGAGGAGGTGAGCCCAGGGCCAATCACGGCGTCAACAACCTTCGCTTCAGGTGGAAGGCCATGGGCACTCGGAGAATTCATGTCGAGGTCCGATGTCGCCGGCAGATCGCTGCCTGGCGGCAGCGGTAAGATGAGCGTCTGATAGGGGGCAATGCCCTGGGTGTTTTCGCCGGTGGTCACAGCGAAAAGCTTTCCGGAGCGATCCCACAGGTTGGGACAATAACCCGTGCAGATCTTGAGCGGCGCGTGTCCGTCCACGGGGTAGGCCCAAGTGGCGATCGGATCCGTGTCCCCCTGGGCAGCGGCGAAAGTCGTATACCATTCGCCGTCCGGAGAGACGGCGAGCAACTCCGCGATCGGATTGGGAGAAACCTTTTGGCGTCCGCTGCCGTCCTCGTTGACGCGGAACACGTAATTCGCCCCGCCTTCCGCTCCCCGGAAGAAAATGCTCCCGGCGGTGACGAAAAAGGGGCTGTCGTCTTTTGTGGAGGAGGGGATCTGCCGGGGGGGAAACCGGCGGTCGAGAGCGGCAATCCGCAAGTGGGAATCTCCTTGCGGGTCGCTTGCGGCAAACACGACGCGCTTGCCGTCAGGCGAAATGTCATACCCGGTGATGGCGAATTCCGGAAGCAGATGCTCGAGGCTTCCGCCGCTCGCGTCGGCGACCCAGAGCTCTCCGCTGACGAATGATCCCGTAGGCCCGCGGGGACGCACCAGATAGTAAACCTTGGCGCCATCGGGAGACAGATAAGGGGAAATGGCGTAACCCTCCGAGGAGACCTGACGCTCACCGCGCGGGTCGTGGATCCAGACCGAACTCTCTTCCAGGCCCACGGAGGTCACCAGCGATTTTCCGTCGGGGGTCACGGCGATGCCTTCCTCCTCGGTGGGTCCGGAGGTTACCTGCTCCGGCTCGCCCGCGGCAGGGTGCTGCCGCCAGATATGAAACTGTCCACCCGCGTCCGAGCTGAGGTAAATCCATTTGCCGTCAGGCGACCACGCGCCGCTGGTGCAACCGGCGCCCGAAGGACCGACCCGCCTGCCGGGCGTAGTGCCATCGAAGGGAACCAGCTTGCAGGGCAGCCATCCATCATTATCCATCTCCGCCAGCAGTACCCATTTGCCGTCGGGGGAAAGATAGGAACGGTGGGCCATTCCGCGGTCGCGCGGAGGCACGTAAACGTCCCGTGGGTCGGCCCGGCTTTCGGAAGCGGTGACCAGGGCCATATGGACTCCCGTTTTGATCTCGGAGAATAAGAGGTGCTGACCGTCAATCCAGGTGAGCCCCGACGCGTTCGGCAGCATGAGGCGCGCCTCTCCCCCCAAGACCGGGACCTCCCAGGTATCAAAGGGAGGGAACACCGTGTAGGCGACCCGCGAGCCATCGGGAGAGAACTCCGGGCTCATCTTCTCCTTGGAGTCATGGGTGAGCTGAAAAGGCTCGCCGGCGGGGAGCATCTTGACGTAGACCTGCCCGGGACCGTAGAAAGTCTGGCTCCCTCGGATGAAGGCGAGCATCCGGCCGTCGGGCGATATCGCCGGTGAGGTTGCAGAATCGGTAAAGTTGGTGAGCTGCACCCACTCGGAAGGACCG
>CAZCVY010000175.1:0-12420 GCA_964501985.1 uncultured Acidobacteriota bacterium | reverse complement strand
ATTTCAGCGGCGCTTTGGTAACGCAGGTCGCGGTCCTTCTCCAGCGCCTTGATGATGACCGCTTGCAATCCCGGCGGGAGGGCAGGATTCAAGAGTTGGGCCGGAGTTACAGCCTGCGCCAGAATCGCTTCCCGGATCTTCCCTGAGGTCGCCCCGCTGAAAGCCTGCCGCCCGGTCGCCATTTCATACAGCACCGCGCCGAAACTGAACAGGTCGCTGCGCGCGTCTACCTCTTCTCCCCGCGCCTGCTCCGGCGACATGTAGCCCGCCGTCCCCATCGCCGCGCCGGGAATCGTCAATTCGGGGTCGAGATTCTCCCGCGTGGAAGTCTCTGCCGATTCCGCCTTTCCGGCTTGTTCGCCACTCACCGTCCATTTCGCCAGCCCAAAGTCCAGGATCTTGGCTTCTCCCCGCTTCGTGACAAAGATGTTCGCCGGCTTGATGTCGCGATGGACGATGCCCACGGCGTGCGCCGCTTCCAGCGCTTCGGCTATCTCCATCCCCAGGTCGAGAATTCGGCCCGTGGACAGGGGTTTGCCAGCGATCAGGTGCTTCAGGGTCGAGCCTTCCATCAACTCCATCACCAGGAAGGGCTGCCCGTCGGCCTCGTCTACTTCATACACCGTGCAGATGTGCGGATGATTGAGCGCGGAAGCGGCGCGCGCCTCCCGCTGGAATCGCGCCAGCACCATGGGAACTCCGGCCAAGTCCGTGGGCAGGAACTTCAGCGCCACTTTCCGGCCCAGACGGAGGTCTTCCGCCGTATACACCACCCCCATGCCGCCCCCACCCAGCCGCTCCAGAATGCGGTAGTGGGAAACCGTCTTGCCCATCAGCCCGGAGATATTCGTACTCGATGGACGCTCGCGCTCGGCAGCTTTGTCGCGCGCCAGTTGCCGCGCTGCCACCTCCAGGGCGGGCAATTCCAACAGGCTCGCGTCTTTCCCTTCGCGGGCGAGTAGCGATTCCACTTCCCGGCGCAAATCCTCATCCCCGCCACAGGCTTCTCGTAGGAAAGCCGCGCGCTCGCTCCCCGGGCGCTCGAGAGCCGCACTATAGAACTGCGCCACTTGCTCCCAACGTTCAGGCTTCATCCCGCTTCTCTCCACTCATCTCGCGCCCCAGCCAGGCCTTAGCCACCTTCCAATCGCGTAGCACGGTTTCAGGCGAGACCCGCAGCAGTTCCGCGGTTTCCTCGACGCTCAGTCCGCCGAAAAAGCGCAGCTCCACCACCCGGCTTCGGCGCGGGTCGATGGCGGCCAGAGCCCGGAGAGCATCGTCGAGCGCCACCAAATTCGCACCTCGCTCCCCATAAACCACCATACTCTCTTCCAAAGACACCCGCTGCACTTCGCCCCCACGCTTCTGCGAACCCTGGCGGCGCGCGAAATCCACCAGGATGCTCCGCATCACTTGGGCGGAGACGCCGAAAAAGTGGGCGCGGTTCTGAAAGTTCATCTTTCCGGCATCCACCAGCCGAAGGTAAGCCTCATTCACCAAGGCGGTGGTTTGCAGGGTGTGGCCGGGGGGCTGGTGAGCCATGTAACGCTGTGCCATGCGGTGCAACTCCCGGTGCACCAACGGGATGAGCTTGTCGAGTGCCCGCTCGTCGCCTTCGCTCCAGGCCTGAAGCAGTTGCGTAATGTCGTGTGTTGGAGTACCTGCCATGCCTGCTCCTGAGCGTGGGGCATGGCCACCCTGGCCATGACAGCTCGCGGGCAGCCTGCGCTTGCTACCTGAGTCGGTGTTAATCACAAGCCCGCCACGGCAGGCCGAACGGAAAAAGGCGCTTGCCCTCCGTGTCGACAAAAATAGGTGTAAGCCCTTCACTGCCCTCGGCGTGGCGCGCTTGCCCAGTCTCTTTTTCGTCCCCTGATTAATAACAACCTACCACATCTGTCCGCAAACGCTCGGAAAAACATTGCCGGGCATGACAGTTCTCGCCCGCCCTTTGCGTTTTAAGAGATGAGGCAACAAATGCAGCGTGGTTGCCCAATTCCACTGAGGAGGATGGTTATGAACACGAATCGAAGCTTGAGACTGGTGAAATTTGCGGTTCTGGTTCTCCTGACCGCGTGTATGGGCGCTAGCTTGGCCAACGCACAGACAGCCGCGGGTAAGTTCAGCTTGCCCTTTGAAGTCCGCTGGGGACAGGCCGTGCTCGCCCCGGGAAACTATTCGTTCACCGTCAATTCCAGTGGCAGCCCTCCGATTAACACCGTGTTAGTCCGCGGGGAAAACGGCTCGCCATCTCTGATTGTGCCAATGGCGCATGACTATACCTTCGCCGGCAGAAACGAGTTGATTGTCGAGCGGCAGGGAGACAGGGGCACGATTCGCACCCTGCGTCTTGCGGACGTCGGTCTGGTGCTGTTCTACCCGGCGCCCAAGGCCGAAACGCAGATACTCGCTCAGGCCTCCGTACTGACTCAGCGACTGCCGATTTTGATGGCGAAGAAGTAAGCCTGCGGTCGGGGCCGGGGTTTGGGGTGGAGCGGTCTCCGTAGTCGGGTGCGAGAGAAAAACTCCACCCCCAATTCCCTGAGGGGGGATGGCGCAAGTTTAGCGCTGAGTTGATTCAGGAAGGCTAAAAGAGGAAACCCAAATCCAACAAAACAAGGAGAATCTCAATGAAAACAATGTTCGGAACGTTGAAGGCGGCATTCGGAGTGGCTTTACTCACGACTGTCTTCGCCTCTCTGGCCAGTGCCCAGTGCGTGAATGTGGACGTCTCCAAAAAGGGCGCATCGATGCTGCGAAAACAGTCCTGGACCGGCGGGTTTGGTCACACGATGTTCAAGTTAGCTGGTTACAGTGATACGGAAGAATTACCCACGCTCGACCAGGATCCGATCGTGGGTTTCTGGAGGGTGGATCTCATTTCCGAGGGTAACGCTGGCATACCGGACGGTACCGTGCTCGACGCCGGCTTTAGCCAATGGCACAGCGACAAAACTGAAATTCTCAATTCATCCCGAGCGCCCGATACTCAGAGCTTCTGCCTGGGGGTTTGGGAAAAGGTCGCCACGTCTAAGTACAAGCTCAATCACTTCCCGTTAAGTTGGAACCCCGACGAGACTTTGCTGGGGCCTGCCAACATCCGCGAAGAGCTCACCCTGAGCGCTGATCACAACAGCTTTGTGGGGACCTTTACACTCGATCAATACAACACTGGCGGCAACAATCTCGTCCACCTTACCGGTCAAGTCAAAGCGAAGCGGATTACTGTAAACACAACGATTACTGAAGTTCTCTGAACCTCAATCCAGACAGGGCAGGATCTCGCGACCAACTGGGTCCAAATGGCAGCATGCCGGTAGTGGGGATTCACCTACCACCGCCGGCGTGGCGCCATCGCGCAAGCCGACCCTCACTGCCTATTACTGGGTTGCTTTCTCCAATTCGTCGGTTGCTTTCAGGATCAAGTCCGACTCGGCGTCCAGGGTTTTGCCGATCTCCACCAGCGCGGCATCGGCTTCCTTCCACTTCTTCTGCTCGATGGCCTCGCGGGCGGCGGGCAGGGTCTTAACGCCGTAGCCGGTATAAAACCCCGGCGCATAGACCTGGTGAACAAACCAGGGGCGGCCGGGGAGCCCTTCGGAATTGGTGAGCTGGCGTTCACTTTCGATCAGCGTCTGGTTAACCTGCTCGATCGAAGCGTGGGCCAGCGCGGCAGCTCCGTTGGCCTCAGCCTTTTCGAGCGCTTTCTCGTAGCGCCCCGCGCTGTGGGTGAGCGCGTCCGCGGCGTTATCGAGCGGGGCGAAGTTCAGGTAAGGCGGCACATCCTCTTTGGCCGGGGGGACGAGGGGCTCCTTCGGGTCGTTCGTAGCGGTGAATACGCCCTCCTCGAGCTCCTTGTTGCGCTCGCGCACGGCCTCCTGCTTGTCCTTCAGCAGTTTCTTCAACTGGTCGGAGTAAGTGTGAATGGTGTCGGCGAAGCCCGTGAAGTCGAACGGTAGCAGCTCCGAGCCGGACAGCCGCATGACCGCCGTGCCCGCGGTCTGCGCCAGCGCCCGGCCATATATGAACCCGGTATCGCTAAAGTGGGTAAACCAGTAGAAGTCGTCGTAAACTGAGTGATAAATACCGCCACCGTCTTCCCCGCCGAAGCCAAGATTGAGCGAGGCGACACCGAGGTGGTCGAGGAACACGGTGTAGTCCGACCCCGAACCGAGAGCGCCCAGGCGCCAGTCGTGACGGGTGCGGGCTTCCGTGCGCTCCTCGGGCGTGCCATTGGCAATCAGGTGAAGCTGATGGCGCTTCCAGACGGAGAGCTTGGTTTCCGGATCTTCGACGTCGCGGGCCACGTCGTTCATGAACTTCTCCAGCGTGTGCGAACCCTCGGCCCCGAGATAGCCGCGGCCATTGCCGTCGGTGTTGATGTAAACCGCGGCGTGCTGGCGCAACTCGTCGGCGTGGGTCTCACCCCACTCGGTCGACCCCAGCAGGCCTTCCTCCTCGCCATCCCACACGCAGTAGATGATGGTGCGGCGAGGCTTCCAGCCTTGCTTTAGCAATTCGCCCAGGGAGCGGGCTTCTTCCATCTCCGGCACGAGTCCCGCCACGGGGTCTTCGGCGCCATTCACCCAGGCATCCTGGTGATTGCCGCGCACAATCCACTCGTCGGGAGAAGTCGAGCCGGGAATCTTGCCGACGACCACGTTGAGGGTTTTAGTGTCCCAATTCGCCTTCACTTTCATATGCACTTGGGCGGGGCCGGGGCCGACGTGGTAGGTGACGGCGAGCGAGCCGCGCCACGCTTCCGGGGCCACCGGTCCTTGCAGGGCGACGAGCAGCGGCAGCGCGTCGCCATAGGAGATGGGCAGCACGGGGATCTTGGTGATCGTTTTGGCTTCCGCCAGGGGCAGGCGCTTGGCGTCTTTGGTCGCCCCCACGCCGGGGGTCAAGGGATCGCCGGGGTAAAGCACCATATCCATGACGCTGCCGCGCTGCACACCCTGGAGCGGACGCCAGGCACCGGTGGGGAAAACGTCGCCGCGGAAATAGCCGTCCTCATGCGGGTCGGAATAGATGATGCAGCCCACGGCGCCATGCTCCGCCGCCACTTTGGGTTTAATTCCGCGCCACGACATGCCGTAGCGCGCAAGCACAATCGCCCCTTTCACCGAAACGCCCAGGCGGTCCAATTCCTCGTAATCCGCGGGGATGCCGTAATTGACGTAGACGAGCGGCGCGGTAACATCGCCATCCACCGAATAGGCGTTGTAGGTGGGGAGCTGCTCGGAATGCTGGTTCGAGGTGGGATCGACGGCCACGGTGGGCTCTTCCAGCGTCGCCTTGAAGTGAGTGGGAGAAAGCAATTCCACCAAGCGCTCCTTGGGTGTGGGAAAGAGAACATCAAAATTCTCGATGTGCGCGTCCCAACCCCACTGCTTGAAGAGCGAAAGAATCCACTCGGCGTTGGCACGGTCATACTCGGTCCCCACATGGTGGGGGCGCGCGGAGAGTCGTTGCATGTAGCTGCGCAGGTTCTCGGGGCTGGGAAGAGCACGGAACTTGCTTTCCCAATCGCGTTCCTCGCGCGCGGAGTCCCCGGAAAAGCCGTCGAGCGGGGCGGGGGAGTCGGCTGCCGCGGCCGCGCCCAGCGCTGGGCTGGCGACGCCCGCGGGACTCGCGGCGGCAGGTACGGGATTCACCGCTCGTGCCGTGAAAAAGATCACCGCGAGGCATGCCATTGCACTCAAGACGAAACGACTCATCGAAACCTCCTGAAAAAGGGTGAGCGGAAGTATACCGCATTTATTGCTGATGACGGAGGAACCTGGAGAGAACGGGTAAGACCGATAGTAACGTGGAACCGTTTTGGCGGTCCTTCACTCTTTTCTATGGGCAAGGGAAAGCTGCGGACCTCGGGGGCAGGTTCGCGCTTCGGTCACGTTGGATCGTAGCTGAGAGATCAATGCGTTCGTGGGCGAACACGTCCTTATCCTTTGCCGTACCCGGTACGTCCGTACCGGGATAAACCAAGAGTACCGAGGTACTGTTGCCCTAGTACTTGAATGCTAGCAGAATGTTGCCAGTCATCCCTTGCTGTGTCCTGGCTTTGGTGATATGGCGGGGTGGATGGTTATTCGGAGTCGTTGTTGCTGGGCAAGTGGCAGTGGGACAGAACATGTTCATGTCGAGTTTGATTCTGATCTTATCGGTAGCTTTCTTCTTCTTCTACCTCCAGGGGATATGTCAGAAGATCCTGCGGCGGCAGTTTGAGCAGGCATTCTGGCGCACGATTGTAAACGCCAACGGCCTCGAATTTCCCTCGATTCGTAAATGCTTCGATGGGGTCAGCGCCCCCGTACCCTACACCCAACTCATGACGGCGCTCAAATGCGACTTCATGGCTCTTGCCTATCTCCTCAAAAACGCCGCCAACCCAAGTCAACGTTATACCTTAGAAGAACGATTCTTGATCGCCTACTTTAAGTTGGTTGCAGTTTCCCTGGTCACGCGTCACTGGCTGAGGTTGCAGGAAAAGCCCGCCGCGTTAAAGCTAACCGCCATCCTCAAATACTTCGCGAATGTCGTGGGTGAGCGGGTGAGCGCGGATCGCTTCGGCAACATGACCGCTTCCGATTATCTTTCCAACCTGTAGTATTCCCGCCTACCGGAGACCCGTTACTGCATCAAAACCCGTACGTGTCCGGCACAGGGGTTGGCCTCAGAAACACGCTTCACGGGGTGGGCACGGCCGCGGACGCTTCGTTCGAGGCTGGACTCTGGGTGCCGCTCGACGCTACGGCGGTAACCACATAGTAGTACGTGGTTCCTGCTGTCACATTCGCATCAACATAATTGGCGCCACTCACCGGTGAGGAATTCAGCGGCGTCGTGCTCTCTCCCCCGGAAGTTGTTCCGCGAAAGATGTCATAGCCTGATACCCCGGAGCTAGGGCTGCTGGTCCAAGTTAGGACCACATCGTGTAGACCGGTGCCGGTCAACGTAGAGCTTTGCGTGCTTCCCGCGATGTTATTGCTGTTATCGGTGACCACCAGCGCGGCGCTGCGGGCGCCGGTGGCGGCGGGCGTGAACAATACGGCGGCCGTACAGGTGGCATTCACCGCCAGGGTGGCGCCGCATGTCGTGTTCTCACTAAAGTCCGCAGCATTCGTCCCGGTAAACGCAATACTGGTGATACTCAATGTTGTATTACCCGTATTGCTGAAAGTGAAGCTTTCAGCGGAACTGCTCGTCGTGGCGGGTTGGCTAGGGAAGGCAAAGCTTGCGGGCGAAAGAGCAGCCACCGGCGCTGTGACGGTGAAGTTCAGCGAATTCGAAGCTCCGCCTCCCGGCGTTGGGTTCGTTAACACGACTGGGTAAGTTCCTGCCGTGGCCAGATCCGAGATGCTCAGGGAGATGGTCAACCGCGTCGCACTGACAAAGGTGGCGGCATGCGCCACTCCGTTGTAAGTGACGGTGGAAGTGGAAAGGAAGTTGGTCCCATTCACGGCGAGCGTCTGCGCTGCGCCGCCGGCGGAGGCCGAAGACGGCGAGAGGCTGGTGAGCGTCGGCGTGGGGTTGCCGCAGGTGCCGGTGAGGGCTACGGTCTGCGGGCTGCCGGCAGCGTTGTCCGATGCGCTCAGAGTTGCACTTCGCGTTCCACTCGCGGAGGGCGTGAAGGTGACGCTGATGGGGCATGTGGCCTCTGCCGCCACGGAGCTTCCGCACGTGTTGGTCTCGGCAAAGTCGCCGGCATTAGCGCCCGTGAGCATGATGCTGGTGATGCTAAGCGGTGCGCCGCCACTGTTCGTGATCGTCACAGCCTGGGCGCTGCTGGTGGTCCCGAGCGATTGGCTCGCAAACGTCAAGCTGGCTGGAGACAAAACCGCTGTGGCTGCCGCTACGCCAGTCCCCGACAGCGAGATACTGAGACTTGAGCCGCCACAACTGAACGATATGCGTCCGGTCGCGCTGCCGCCGGACGCGGGCGTGAATACAACACTGAAGGTGGTGCTGCCCTTCGCGCCCAGCGTGAGGGGTAACACGAGCCCACTGGTACTGAAGCCGGTCCCCGTTAGCGTATCCCGGGACACGGTTACGCTGCGAGACCCATCGTTTTTGAGAGTTTCGCTCAGAGAAAGGCTGGTTCCCACGGCGACGCTTCCGAAGCTCAAGCTCTTGCTACTTGCCGCAATCTGTGTGGACGCTTTTGCATCACGAGCCAGCCCGAGGACAGCCACGAAGAGGAGCAAAGCAACAACGCGGTTGGCCAAGGGTGTGGCCCACGAGCAATTTCGGGAATTCTCCGGTCGACATAGGTAAGGCATAGCTCTCCTCATAGGGCTCGGCAATGTGCCCGAGCCGCTAAAAGGCTTGTGCATCAGTCTTCGGTGCGATCACCGTGGCACGCGGTCCGCGCGGAAGGGACAGCAAACCTCTTCATGTCCACTTGGGGATATCGGCGGAATGCCGTGTTTCTTAAGAGGAGACCTGATGTCCTCCCGGCTCATGCTGAAATGAGCCTTTTTTACTCAAGAGTGCGCGGTGGACGAAGGACGCGCCAGTGGACCGGATTCTGCGAGGGGCTTGCACACACAACCTCCACGGAGCTTGTGACTCCGGCAATGCGGCCCACCCTCGGTCGTTCATCGAACGAGAGCCTCGGTCATGATCGTACTGACCTACTGGCCGCGCCTGGGTGCAAGTCAGGGCGCCAGGTGCAGCTTGCTTACTGTGAAGCAATCAACGCACCAAACAATTACTTAATAGTACTGAGGCGGTGCGCTGTTAACTCGCCAAACCTCCTAAGATTTCGCGAAGTGAAACCACCTCGAGGTCTTATGAGAGGCGGAAAAAACTTGTGGGTGATTTACGGGCGAGATGGGTTGCGGCGGGAAGGAGCCAAATTGTCAGCCAGAATCTTCGGCCAGTGATTATCGTTCGACATTTACCCCATGAAACAGCGCGATTCCACCCGTGTGTTTTTCCGCTGCCAACCCGTCCGTCGGTATGCGTCCGTACCTCGCGAGTCATCCCGCTTCGCAAGGAGGGGCCACGCTATCGGAGGGGATTGGAGTTTGCTGGTGTGCGGGATCCAGGGTCCCCCAAGCCTGGTCCGGACGAAGCGCTTGGTTCTCCGTCCGCGAGAGAACCGGTTTAAGCTTTTCCATGAGCAGCCACGCGACCCCGAGTACTGCCGGGAAGAGGATTCCGAAAACAAACCAAAGCAAAGCCGCATCCACAGCAGCTCCGACGGGCACGGCATAGGGCGACAGGAGGAAGGCTGCCGCACTTTCGCGGATGCCTACACCCCCGAACGAGAGCGGCAGGTCCCCCGCCACCGCGATGTAAGGGTATGTGGCGACGGCGGTTGAGAATCCCGTGGGATGGAAAGCAAGCAGGAGGAAAAAGAACGCAGAAAGCTCCAGCCCCATTGCCCCCAAGCCCATGATGGCATACTTGGGCATGCGGGTTGGAGGCAGGCCCGATGCAAGTTCGGCCAAGTGTCCGTGAAGATGGCCCAACCTCCGAACTCCTTTGGAGAGGTGGGCCAATAGTCCGGGAAATCCGAGCAAAAGCGGAAGGAGTGCGAGCCACATGGCCACCCCAAAGATGGCAGCGGGAGGAGGAGCGAGAAGAAACAGACTGGTCCCCAGCAAGGTAAGCAATGCCCAGGTATCAAAAATCCGATCGAACAATGTTAGGAGGGCGACCTGCGTTCGCTGGTTTTTTCGGACGAAGATACAACGACCTAACTCGCCGATCCGGCCAGGAGTGATCAGTGCCAGCGCGCAGCCTCCCAATAAAGTACGCAGCGATTGCCGCAGGCGGAAGTTGCCTACGGCGGCCATCAGGCAATGCCATTTGTGCGCGCGAAGAACCATGAGGGCGAGAACGCAGAAGGCCGCAAGCGCGAGGCTGTGCAGATCCAAATTACGAAATGCCGCACGCAAATCCGAGAAGGGAATTCGCCGGAGAGTGACCACAGCCACTCCCACCGAGAGGATAACCTGCCGCCAAGGAATTGGGCGAGTCACGCTATTTCCTTTACCAGGAATCGCACGACGAAGAACGTTCCGCCCTATTCCGTGCGCGCGTAATCAGTTAGATAGCATGTTTGGCGGGGGGTAGCTACAGTACGAAAGTACTAGTCGGGGTTTGTCGCGTCATTGTGCCGAGGAGGTGTTTTGCATGGAGGGCAATTCCAGCCGCTGGTGGATGGCGTATAGCACGAGTTCCAGCCGGTCGGAAACCCCCACCTTATCATAGATGGCGCGAAGATGGTTTTTTACCGTCTGCTCGGAAATGGAGAGGTGGGTGCTGATTTCGCGGTTATGCCAGCCCTCCATCAAGCAGCAGATGACGCTCTTCTCGCGGCGGGTCAACGTATCCACGGGGCGAGGCCGGCTCTCCATGCGCACTTCAAGAGCCTTGGCCATCGCGGGAACCTGTTTTTTGGGGATCCACGTCTCACCTTCATGAACGCGGCGGGCGCACTTCACGAAGACCTGGGGGTCAACAGATTTGAGGATCACGCCGGCGGCGCCGCTGCGCACATGGTTCGTCGAGGATTCGTCGGATTCTGAGGATGCCGTGGCGACCACCTTGCACTTGGGAGCCGTCTTGGTAATTGCCGGGATCAGGCTGCCGTTACTCTCGGCGAGAATTTCTTCCTGAATGAACGCCAGATCCGGCCGAAAGCTTTCCATTAAAGCCAAAACGTCGGCGGCCTTGTCCGCCTCGGCGACAACCCGGAGATCATCCTCGACGGCGAATAGCTTCTTGAGGCCGAGCCTGAAAATTCCCTCCCGGTCCGCCACGAAAACGCGTATTTTCCCCTTCGAATTCCGCGCTGCTCCCATTCCTGATCTCCTGTCAATCGCTCTGGGCAAGCCCCTGCCGGCGCCCTCGCCCGCGAAAGATGATTGCCATCACCACCTACATGGATTGTCTTTTGTGAGAAATCCCGGGGCGGCCAGGGGTGCGAGTCGCTCGCTTGCGGGGATGCGTGCCCCCGGGCGCCGCCTCAGGCAATGGATGCAACTCATATTCGTCGATGACCACGCACAACCCCTCGACTTCCCCCTCCCGCTCCCATCTCACGACCCGTCCATTACACGAAAGCTCCAAGGGAGCTTGAGCCTCCCCACGGGGAAGTACTACTTTGATGGTGAGGGAGGTTGTCCGTTGCAGGCGAATTGGAACCTCGATGAACAATCCGCTGCCGCTGATGTTCCCGGTCTTGCCCATGGCCTGCTTGGGGGTACCGGCGCGAGTCTTCCACCGGATTTCAACCGGAAGCCCCATCGGAATTCGTTGACTGGCGCGACGCTCATTCATGCTGATCTAACTCCCTAGGACGGATTTGAGTGAGGAGCTTAGCCTTTTTCCCCACGTCCTGCAAGTGGTAGCGAGTAGAGCATTACAGTTGTCGTAACTCATTGCCTTCACGAGCTATGTTGCGATCGGAATCTCGGAATCGTTCTCTAGCGAGGGTCCTAGCGAATCAGAAATCCCGTCAGGGCCACTCCCAAGCCAACGGCGCCCATCAGAATTCCCAGCAGCCAAAACCATCGCCGCTTGGTGAGCAAAGTGAGCGAGGCGATTACGATTGAGGCTTCCAGGAAAACTTCGCCAAGGTCAAACCGGTTTCCCCGGCGCGACTCGAACTCGACTTCTCGCTCCAGGGCATGGGCCTCCGCATCGCCCTCCTTGAGCTCTTCTTTGTATTGCTCTACCTGGTGCGCGTATTTTTCTTTGATTTTCTCTGCCCGCTCAGCGTCCTTTACGGCGGTCACCGAAAGGAGGTCCAGATAGAGTTCGTAGGTATGCAGGCGGATATTCTTCGCCTGGAAATAGGCCCAAGCATCTGTTGCCTTACTTTGAAATAGCAATTCTTCCGTATGCGCGCGGTGGCCCAGTAACGAGATCGCCGCCAGCACCACGGCTAGCACCGCCATGGTAAAAGTGACGGGCATCAGCGAGGGGTCGTGCGAGCCGTGCTCTGCGTGCTCGTGGAGCTCTTGAAGCTCTTCCATGTTTTCCCAACTCTCTTTTGTTATTGAGTGCCGCAGGTGCTGCCAGCCTGCGGGACAAAGTTCCAATTTCATTTTTTACGTGACGGCAATGTATACCCTCGGGCGGCTGAATGCAAGGCTGAGTCGCACTCCGGGGCTGAAAAAATCGCCCACCGTTGCAATCCGTCGATGGTTCGACGTCGTCGGCGGAGGGGGAAGCAACCTTAAAGCTCAGGCTCGCTAGGGTCGCCGGCTGACTCCCGGCGTACAAGTGCGCTCAGAAATGTGCTAACCTTGCGGATGAAAGCGTGGCAGGATCTTCCACCGTGGCCATGTTGCCGCCGCGGCCTTGCCACCAAATTGGGTTGGATAGTCTGTAGACGAAAGGTATAGCGAGGTAAAGGCTGGAGGGATGGGTGAGCGGTTGAAACCGGCGGTCTTGAAAACC
>CAZCVY010000174.1:0-15399 GCA_964501985.1 uncultured Acidobacteriota bacterium | reverse complement strand
AGTGTAAAGGATGTCCTGATACACGCTGTAAAGGATGTCTTGACACAGAACACACCAGGGGCGCCCTCAGCTCACGCGCCCACGAGGGGTGCCGCTACGAGACGCGCCAAATGTTTGCTGACAAAACTAAGGTTTACGGGCTCCGGATGTCGAAGCATCTGGTGCGGGCCGCGTCATTCGGCGAAAAGGGAATATATATCGGAACGTAAGGTAGAGAACTACCACGAGAGCAATGCCGACGGTCTCCAGAACCACCATGCGCAACAGACGGCTTGCCGGCAAACCCAAGTGAGTGCGGAGCCAGACCCACATGCAATCGTCGTAAACGTAGGGAGCAAGCTGGCAATCGCGCGTGGCTAGGTCGGCCGCGTAAAGCACCAAGCCCACCAGTGCGACCCCTAGAATAATTCGGAACATTTTTTGCATAAATTCACCCGCGCCCGGTTTGACGGCCCGATGTGGTGTGCTCCATCAAAAACGAATTGTACCCACATGCCCGGTGCGAGGAAAGGAGAACATAGACCGCGAGAGATCTTCCCTGGTGTTGCGGTTAGTGTGTTGCCGTCAACTTTATCTGGCCGGCCGCGTGAATGGCGATATCAACGCTGTCGTTGACGCGCAGGAATAGCGTGCTGGGGTTCTTCAGGCCCCAGTTCACATAGGGGACGGTGAATTGTGTCTCAGCGGTCAGCCGGTCTCCGGCCAGGTGCGCTTGGACCACGAGGGTAAGAGGATGGCCCGCGCCATGCACTGTGAAGGTTCCCAAAACCTGGACCCTAAAATCCCCCTGCGGCAGAACCTGCCCCTCGATTTGGTTTGGCGTGAAGATGATTTCAGGATACTGGGCGCTTTCCAAAACGTCTTTGTGCATCTTGCGGTCGCGAGCATGGCTGCCGCTATCGCCACTGGTGGCGTCAACCACCACCTGTCCACTGGCGTGTCCCGAGGCCGGATCGAATTTCACCGTCCCGCGCTTGAGCTTGAACGTCCCGTGAACGGTATGGAGCACGTCGCCCAGAGTAAAACTCACTTGTGTCGCGGCGGGATCGAGCTCCAGCGTGGCGTCTTGCGCAATCGCCGGCGAGCTGATTGCAAAGGTGAGCAGAACCAACGTCAGAGTGAAGAAACTTCCCCGCAAAAAACAATGTCTGGTCATGGAAAATGGAGTCCGTGAATTCGGTCTTTCAACTGGGGTTGGCGAGCAGCCTCCAGCCCAACCTGAAGATATTGCCGAAGCCGAAAGTCCTGGGAGATAGGGTTCCGGCATGAGCGGCCAGTAGCCGATCGAACAAATGCGGCTCGCTAGCGAGTGCGCCGAATGCCCGGCGCCGGAGCCAAGCGCGGTCCTCGAGGGCGAACAACACCTGGGACATCAGCTCCGACGGGCGGTTGATGCGGCGATGGGCTGCCTCGTAACTTTCTAGATCGTCATTGGCCAAAGCCTCTGCCAACGCACTTGCCTGCCGGAACGCCAGTCCCAGCCCCTCGCCGGTGAGCGTGTCAACAGAACCGGAGGCATCACCTACTAACGCGAAACACCCCTGCGAAACCCGGCGGACGATGCGCAGGGCTGAAATGGCGCCCATATCCTTGGTGACGGCCGGGCGCCCTTCCAGTTTTCCGGCAAGGTCCGGGAAATCAGTGAGAGCCTCCTTCAGCCGCAGTTGTGGGAACCGCGACGTCAGCACCAAACCCAGTTCGTCCGGGCCGACAGGAGTGACCGCGACCTGGCAACGGCGGCCCCAATGGACTTCCACGAAGTCCGACCACGGCGCGACACGGAAATGCTGCCGGAATCCGATGCGAGTTTTCCGCGGGCGGAAATGATCCAACCCGGCCCATTTGCGCACGCGCGAATTTTGTCCGTCGGCGCCGATGATCCAGCGGGACTGGATGCCGCCCGAATCGAGCCAAACCTCTCCGCCATTAACGCCCCTGACGGGTGATCCCCAGAGGCATTCCACGCCCACCTCCGCCGCTCTGTCGGCAAGAGCTTGGTGCAACGTGGTGCGGCGAACTCCCAATCCGTAGCCACGGGGAAATACGCCCTCCGTCACCCTCCCTTCACCAAGAAAGCGAATCCCGCAAAAAGGAATGCCCTGCGCGGGGCCGAACGTAATGCCAAGCTCATTCAGCGCAGACAACGTTCGCGGCATCAGCCCTTCGCCACAGGGTTTGTCAATGGGAGGGCGCGCGTGGTCCGCCACAATCACCCGCAAGCCCCGTTGCCGGATGGCGATTGCCGTGGCCAGCCCAGCAGGGCCGCCACCAACGATGAAGGCGTCAGTCTTAAGAGTCTCGGATCCCATCAATTCCACCGAAGAAGGACTAACTCCGAGCAGAATCCCGGTCCCATGGCGGCCAGCAGGGAATATGTCCCTGGCTCTGGACGGCGCCGTTTGAAGACCTCCTCCAGCACGAGGAGCACAGAAGCCGAGGAGAGGTTGCCCACCTGACGCAGGCAATCCCACGAGGCATCCATTTGCTCTTTCGACAGGCCGAGCGCCGTCCCGGTTGCTTCGAGGATCTTAGGGCCACCTGTGTGCAGGATCCATCGGCCAATGTCCTTGCGGGTGAGATCGTGGTCCGCCAGAAAAGCGTCCACGTCGTGGCCGAGATGATCAACAATCAGTTGCGGCAGCGTAGGTGAGAGAACGATTTGGAATCCCTTTTCCGAAATGTCCCAGCCCATAATGTGTTCTGTCTGTGGATAGAAAACCGATCGCGTGTCCAGGATTTCCGCTCCGGAGTAATCTCTCTCCGCCCCCACCACGATCGTCGCCGCCGCGCCATCGCCGAACAGCGCCGAGGAAATCAGATTGGCCATGGAAACATCTTCCTTCTGGAGGGTCAGCGAACAGAGCTCTACCGCAAGCAGCGCGGCGACTTGGCGGGGAAAGGCGCGCACGTAATCCGCCGCGCGCGCGATTCCGGCGGCGCCCGCCACGCACCCCAACCCAAATATGGGAATGCGCTTGATGCGCGAGGATAGGCCCATGCGATTCACCAGGCGCGCGTCAAGCGAGGGACTGGCAATTCCCGTGACCGAGACTACGAATAAGGCGTCGAGATCCCGTGGGGCAAGCCCTACACCCGCCAAGGCCCTGCAAAGGGCCTGTTGACCCAGATCCTGCGCACACTCAATCCAGGCATCGTTGGCCTGTCCCCAGGTCGTCATTTCGTAATAAGCGTCCACGGGCAACGCCAGAAACCGGCCGTCAATTTCGGCGTGCGCGTGCATCCGATCCACCACGTCGGGGTTTTTAAGACGGCCATTCCAGTACTTCCGTAATGCCGCGCTGAGCAATTCCTGCGGGTAATAATGCTTGGGAAAGGCGCTGCCAACACTCGCAATCTTCATATCTACATTCTACCCGCGCGCCTGCATAAAAGAAGTAGCATTTACTGAAGCCGCGAGAGTTCTCTCCTGTAAAGTCCATTGTTGGGAAATTCCTCTACTAGATTCTGCAGCAGTGCTTTGGCCTGGTCGCGATGCTTATCGCGGAGGGCGGCAACCGCCAGCAAAAGCCGCGCAAAGGGCAGAAGGTAGTGCCCCTTCGTGGCGGTCAATTGCAATTTCTGGATGCCCACTTCCTTGTCCGTTTCCGCTCCGTAAAGCCGCAGGAACCAGCGCACCGGCGCGGGGTTCAATCCCAGAATGTAGTTTTCGACTCCGATGGCCAAATAGGCGTCGTAGCAGGTGGGATCGACCGCCAGCAGCTTTTCCGCCGCGAGTCCGGCGCGTTTTGTGGCGGCAAGAGACGCCAGATCCCTCTTGTCTACCAACGCCAGATAATCCGACTCCAGCCCGAGATTCAGAACCGTCGCGAACAACGCATTGCGATCGCGCGGGGAACGCGCAAGGACTGCATCCGCCAGTTTTTGACTCTGTGCGATGGCGCCATAGAATTTCTCACGCGCGGCGGGGTCGGGCGATGGTTTCTCTCTTTCCTTGAATTTGTCGTCATCCACAAACAACTGGCTCTGCAAAACTCCCAGGCGATTAAATTCGTCAAACAGGTAAGCGGCGCCATCGGATGTGGGGCCAAAGGGATCGTCGGGGTGCGCGTCGGCGTAGGCCTCAAACGTCTTGTGGGCGTCGGTGAATTCGAGGTTATACATCTGGCGAAATCCCTGGTCCAAGGGCGCAGACGGTGGCAGCGAGACACTGATAGGGCTCAGGACTCCCTGCGCCAACGCAAAAAGTATAAGATGAATTGTTGGTGAGCCCATAGAGCACGAAAGCCGCCGGTTACCAACGCTGGTGGAATCAGCCGTAGCCCAGGCAGCGCGTCACGCGCCGGCGCTCATCTCTCTCAAATATTGACCATACGCCGGGCCAACCCTAGCGCCTCTGTCCAGAAGGTTGTGGAGGCATGCACCGACTCCACCACCTCATCCAGCTTTCGCACAAACTCGTCAACCTGCGCCTCTGTAACCACCAACGGTGGCGCCACCTTCAACACCTGGAAATTGTTGCCACAAATCTGGGTGAGGATGCCCTTCTCACGGAAGAGGTTCATGACCAGCATTTGCCCGAACATTCCTGGATGGATCCGCTTGAAGGTTTCGTAGGGTGCCCGCAGCGTCCAATGCCGAGGCGCCTGGAACTCGACCCCGCAAAACAGGCCCAGACCGCGGACTTCCTTCACCATTTCATAACCGGCGAGTGTTTCTCGCAATTGCTGGCGCAGGTTTTCGCCGAGTGCCAAGGCGCGAGCGCCGAGTCGCTCGGACTCCAACACATCCAGCGTGGCCACGCCCGCCCGCATCGCCAAAGTGCTTTCGGAATAAGTCGAAGTGTGAATGATGGCTCGATGGAGCGAGCTATAAACTGAGTTATAAATATCGTCTGTCATCAGAACGGCGCCCACCGGCACCAACCCCCCGCTCAGCGCCTTGGCGAGTATCACCATGTCCGGGTCGAGGCCAAAGTGCTGGGCGGCCAGAAACCGGCCCGTGCGGTACAGGCCCGTTTGAACTTCGTCCAGAATGAACAGACTGCCGTACTTTCGGCACAGGGCTTGAGCCTGCTCCAAGTACTGCCCATCGGGAACCCGGATGCCGCCTTCGCCCTGAATTGCTTCCAAGAAGAAGGCGGCGCACTTTCTCGTGGAAAGCTCGGCGTCAAGACTCTCCAGATCGCCGAAGGGGATCTGGCGGGCCTCGGGCAGAAATGGGCCGAAACCCTCGCGCCAGAATTCGTTCCCCATTAGCGAAAGAGCTCCGCACGTGAGCCCATGGAATGCGCCGTCGGCAAACAGCAAGCCGGCGCGACCGGTGCAGGCGCGCGCAAACTTGATGGCGGCTTCCACCCCCTCGCTCCCGGAGCTGGTGAAATGGGCTTTCGTCAGTCGTCCCCCGGCACCTGCGCAGAGGCGCGAGGCAAGTTCACCCGCCAGCTCGGGCACACAGCTTTGCAGCATCACCGGCCCGTTCCGGTCCAATTCCTCATGTAGCGCTGCAATAATATCAGGATGGTTGTGCCCTGTGTTGTGAACACAGTAGCCGGAAAGAAAGTCGAGAACTCTCTTCCCATCCGACTGAAAAAGCTCGGCGCCTTCGCAATGCGCAAAATGAACATTCATTTGCAGCACGTCAAGTAATCGTACCCATTGCGGGTTTACCGAATTGGAATACAGTTTGTCGCTTGCGACGACAGTTGGCATGGACCGGGCGTCTGCTCTTTCCACTTGAGGGTCGAATTGGGCGGTACCGAAAATACCCCGTAGTCAATTATAGGATGATCGATTTTGCTCCAGGGTTGGCAGTGGCGGAGAAAGGGTCGACGGATTTCGAACTCGAAGCGATGAAATGCCGCGGCGGGGTACGGCGAAACAGAAAATACCTGCCCTACCCCTATTGCTTTTTGCTTACGGCCCACTGACATGTGCTTACTGCCTTCCACCGCCCCTCCGTAAGCCACCCACTTCGTTGGCGGTAAGTTCACGCCATTTCCCCACTTCCAATCCCTCGAGGGTCAGCGGCCCGATGCGAGTGCGCACGAGTTTCAAAACCTTGAAACCCACAGCTTCCACCATGCGCCGTACCTCGCGGTTTTTTCCCTCCGTCAAAACCACATCCAGCCACGTATACTTGCCGCGGTCTTCGCGCCGCTGCACGCTGAGCGGTTGAGCAAAATCGCCGCGCTTCATTTCCACTCCGGCCTTGAGACGCGCGATGACTTCGTCACTCATCAAGTCATTGGTTTTCACAAGATAGGTCTTGGCGACCTTCGACTCCGGGCTGTTGATAAGGTCGGCGAATGTCGTGTCATTGGTCAGCAGCAGAAGTCCGGAAGTATCTTTATCCAGCCGTCCAACTGGCGAAACCCATCTCACCTCTTCACCCAGGTACTTATAAATCGTCTCGCGGCCATCAGGGTCGCCGTGGCTGGTGATCACTCCTTTGGGCTTGTAGAAGAGCAGATAGCGTTTGCGCGCGGGCTTCAAGCGCTGGCCGTCGAGGTGAAACGCGTCGCGGTCGGGATCAATCCAGACATCCGGATTGCGCTCGGTGCGGCCGTTCACCTTCATGCGGCCCGCCACAATCGCCCGACGCGCCACGGTCCGCGAAGCAAGGCCAAAGCGCGAAAGGACCCGGTCGAGGGTCATTTTGGGTTTCGTAGGCATCGGGAAAATACAGGTCAAAAGTCAAAACGCAAAACTCAAAAGTTAACAGCAAAACATAGCTGTTCGTCAGCGTGACATTCCCCTTTCAGTCTTTGCCACGGTTCGTCGCCGAAGGGACTAAGAGATGCGCAAGTCTGCCGCCCTCGACTTTCGCCTTTTGACTTTTGCATTTTGACCTTTAGTTAATCTTAAATTCCCGCCCAACGCCCGCCTTCTGCGCCGCTTCCAGCACCAGGTGTGCCGCGACCGCATCTTGCACCGCGACTCCTACGGATTTGTACAGGATTATTTGCTGGGGTGAAGTGCGCCCGGCCTTGGCGCCGGAAACAAGCTCGCCGATTTCGGCGTAAATATGACCCTCCCGCATCAACCCATCGCGGATAGGCCATTTTAGGTCATTCGCACCGCCAGCGTTGGGCGCGAGCGCCGCCGCCCGCGACTCAACGACCACCAGCGATTTCAACACCGCTGTGGCGCCCACTTCGCAGCCGCGGGGATTCAAGCCCACGGAGGTTACGTGCGTGCCCGGCTTAAGCCACGCGCCTTTCACGACAGGTTCGGCCGAGTGCGTTGCGGCACAAATAATAAGGGCATCCGCGAAAGTTTTTGCCGCAAGCTCGCACGCGCTGGCTTGGATGCCCAGCTCCGTCGTAATTTCCGCTGCCAGTCGCGCCGACTTCTGCCCGTTGCGGCCCACGATTCGAATCTCCCGGATGGGCCGCACAAGCGGTATTGTCAAGGCGTGGGCGTGGGCCTGGACGCCGGTTCCGATAATCACCAATACATGAGCGTCCTCGCGGGACAGAAGGCGGGCCGAGAGGGCCGACCCGGCCGCGGTCCGCGCCGCGGTGATGAAGGTCCCATCCATGAGTGCGAGCGGCGAGCCGGTTTCCGCGTCGAAAACCAGAATCACCGCTTGGTGGCTGGGTATGCCATGCGCCCCGTTCTCGGGAAAAACGCTGACCAGTTTCGTGGAAAGCGTCCGGCTGACGCCGCGGTATACCGGCATGGCCGCAAGCAGGCCGCCACGCTCCGGCACGTGCATCATAATGCGTTCGGGCATGGAGACACGTCCCGCGCTCAACTCAGCCATCGCGGGGCCAAGCGCATCAATCAGTCGGCCGAGATCGAGCAGACTTTCGACTTCATGGCGGTCTAGAAGGAGCATGAGTGGAATCCCTTCGGCGACAAGTTGAAAGCTGATAGTTGATAGTCAATGGCAAACTCGCCGCCACATCAATCGTGAACGATGGACCCGTGACTTTGTTCTATCAACCATCGACTACCAACTCACTTGCCGCGCTCCCCGGCGGATAGGAACGAGACCTCATCAAGCTGAATAAACTCCTGCACCATGGGCACGGTGGATTGGTCCATTTCCCGGATCGTGCCAAAAAAACCGACCCGGCCGTCCACCAGGAAGACGACGCGGTCCGCAAGTTTGCGGGCCAATTTCATATCATGCGTCACCACAACGGAGGTCAGGCCCGTTTTCGTCTTAACCTTGAGGATCAGGTCGCCGAGCGTTTGCGCCATCAGCGGATCAACCATGGTGGTGGGCTCATCATAGAGGATGCACTCGGGGTCCGCTGCCAGCGCGCGCGCAATCGCCACGGCGCGTTTCATTCCGGTGCTCAGGTCAGAGGGCATTAACTCGTGCATTCCTTCCAGTTCAACATCCCTCAGCAGTTCGTCAACCCGCTGTTGAATTCCATCCTCGCCCAAAGCCAACCCGCGCTCAGCCCGCTCGCGCAGAGGGTAGGCAACATTCTCGCCGACCGTGAGGGAATCGAAGAGCGCGCCGGATTGAAAGACCATGGTCACGCGCCGGCGGACGTCCATCAGCGCTTCCTCGCTCAGCGCGGAAACCTCTCGCCCGGCTACAAACACCTGCCCCGCGTCCGGCTTCAAGAAACCCAGAATGTGTTTGAGCGTCACGCTTTTGCCCACACCGCTTCGCCCGAGGATCGCCACCATCTCGCCGCGGCGGACGTCGAAGCTCACGTCTTCGAGCACTCGAAGGTCCCCAAACGCCCTGTCGACGTGGACAAATTCGATGTAGGGGTTTCCCACCGTTTGGAATTTCGGTTCGTCAGTCATTCAAGCTAATTATGAATTATGAATGATGAATTATGAAGCTGAAACGGGGCCAGACGCGCAAATTCCGCAAAAGCATCAAGTGCGGATGGCGTTTTGAAGGTCCGCAACCCCGGTGAGTGCCGCTGATATTATAGATCTGTCCCATTCAGCCAATCGACCCCGCCCGCCCAATTCGATCCTCTCTGTGAAAACTTTAACGCTTTCGCGGACATTTCTATCCCCATTCGGGACTGAGGTACTATTGAAGGCAGTCTAATTCTTAGCCTAACGTATTATTGTAATATGTATTTATAAACTCTGATGTTGCTGCGAGGCCCCATGCACGGCAGAAAAGCCGCTTTCCTCATGTTTTTCGTCCTCTTGTCGCCGCTTGTCACTTGGCCACGAACTGCGTTGAGTCAGGATAACAACGATGATCCCTTGAACATCTACCCGACCGACAGAGTGGAAGCGGAAATCGATGACTCGCAACGATTTTCGCTTAACGGCAATGTGCATCCACTGGCAAGGCCCGAGAACCTCGTCGGGGAAGTTTCCCCCAGCCAGCCCATGGAGAGGATGGTGCTTGTTCTCGGCCCTGACGTTTCCCAGCCGGAGGCACTCGAAGAGCTAATTCGCGCCCAGCAGGACCCCGCTTCGCGTTATTACCATCAGTGGATTACACCTGAGGCGTTCGGCGAGCATTACGGGATCTCGGAATCCGATTTGGCGCAGGTGGCGGATTGGCTGGAGATGCACGGGATGAAGGTGGATGAAGTTCCTTCTTCACGCCGCGCGATTGTCTTCAGCGGCACGGCGGGGCAAGTGGAATCGACCTTCCATACCTCGATGCAAAAGTACTCCGTCCGAGGAGAAGCACATTACGCGAATGCATCAGATCCCGAAATCCCCCAAGCGCTCGCGGAAGTCGTGCAGGGAGTCGTTTCGCTGCACGATTTTCGTAGCGCCGCGCTGCACGAGATCTTGCCCGCCTTTACCGTGAGCAGCAGCGTTCACTACCTGGCGCCGCTCGACTGGGACGCCATCTACGACGTGGAGCCGCTTGCCAGCCAAGGGCTCGACGGCAGTGGACAGAGCATCGCAGTGGTCGGGCGCTCCGACATCACGATGAGCGACGTTGCAACCTTTCGCAGCAACTTTGGGCTGCCAGCAAAGAATCCAACAATCATAACCAATGGCCCCGATCCGGGCATTCCCGATAGCGGCGACGAAATCGAGTCCACGCTGGATGTCGAGTGGGCAGGCGCCATCGCCAAAAACGTTTCTGTCAAGTTCGTTACTTCCCGGTCGACCGCCACGGACGGCATCGCCCTGTCCTCCGCGTACGTTGTGAGCAAAAATGTGGCTCCGATCATTACCGTGAGTTATGGGGTCTGCGAAGCGGCACTGGGGAGTTCCGGCAACGCTTTCTGGAACGGCCTCTGGGCGCAAGCCGCGTCGCAAGGCCAATCGGTTTTTGTCGCCGCCGGCGACTCCGGCGCAGCGGGTTGCGACAACCCGAATTCAACCACCGCAACTCATGGAAGGGGCGTCAATGGCATGTGCTCGACGCCCTACAGCACGTGCGTGGGAGGCACGGAATTCAATGATACGGCCAATCCGGGAGTGTACTGGGGGTCAACGAATGGCGGGGGTGGGGTGTCCGCCCTCGGCTACATCCCGGAATTCACCTGGAACCAAAGCTCCTCGACCAGCGGCCTCTGGGCGACCGGGGGCGGAGCGAGCTCCGTGTGCGCCAAGCCCAGTTGGCAGGCTGCCCCTGGAGTCCCTGGAGACAAGGCCCGGGACGTTCCCGATGTGGCGGTAGCGGCGTCGACCCACGATGCCTATTTGATCCAACTCCAGGGTAACACCGTATGCATCGGCGGGACGTCCGCGGCCGCACCGTCTTTCGCCAGCGTCATCGCATTGATACTCCAAAACAGCGCGGCAACGCAGGGAAACATCAATCCCGTTCTGTATTCACTGGCAAACCAGCAACTCTCGGCCGACGGTCCGCTCGTGTTCCCCGACATCTCGGGAGGTAATAATAGCGTTCCGGGAGTTCAAGGCTATAACGCCGGCGCGGGCTATGATTTTGCCACGGGGCTCGGATCAATCGACGCTTTCCTACTGGTCAAGCATTGGAGCGGACGCAGTGCCTCGACTTTTACCATGGCATCCAGCGCTTCAAACGTTTCCGTCGGGCAAGGTAAGACGAGCAGTGTGACCTTGAGTGAGAGCGTGGAGGGCGGATTCAGTTCGCCCGTGACGCTGTCGGTGACCGGAGCCCCGACCGGTATGAAAGTGAGCTTCTCATCCCCCACCCTGACCTCTACCGCCCCCGTGACGGCAACCATCGCCGCAGGGTCAAGCGAGGTGGCGAGCACTTACACCTTGACCTTCGCCGGAACGGGAGGCGGCCTTACGCGGACCCTCTCTCTCAGTGTAACGGTCACTGCGCCCAGTTTTACTCTGACTCCGAGTACCGCGACCGCCAGTGAGGCGCCGGGCGGCACGGCGGCGATAACGTTAACCACCACATTGGTGAATGGATTTAGCTCGGCGATAGCGCTCGCGGTGAGCGGGCCCCCGAGCGGGGTGACGGCAAGCTTTACCCACACCAGCATTGCCACGCCAGGCAGCGGCAGCAGCACATTGACGCTATCGGCGTCCTCCGCGGCAAAGTCGGGAACCTCCACCCTATTTGTGACGGCTGTTGGCGGGGGTGTTACGCAAACTCAAATCATACCCTTCACCATCACCCAGTCCCCAAGTTTTACCCTGGCAACGAACGCCGCGAGCGCGAGCGTGGCGAGGGGCGGATCTGTTTCAATAACGGTGACCACGACTGCGGGAAGCGGATTTTCGCCCGGAATCACATTGTCGGTAAGCGGACTTCCGAGTGGAGTTAAGGCCACCCTTGCGCCCGCCAGTATCGCCTCGCCGGGAACCGGCACAAGTATCCTGCGCATTACAGTCGGCTCGGGAGCGGCCGCCGGTACGTCGACCCTGACCGTCACCGCCACGGGAGGCGGCGTGACCAAAACTCAGGCCATTTCGTTGGCGATATCCGCAGCCACAGGCAAAGGTTAGCGCCGTCCGTCCCGGTTGCCCCGGAGGCTCGGAGGATGAAGCGATTCCATGTTGAAAACTCGAGATTCCACAGACCGCGTCCCACGTTACTTGTCCCGAAAGTCGTGGCCCGTGCCACTTGTCCTGTATCCCGAGCTCCGTTTCCCGTGTCGCTTGTCCCCTATCCCGTATCCCGTTTCTAGTAACTCAATGGCGCCAAAGAAAGTAGATGGTCATTCCGGTTCCGACCGTGATCACCGTGGCGCGCACCCACCGGGGATCGATTTTCTGGGCGTAGTGGGCGCCGCCGTATCCCCCAATCACGGCCGCGACGATCATCAGAATTCCCTGCGGCCACACCACTTGCCCGGCGACAATGAACGTCACCACGGCAGCTCCATTGATTGCCGTGCCCAGCAGAGCTTTCAGGCCGTTCATTGCGTGAATATCTTCGATATGAACCATCTCGAGCATCGCGAGCATGAGGATTCCCATGCCGCCGCCAAAGAAGCCGCCATAAAGGGCAATGAAGAACTGCACCAGGGTCAGACCGGCGATTGTAAGCAGGGAGGGAGGACCAGTCCTCTTGATCACGCTGCCGAGCTTCGAGGTCAGCCGCTTGCCAAACGCGAAGAGCAAGGTGGCGACTCCGAACAGGTACGGAACCAGCGTCATGAAAGTCGCCTGGGGGGTGTGCAGCAGGACCACGGCCCCCGCCACACCGCCGATAACGCTGATGGTAATCAACGGTACCATGACGCGCGCCGACTTGGGCAGGCAGTGCCAATAGGAGAAGACACTCGCCACCGAGCCCGGCCAAACGGCCACGGTGTTGGTGGCATTGGCGGGAATGGGCAGGACGCCGGTAAAGAGCAGCGCGGGGAAGGAGAAGAAACTGCCGCCGCCCGCGACGGAATTCATCGCACCCGCCAGCAATGCGGCCGAGAAGAGAAGGATCGCGTGGGGCAGGGTCATAATCTATCGGGAGATCGGGAGATCGGGTGAACAAAGAACCGGCCAAGTCGAATTGGTCAACGGCTCACCAACTTTCTCGATCATCGGGCGGCCTCATGTTTTATCAGGTAATCGGGAGATCGGGTGAGCGGTAGAACAAAGAACCAGCCTGCCCCACTTAGTCCTCTGCCCACCCGCTATCACGATTATTCGCCCGTGTGGATTGTTCACCCGATCACCCGATCTCCCGATTCAAGGCTCCGCCGCCTCCCGGCTGCTGGTCAATCCGGTCAGGAGGAATTTACCATCGCTCGAGCAAACCGGGTGATAAACCTTGACGCCGTCCGGCTTGGGCAGCACGAAAAGGTGTTCGTCGCGAGCTCCGGCGGGCACTTCCGGCGCTTCGAACACTTCGTTCTGAAGAAACTCCGGCCAGTTGTCCTGGATGAAGTGGCGGAAGGCATCGAGCGTTGGCGCGTCGGCATTCAGGAACCTTGCGGGAACCACCAGCGCGTAGGCGGAGGCGTAATCGTGCAAATGAAGGGCCGAAATGAAGCGATAGATGGTGTAATCCTGGTTCGCAGTGTACTCCGTCTTGGCGGGAATGAACGCTTTCCCATCCCAGTGGTAGACCGCGCGCGCCTCGAAACCCCGACGGCCGCTCGGGGCGACATGGAGAAGCCCCGGGTCGGCGCGTCCGGTCTCGATCATTTCCGACGGCGCACCCTCATGGTCGCGAAAACTCACCTGGCCTTGCAAAAGAGGCTGGAACCGACTGTCGTCCGATTGTGCGTCCCAGAGGATCGTCGCCAAGTGGTCTTTGAACTGAAACACTGCTGGGTGGGGAACGCCAGGGTCGCCTTCCTGCATCAACAAGGCTACAGCGCGACCCACCGGCGGTCCCAGATTGATCACGACAATCTTGAAGTCTTCCGCTTCAGCTACCAAGCGCGAGGCCTTCCAATGCGCGCCGTCCCAGGACAGCAAATAGACGGCCCACAGGGGACTCGAGTCGGGAGCAGGCGTCACCTCGGCAGCGGCTGCAACGTCGGGGATCGCCCATTTCAGCACCATTTCCGGCACGCCGTCGCCCTCCACATCGCCAATCGGAGCAAGCGTGTTCGGCGGCGCGCCACCCTCCCGGGTCTCGCCGATCCGCAGAGCCTTTGCGAGGGCCGCTGCATCGGGAGTGGTGATGCCCTGAATCGCCGTATTGATCTGAGGAAGCAGGGAATCTGGGGGTGCTGGGCTTGCCTTCGTTTCAGGCAGGGGAAGATCCTTGTCCTCTTCCTGCGCGAAGGCAGCGGGAGCCAAGATCAATAGGCAGGCGGCCAGAGCCAATACCGATAGCCGGAAGGCGCAAACCAATCGGAGGGACCATGGGAGCGGCTGGGACTGAGGGCGTTTCATGTTGACTTGGCATTATATAGGAAGAATTTCAAGGGAACAAATTCGGGGTTATCCCAAAACAAATTATGCTCTGTTTCGGGGGCGCGGGCCGGGGTGACACTGGGCGTACCGAAATATGAACGAAGGCGCAAAGTCTACTGATGAGAAACTTATCGTGGCTGCCTTCCCTCACATCGAGAACCATAGTAACTGTCATTGTCTCAATTCCTTGAAGAGATTAACCGGTGGTAGAAAAATTTACAAGGAGAATTGGCACTCAATGGCGACGAGTGCTAAATCGCTGATTTCAGGCGAAATTTGATGCTTGACAATTCTTTCCAATCAGACTACATTAGCACTCGCGATAGGTGAGTGCTAAGCAGCGCGGATGGAATCGCGGGGCAGCACAAAAATCAACGATTAAGGCCTCATTGCGATAGCCCGAGGGGGCCTCCGGGTGGGGGCATGAGCCGCTCAAAGTCCGGCGGGTCCAGCTTCGGGTGAATCTGAGGAGGAAAGGAGACTCAATCATGACGGTTAGACCTCTTCATGACCGACTGATAGTGAAGCGGATCGAAGAAAAGGAAACAATCAAGGGTGGAATCATCATCCCTGACTCGGCGAAAGAGAAGCCGCAGGAGGGCGAGGTGATCGCCGCCGGCAATGGCAAGAAGACGGAAGACGGAAAGGTCATTCCCCTGGACGTCAAGGCGGGCGACCGCATCCTGTTTGGCAAATACTCTGGCACGGAGATCAAAGTAGACGATCACGAGTACCTGATCCTGCGCGAAGACGAAGTGCTGGGAATCATCGAAGGCGCGAAAGCAGCAGCGGGCAAGAAGTAAGTGCGGGTGCGTAATCGTTGCGGCGGCACGCGCCGGAAAGCGCGGAGCACGCTGCGGGGGCAAACTTGAACTCATCAACTCCGCCATCCCGAGGCAATAAATCGGGAGGGGAGGAAAGGAATTGGAGGGAGGTAAGATGGCAAACGCAAAACAGATTATCCACGGCGAAGATAGCCGGCAAGCGATTCTCCGGGGCGTGAACAAGCTCGCGGACGCCGTGAAAGTGACGTTGGGACCCAAGGGCCGCAACGTGGTTCTGGACAAGAAATTCGGCTCTCCCCTGATCACCAAGGACGGCGTGACTGTGGCCAAGGAGATCGAACTGAAGGATCCCCTGGAAAACATGGGCGCCCAGATGGTGCGGGAAGTAGCTTCCAAGACCTCCGACGTGGCCGGCGACGGCACCACGACGGCGACGGTTCTGG
>CAZCVY010000173.1:0-15446 GCA_964501985.1 uncultured Acidobacteriota bacterium | reverse complement strand
ACGGTTTAGGAAACCGTTGCTCTATCCGTCTGAGCTACAGGCCCTTATTTTTCATAGGTTTAAATCATCGACAAGTCGAAGTTTTTGCATTTTAAGAAACCGTTGCTCTACCCGTCCGAGTTTACATGGAAATATCTTCATTTCTGTAGCTTAGTGGGATATTGACTTTTCCTCTTTGCCCATTAGTTGCCCATTTCGTCTCCAATCTCTCCATCGCACTGGGGTTTCGGTGCGACCGACGAACGATGTAATACACCTCGGGTGTGGACAAATCGGTATACCGAATGATCATCACAGGATCTTGGCGAGCACGCCAAGACGAAAGAGTTCTTGAGCCAAAACCTCTACGAAAACCATACCAATCTTCCCATCTGCCGTCAAGGTTAGGGATCAGAATGCGACGCGAGACCGCACCTTTGTGGTGGACGAGCTGTCGGGTGGCCACTTTTTTCTAGTCGATGAAGTCGTTAACTTGGGCGTGGCTATCTATAACATGCGCTTGGGTCTAGTCTCCAATAGCGATTCTTCCTGCGCAGCGCACGCCCAATGTCTGGATACCCGGACTCAGCTCTGATCAATTGACCCCATTCCCCTCTCGTGCAATGGCCGAACACATTTGGAGATTAGCACGTTCGCTATGCGTTTGATGTCAACAATCTCATCGGGGGTGGCAGACATGACAAGATCGGCTACCATCTCGCTGCAACGCTCGCGGATCTGCTCATAATCGGAAGGATCCTGCCCGCGAACGGCGAGGAGATGCCGAAGCCAACGTTTTCCATACCCAGCGTGAATCATCTCATCAGCCCAATCAAAATCCATGTCATGTTCACTGAGCTTGTCGCCGTAATCATGGAAGCGGCGGGTCCGGTCCGGCTTGTGGCGGATGTTTTTCGTCTCAAAGAAATAGAGCATTCCGAGGGCATATATGGGATCCTTCCCTGCAAAGCTTTCGTAGATATATGTTCCAAGCGGAATCTCCGCCAAATCGAACCCCCACGCCAGCAAGCGTTCGTACCCCATTCGGCAGTGGCGGGCTTCGTCAAATGTCCAGCGCGCGGCGTCGTGGATCCACTCCCAGGGCAGAACTCCCGCGAAGGAGCTAAGAATCATGCCAGCCGCTTCCACGGCCCAAACCTCGTTCACATGACTCACCGCAGAACGGAGTTGCAATGTGATTCCCTCACCATAGGGAAAGGAAAGGTCAACAATATCGGGCCAATAAAAACGACAGTGCCAGAAACGGGAGTCGCGCGCCGGCCGACTTGGGATTTCATACGGCCGGAACCCAACCAGAGGCCATGAATTGGATGTTGGGGAAGAGGGGCCTATTCCCAACCCTCCAAGGTCTGCGAGCCGTACTGCTATCGACTGGGTCCACTTGGTTGCCACCTCGCGAAGCTCACGCGATTTGGCCACCTCGGACTCAGCCCATTCGGTTACAGTGTTAACCTGTTCTTCCTTTTCCGTGAGGGCCAAAGCTAGAAACCGATGCGTCGGCCCGTCGGCAATGCGATCCGACGTTTCCAAGTAGGTTCGATACGCATTGCGAAGGGCCGGGAGCAATACCCGAGCGATACCCATCAGAAATGCCGCCACCGAAGGCGCGTTTCGAACCTCGGCGAAGAGGGCCGCCAACCCCGCTTCCGCGCCTTCCTCTTCCATAACTCGGCTGGGAAAACGCAACTCAAACACTCGCTCGCGCAAAGCCTGGGCCGTTTGGGCATCTTGCCAGATGAAGCGCGGAAGTTCCGTCTTGATTTCGATGCTTGGGATCAAGGGTAGCCATGCTGCCTTACTCACCAGGAGGAGGCGTTCACAAAAGTAAAAACGCTTTAGGATTTGAACGGTATCTAAACGCATCCAGCGTCCGCGAGCTTGTTCGCTCACCAGATAGCTTGGATTAGACATATCATCCCTCCGCCGAACAACGCCAATGACGATGTTTGCCAGAGAAACCTCACCTTGCGAGGTTACTTCCCGCAATTGTAATAACGGCGATAAGGAGCACGAAGAGGCCTCTGTAGAGCAGGATACGCGCAGAACGGGATGCAGCCTGCCACTCTCCCCGCAGAATACCCCATAGATTACCCACCACTATCGATAGTGAAATAAAAAGTGGCCACCCTACCACCACGCCCCATTTGCCTAGTTTTGCAGCGCCCATGCCATACAAATAGAAACTGACGATCCACATGATGGCCATCACTGCGCTCAAGCCGAAGTTCCGCGCAGCCTCTTTGCTAAGGTATGCATTCCAATTCTCATGCCTGGCCATGAGATAAAAACAATACCCAACGTTCAATAAAAAGCCCACGGTGAAGAAAAGTGCCCAGATCGCGGTGCCGGAATAAGTCCTGGAGACTCCCAGCGACTGAGCAGCCACCATTACGCTCGTACCAAACGCCATACCAACATTAGGTAGGCAAGACAAAACCCCTGCGGCGATGGCAATGACCAGCCCAGCGGCAAAGCCCTGCGAATTGGCCCGCGCTGGAGAATCCGAAGATCTCGGCTCACGCACCCCAGCTAATGAGCAAACTGCGATGCCCAGAATCATGATCGCCGTCCCCAGAAGGAGGATCAGGCCTTTAACCCTAAACACCGTGGCTGCGGAAAAAACCAGGAGAGGGATCAACGCACCAAGGCTGGCAATGAGGCCCATGATGATCGGGTAACCCAGCGCCATTCCAAGTTTGTCCATTCCTAGGCCAAATAAAATGGCCCCAAGGCCCCAACCGGCGCCAAAGAGGGTCAAAATCGTCATGTCTCGGAGGGAGACTAACCGGTAGACAGAGACAATGTTCGGGATTGCCACGAGGGTGATAACCCAGTTAAAGGCGAGCATGCCGAAAAGTGAAAAAGCTGCCCATGTGTGCTCCCATGCCCACTTTTTGGTCAAAGTCATCGGCAGTATGAAGGTTCCTTGGAGCACCCCCGCAGAGAGTACCAGCAGGAAACCGGTTGGAAGTTCCATATGCCCCTTTCCATCAAGCTTGGGCAGAAGGACCGATTCACCAAATGCGGCGACTGCCCTCTCTGCGAGAGGCCGGAATAAAAGGGTGACCTTGAGAATTCCGGGGTTCAGCTACGGCTCGGCGATGTCAACGGCACAGCGGAAACCGATGGTCCCACAACGGTTGAGTCCCGGCCACATCAGGAGAAACTTGGAAGCAAATTGGGAGGATTGCGGTCCGCCGTCGGCGTACCATTCCGATCCGGTGGCCTGGTAGTAACTCCCTCCCTTAAGGATACAAAAATGGGTCCGGCCATCGCTCCTCTCGCTTTCGGTCCATTCCCAGACGTTTCCGCACATGTCGTAACATCCAAAGGGAGAACGCCCCGCAGGGAACGCCGTCACGCTTGTCGTACCTCCCGACTCACTCCCATTCGCGACCCCCGGCTTCATTTCATTTCCCCACGGATAGAGGAGAAGGTCCGGTCCCTGGGCAGCGTATTGCCACTCCTCCTCCGTGGGCAGGCGTTTCCCCGCCCACTGGGCGTAGGCCCTCGCGTCATCGAGGTCAACGTAGATAACAGGGTGATCGTTCTTACCCTCCGGCGGCGCGCCCTGCTTCCAATGCTTCAGGAAGTTTTCTCGATGCCCGGGATGGTAACCGCTCGCCTTCAAGAAATCAGAAAACTGCTGATTGGTGACGGGCGTGAGGTCGATGGCATATCGTGACAAACGAACCTCGCGCGAGAACATGAGGGGTTTGTGAAGGTTCATGAAATCCACTACAATTTCCGCTTGCGGTTCGTAGAAACCGCACTCGCGAACCTTGAAAACCACCTCCATGTTGATGACAGCCGGTGGGATTTCCGCCATAGAGGAAAGGACCGATGCGGGTGGAGGTTTGGGCGTTCGCGCTGCGGGCCGGAGCATGGATTTGTGCGCCGGGAAATCCACGCGAAAGTCAGCGCGAGAGTCAATTTCCTTTTGCGCCGCGAGAAACTGCCTGAAATCTCTTCCCAAGTCTGCATCGGTACCTGCCGCGAAGGCCCCAACTCCGCGGGGGCGGATGACTCCGGCGATGACGATCTCTTCTCCCTGGCCCGAGGTTTCAGCCTCTTCTCCGCGGATGAGGTCAAAGTAACGGGCTCCCTCCGAATTTGTAACCTTGAGGAACGTGGTTTGTATCGTGCGTTGGGAACGATTGACCAGCGTCCATAACCGCAGCGTGCCGTTGCCGCCTTCCCACGAACTGGCGTAAAGATCCGGCACTTCGGTCGCGACCAGGGGCGTCCAACCTTCGCCGGAAAAGAGCCGGACGTAACGGCGTTGAATCGGAAGCATGCTGCGAAGAATGGACTTGTCACGGGCACTCCACCCCACCCAGGTGCCAAACACGTTTTCCCACACCATCATGCCGCTTCCATTCATCCAGGCCGAATGCAATTCTCCCGTGTGATCGCGGTCCCAGCGGCGAATTTCGTGTTGCATGTGACGCCGCTCGAGCCATTTGTTGCGCAGGATTCCCAGCGTGGAGCTGTCCTGGAACCACTGTGCCCAGGACATATGATGGTCTTGAATGTTCTCGAGCGGAGGAGCCCCCTCTGATTCCAGAACGAGGCCCGGTCGAATGGCGTCCAGCTTGGCGCGGAACTCGGCAGCCCCTTTGCTCAAGGTGTCGAGAAAGATTCCATCAACGTCGAGGGTCTTGACCAGTTCCGCCAGAGCATCCAGGTCAGACACCGGCTCGTGCCGCGTGCCCTGGTCCCAGGGGTTGTAATCGATGAATACCTTGACCCCACGGTGGTGAAAGCCCTGAACCAGTAGGCCCAGCCGGCTGAGCCCCCCGGGCGTGTCCCGGTAGAAATCAAATTGGTTGCGATCGTCAACGCCGATCCGTGGGTAGGCGTGCCAAAGAACAATGGCATCGAATCCGCCAAATTCCTTCTCGGCCTTATCCAGGAAGCCGGTAAGAGTGTATTCGTTGGTTTCGGGGTTGTGGAATTCTTCGTCCAACATCATCAGGAAGCAGCAAGAGAAGGTTGAGGGAACCCAGGCGAAATCCGCTCGACGGTAGAGAGTGTCATCGTAGCGCAGACTCTTGCGAGTCTCATCCCGCCACTTTGACAGAGCTGCCCTGAACGCCGGCCACTCCGCCGGCTTATCTGGCGCCCATATTAGGTTTCTCCCAAAATCGTATTCGAAGGCCGACGCAGGGGCGGGATCAATTGGCACATCCCTCTCAAACTCAAAGGAGGAAGCTTTGCCTGGAAGAGAGGCTGCACCCGCGCCGATTCCAACCGCTGCGCTCATGAATGTTCTTCTTGAGAGATGGCTTTTAGAAATCTTCATTCCGGTCAGGACTCCGTCATTGAAGTTGATGGAGCACCTTTGGGAGAGCCTCGTCCACCTCCGGCCGATACGGGTACGAATCAATGGTTTCTCTCCGCCGCGTGGATAACGATGCCGCTGTTACTCCGAAGGCGATGGCTTCGAGCAGTGGCCGATGCTCGCTTAAGCCCGTGGCCAGGCCGGCATTAAAGGCATCCCCCGCTCCCACCGTATCCACCACATCGACATCCAAGGCGGAGATCTTTCGCGTTCTCCCTTGGCAAGCCCAGATCACGCCCTTAGCTCCCAGAGTCAGGATTACGTTCTCGGCGCCCAAGTCGAGCAGCCGCAGGGCGAGGTCCGCGTCGTCAATGGGGTCGGCGGGATTCAGGCCAACGCATACCCTGCCTTCCATTTCATTCGGCGTGAGAGCATAGACGGAAGTCAGGTCGGTGCGGCGGAGGTCCAACGCCGGGGCGGGATTTAAGATTGTATTCGCTCCCCCTTTTCGAGCCAATTGAGCAGCAGCCAAGGCGGTTTCCAACGGAATTTCTAAAGGTGAAAGTGTGACATCCGCTGCGGCAATTCTCTCTTGTTGTGCTGCGACATCTTGCGGAAGGAACGCCCCATTGGCACCCATATCGATAACGATGGCGTTGCTTCCGCGTGTCGTGTAAATGATCATCCCCACCGCCGTGGGAAGTTGGGCGGAATGCAGGACGCCATCCGGGTTGACTCCCTCGCGCTGGAGGAGCGAAATGAAATCCTTCCCAAACGAATCCCGGCCGATTTTTCCCACGAATGCCGATTGTGCCCCGAGCCGCGCCGCAGCCACCGCCATGTTCGAGCCTTTACCGCCGTGCGTGCTGTGGTAGTTCCGCCCCACCAATGTTTCTCCCTCCAGGGGCATGCGGTCGGTGTCGATGACTAAGGCAACGATGTAACTCCCCACCACCGTCACCTTTCCCATAATCTGTCGACCCTCCTCATGGCTACACGCGGTGGACCTCGGCGCTTCGGGTTCACTCGCCCGCGTAATGATTTCATGCCGCTTTCGAATAGAGGGCTAGAACATTCTCAATCGGAACATCCGCCTGAAAATGGTGTGATCCGGAAAGGATGTACCCGCCTCTCGAGCCCAAGACTTCTGACGTGTAGTCCGCCTTCTCCCGGACTTCCTGCGGGGTCGCATTCGGCATGAACTGTTGCACGTCAATACCACCATGAAAAGCGATTCTTCCGCCGAATTCCTCCGCGAGATTCTCCGGGTGCATATTCTTCGCCGTGGGTTGAATGGGATTTAGAATGTTCAATCCCATTTCAATGAGCTCATCGATCAAGGGATATACTGACCCGCAGCAGTGCAGCATCGTGGGCTTGCCATGGTGCTTTGCCATTTCGACGATGCGTCGATGAAACGGCCGAATATACCGACGATACATGGCAGGGCTCACCAACAGACCCTCTTGGGTAGCGAGGTCGTCGTAAAAGTAGACGATGTCGATGAGGTCGCCGGCAATTTCCAGAACCCTCTCAAGGTTTGCCAAATGCACCTCGGCTACCCGTTCCATCACATAAACTGGCAATGCCGGATTAGACGCCAAGTCAGACAGGAATCTCTGAAATCCATAAAGTGACCAGGCGGTTTCAAAGACCGACCCCAACCTGTAACGAATGTTGTACTCCTCGGATTGATCAAGACCTTCGATCGTGGCCCGGAGGGAGCAGAAGTTCCACCATTCAGGCGCCGGCCAGCGGTATCGCCTTAAGCTCTCGAGGTCATCCGCGTTTTCCAGTGGGAACGAGGCAAATTCGTCCAACTCGCCAAAGCTCGTTCTTACCCTCTTTCTATGTGCCCCCCAGATGTCACGATTGCTCCCGTCGGGTTCTATTTTCCTCCACATGCCGCCCACTGAGGAGCGCTCCTGCGATGCGTTTAGATCAATCGCACTTGGCGCTATGTCCGGAGGTTCACAGAAACTGTCATAGGAAATGATCCGGCAATCAACTTCGAGATGCTTGAGGATCGCATTTCGGTCTTCAGTCCCAAAGTGATCCGCGAGCGTTTTCCAGACCTCCGGGACGGCAGCGAAATCACGCGGGGTCCGGTCCGGCTTCTCAAAAGCGATGGCTTGGTTAACCCGCTCTTTATGTGCCGTCCCTTTGTGATTCACTTTTTCCTTTTAACCTTCCATCGCGGCTCCCCCGCCCTGCGACTCCCCCCGGGTTCTCTCCTTTGGACCCAGCGTGCATGAGTGATTACAAGCGTTTATAGGACCAGTTTAACTGAGAATTCCATCGACCGAGGGTCGGTTTGTATATTCGTAATCCGCCCGAACGAGCAACCGGCCTGATGGACCAGGTCGGTCGAGCCATCGGGATTCTGAGGGAGACAGAAGCCCGTATTCGGCAGGCCCAGGTTCATATGGTTCAGGCTGTTCAAGACCTCCCAGCGAAACTGTACGTAGCGAGTCTCTGAGATGTGGAAGTCCTTGGACAATGCCGAATCCAGATTCCAGAAGCCCGGGCCGCGCAACCACGGCTGTCGCGGACCCGAAGTGCCGAATAACCATGCCCTGGGATCGGTGGGGTCATAGTTGGCCCAAAATGACTGATCGCTCCCGAAAGGCGGTTGGAAGGCCGTGGGATTCATCCATTGGGCGGTTCTGGCCTCTTTTGATCGACCGCCGACATAACTCGGGCTGCTAACGATATCACAGCGACCGGTCAGTTGGTCGGGAGGGCACGTCACCGACAGGGGTAATCCACTCTCAGCATTCAGGTTGCTACTCAGCTTCCACCCCCCCAACAGCTTGTTCACCGCGCCCCCTTGATGCGAGAGGAACGCCTTGCCAGTTCCGAACGGAAGGTCATAGGTGCCGGCGATGTTCAGGTTGTTGGGAGTATCGTCAGGGGCGATGGCGCGGTCCTCTTTGCGGTTGTCCGGGTTCTGGAAGTTCCCATTGAACACTCCTGAATAGGCTTGCACGGCCCCAACGCGCCCCCCGAACGATCCCGTCCGGGACGAATGGATGGGATCAACCACGTTTGTACCCACTTCTCCCACGCACCAATTGTCGATCTTCTTGGACCAGGTATACGCCACGATGTACTCGAGCCCCTTATAGTGATGGCCCTGAATGCGGGTATTGAGCGCATTGTACATGGAGGTCCCGTCAAAAAGGTCGTTGTTGATCAGGATTTCCACGTTGTAGAGCGGATACGGCAATAGCAGGGTGCTGAGCGGCAATTCCGTGGACCCGTAGACTTGCCCGATGAGCTGCGCGGCAGCCCCCGAATAGTAGTTGGTAATCGGCTCCACGTCGTTGATATCGGTCTTATATTGAAGCTTGTTGGCGGTTGAAAGATAGTTCTCATTAAAAAACTGCGTGCCCGGCAAGTGCGTGCTGTGACTTCCCACGTAAGACACGTCCAGGGTCAAGCCGCTCGAGATCGCGTGCTGGAGATCGAGCGTCCACTGCTGGACATTCGGATCGTGTGTCGATTTGGTGAAGGTGCTATACGTGCTGTAGGTCTGAGCCCGAGTAAGTGCGGCGTATTGCGGCGGTAAGGTGATCGGCGGATTGAGAACGCTGGCCTTATTCGTGGTGGTATTATCGAGTTGCCAGGCAACACATTGTCCGGTAAATGAGGCGCACTGCGAGGGGTCATAGCTCTCGTCCCACGTACCATATTCCCCCCAGCTAATCATGTTCGGCCCGGACTGGCCGGGGGCATTTAGATTCTCATACCCGTCCGTGTACATGATGTCGTATCCGGCTCGGACCACCGTTTTCTGCCCTCCAAATGGGGCCCAGGCGATATTGAAGCGAGGAGCAATGCTGTTCTTGTTGGCCGGGAGGATGTCCCCCTCGGGAAAACCGGGATCTCCCGAATAGAGGATATTTCCTTTCAAACCAACGCTGTCGGTACAAGTAAAACAGAAGAGAGACTCGGGCTGGTAGCGCGTTCGCCAGTACCCGTTGATGTCGTATCTCAGCCCGATGTTGAGGGTTAGGCTGGGCCGGATACGATAGTCATCTTGCACAAATCCCCCAAACGACCGCCAACTCTGATAGGGCGCAGCCATTACTCCCGTAAAAGAGTAGTCACCCGACGACAGCGCGCCCAGCATGAATTGCGCCGTCGCGTTTCCTCCCAATCCAGTATATGGACTCTGGGTAATGCCGCCGCTGAAAGGCAGAACGGTCGGCACGCCGGATTCATAGGCTCCGTGTTCAAGCCGATAGATGAAGCCCGTCTTCAGCGTATGTCTGCCGATGATCTTGGTCAGGTCGTCGGTAAAGGTATAGGCTTCCGTCGTCGTTTCCAAGCTCGACCAGGCCTGTAATCCAAAGGTCATGCTTCCGACGTTGAACTGCGGAATCGGATACCCGGCGTTCAGCGGAATCTGGGAGGGCGCCAAGATGCTTTGCACCTGGGACTGATCATTCAGACTGTTGGGCAAGGGATGCTGAGGATGGGTTGTCAGGAACTGGCGGGTAAAGGCGGCTCGAAACTCATTGACTAAAGTCGGAGTAAGCGTGTAGGTGTTTCCGAGTGCGATAACCGTGTTAGCAAAGCTGAAGGGATAGTTAGACCCGTAGCCCACTTGGCCCTGGGGAAACGTCGGTCCGGTCCAGGGCACGCGATAGTTATTGTATTTACCCGGATCAAATAGCCATTCCCCAAAAAGTCCGCTCTTGTCGCTGAGGCGGTGGTCGATCTTCACTGAACTCGTCAGTGGATCCTGGCTGCTACCGACTCCTCCCAGAAAATTATTACAGATCCTGGAATTACCTCCAACGGTCAAAGGGCAATTGCTTAATGGGTCGAGGTAGTTCGGTTGGGGAAAAGAATTCATGAAGAACATGGCAACGGAATCGAATCGGTTCGCGGGAATGATGGGAGAGACATTGCAGGATGCCCCATTCGTGGCAGACATCTGTGACGCAAGGCAGCCGTTGGGGTTCCCCGCGACGGGTGTACCTAACGCCGTCCTATCGAAGAGCCCATTGGCGTTCGGGCCGACGGAGGAATAGGGGTCGAAAATTCCATTTTGGGCGACATTCGGGTCCTCACTGTAATTGCCCGAGCGCATGAGTTCGGTGGGAACGGTGAAGACGCTGTTACCATTGAGATGCAGGATCGAACCGTCAAAGGCAAAGAAGAAGAAGGTTTTGTTTCTGCCGTCATAAACGTGGGGCAGATAGATGGGGCCGCCGATTGTCCCGCCAAAATCGTTGAACCGAAGCTGGTCCTGCGGAATGATCTGTCCCGTGGCGCCGATGGAGGTGAAGGGGTTGCGCGCGTTGAAGACGCTGTTCCGGTCATATTCGTAGAGGCTTCCGTGAACGGCATTTGTCCCGGACTTCAGCACGACGTTGAAGATGCCTCCGCCGGTTCGGCCGTATTCGGCCGCCACTCCTCCCGTAATCGCCTGAAATTCCTCGACCGATTCCGGAGCGGGATCGATGACCACGTTCTCTCCAAAACCGGAGATGTTCAGGCTCCCGTCCAAATACCAGGCATTTCCTCCTGCTTGCCCACCGTTTACCGAGACGGCGGATCCCAGCAAATGCGTGGGGTCAGGGAAGGTGCCGAACTGGCTGTTGAAGCCGAAATTACTGCCCGGAGGGCCGCCGACGTTGTTGACCCCCGGCATGAGAAACACCAGTTGTTGGAGATCGTGGCCCTGGAGAGGAAGAGATTCGATCATGCTATCAGTTACGGCCGTGCTGTAATTGGCGGGAGCGGTCTCAACGAGCGTCGTGTTGGCGGAAACCTCAACTTGTTGTTGTACTCCACCCACACGTAATTCCGCATCCAGTCGTATGGCGGATCCCGCCAGAATCTCGAGGCCGTTGACCTCCTGCGGGGAAAAGCCGGGAGCGGCGAATCGGACTTTGTATTTGCCGGGGAGCAGGTCCGCGACTCGGAAGTATCCAGTGTCGTTCGTTATGGTCGTCACGGAGATAGCCGTTTCGGTATTCGAGACGATGACCGAAGCGCCGACGATGCGCCCACCCTGAGGATCGGTTACGATGCCCTCAGCGACTCCGCGATTGAGCTGTGCTCGCAGCGAGCCGGTGCTAAAGATCAGCATGAGAGTGGCGCAAACAAATGGCTGCCGGAATCTTTTCATGGGGCCTCCTGATAGCGCGAAGCTCAGAAGTTTTTGACCAAAGACACGAAGGCGCGGGCGCGCTCTTTCGACGCTCGTTCCGCTCATTTCTGCAGATGGGCGCTCGGGCCCGCTGAACATCGGTGCTGAGGTTAGCCCCGGCTTAACGGCCCGGTCAATGGACGCCGCTCGCCAAAAGTATAGAAAATCATATCATCGGAAAACATGGAGGGTGGGCTTCTCCCGGCGCCGGAACTCGCGGGGCGACACCCCGGCAAATCGCTTGAAATCGCGGCTGAAGTAGAGAGCGTCGTCGTAGCCAACCTGCTCGGCGATCTCCTTGACCAAATCGCCGGTTTCCAGAAGACGGCTTTGGGCGTGGTACATGCGTTCACGCCGCAGCCACTTCCTGGGACTCATGCGCGTAGTGCGCTGGAAGATGCGGTAAAGGTGGGGAACGCTGCAGCCGGCCAAGTCCGCTAACTCCCCCATTCGCCAAGAACGGTAATAGTAAATGGTCAACTGATCGAGCACGCGGCGGAGGGCGGGAGTCGAGTCCTTTTCGCCCATCGCTGCGGCGGAAGCCTCGGATTCCCGCACGCGAAAGCACCACGCCACCAAAGCCGCCACTTCCGCGTTCAGGGTGGCATCGAGGGCGGGGGGGCGATTTTCCAGAAGTTGCAGAATACGGCGGATGATCTTTGCGGCTTCTGTGGAAGACGAGGTGTGTCCGAACACGGGCGCCTTGGATACCCCCAGAGCCTCGGCAATCGGCGCCAGGCTCTTGCCATCGATCCGCAGCCAAAGCAATTCCCAAGGGTTGTCGCGATCCGCCCAATGGGCGTGCGGATGTGCTCCATCAATCCACGCCACTTCGCCGCGCCGCACGGGAAAGTCCATGCCCCTCATTTGCACACAACCCAGACCTCGCAGGCAGAGCAATATATCGTGGCCGGCGCAGATTCGCCGGTCGACGCGGTAATCCGACGAGGCCTTAAGATGCCCTGCCCGGAGCACCGTGAGCAAGGATGCCCGCGTCATCTCGCTGGGTGTGTGAAAATACGACCGGAGTACGCGCATGAGGTACAACTTGGGACGGCCCGACGATCGATACTGGGGCCTTCCCCCCGGGGCCGGCGATCCCGATTCGAGTTGCGTCTTGAGCGGGAGGCGACCGTCAAGCTTTTGCCCCCTCGTCTCCGACCGCCACGGCACAACGAAAACCAAGATTAAAGCAGCGGTTCAGTCCTGACCACATCAAAAGAAACTTCAATGCGAAATTGCAGGGCTGCGGACCGCTATCAGCGTACCAGCCTTGAGATCCTACCAGGTTCGATTGGAACCAGCACCCTCCGCGCAAGATGGCAAAGTGCGTGCGACCGTCGCTACGCTCGCTCTCCGTCCACTCCCACACATTTCCGCACATGTCCCAGCACCCGAAGGGCGACCGCCCATCGGGGAACGCTGTCACGGGCGTGGTGCTCCCCGTCTCCCCTTGATTGCAAAATCCTGGAATCAGTTCGTTCCCCCAGGGATACCTGCGTCCATCTTGGCCCTGGGCTGCATACTGCCACTCCTCCTCGCTGGGGAGTCTCTTGCCTGCCCATTTCGCATAGGCGCGTGCATCGCCGAGATCCACATAGACCACGGGGTGGTCCTCCATTCCCTTGGGCGGAACCCCGTTGGTCCAGTGCTTTAAAAAGTTCTCCCCATAAATCGGCTTGTAACCACTCGACCGCAAAAACTCCTGGAATTGCAGATTCGTCACCGGTGTGAGATCCATGGCGTATCGACCTAGCGTGACCTCGCGCGCGAACGTAACGGGTTTGTGTAAAGTGGGGCCGGATAGGCTGATGCTGGTTTGGTTGTCATAGAATCCACATTCGCGGGCTCGAAATACGACGACCATATTCACTATGGCCGGCGGAACCTCGACCATGGTTTCAGGAATATGAGTTTGGGCGAGGCTGGATGAAGGTGGCGGCGGCTTGAGCGCCGTCTTCCTGATCGGAGAAGCGACATCAAAATCCGCTCGGGACTCCATCCTACGCTGATTCTCAAGAAATTCGTCGAAGTGGTCGCCTAAAACCGTGCTGGCACTGGTCAAGATTGCGCCGATGCCTCGAGGCCGAATTACGCCCGCGAGCGCCGCTCCCCCTCCCTGATGGCCGGGTTCAATCTCGGAGCCTCGGACGAGATCGAAGTAACGGGCGCCTTCCCTGTGCGGTACCTTGAGAAGGGTCGCATCCACGGTTCGCCCCGATCGGTTAATCAGCGTCCATAGCCGGAGTCCATCAAGCTCCCAAAGACTGGCGAATACATCCGGCGCCTCAGTCTCGACCCATGGCGTCCACTGCTCTCCCGAAAATAACGATGAATAGCGCCGTTGAATCGGAAGCATCGAACGGAGAATCGAGCGATCGCGGGCATTCCAGCCGACCCAGGTGCCGAAGACGTTCTCCCAAATCAGCATTCCGCTGCCGTTCATCCAGGCAGTATGCAGCTCGCCCGTGTGATCATGGTCCCACCGCCGGATTTGGTGTTGCATGTGGCGGCGCTCGAACCACTTGTTCCTGAGCACGCCTGGAGCGTAACTGTCAGGCAATAGTTGGGCCCACGACATCTGGCTTTCGCCGACGTCCTCCACTCTCAATGCATCCTCAGGTTCCAACACCACACCCCGCCGCTCCGCGTCGAGCCGGGCGCGGAAGGCAGGCTCGACCCGGTCGGTGGAATCGAGAAAAAGGCCGTCCGCGTCGATGGCTTTCACAAACTCGGCAAGGGTCTCGAGATTTGAGCTGGCTTCCAGGCGCGTTCCCCCTTTGTAGGCGCTCCGGTATTCGAAGAAAACCTTGACCCCATGGCCATGGAAACGGCGGCCCACCTCGGCGATTCCTTCAATTCCACCTGGCATGTCCCGGAAGTAGTCGAACTGATTGCGTTCGTCGAACCCAATGCGGGGATAGGCGTGCCAGAGGACAACGGCGTCATATCCCCCAAACTCCGCTCTGCCGTGATCGAGGAACTCATCGACGGTGAACAGGTTCCGGTCGGGGTCATAGATGGTTTCGTCCCAGATCATCAAAAAGCAGCAGGCGTAAGTCGAGGGCACCCACGCGAACTCGCTGCGCCCATACGTCGCACCGTCATAGTGGAGTTTCGTCCGCAGATCACTCCGCCATTGGGTGAGGGCCTCCCTGAGCCGGGCCCGTTCCGCCGGATCCGAGGGGGCCGTGACGAGCGGCTTGAGCGGATTCTGGACCTCGATTTCGCCGGCCGCTGCACGTCCCGGCGGAAGGACCGCCCGAAGAACCAGGCCCGAGGCCATAGCAAGAATCTCTCTTCGATCAATCAGCAGCATGGTTGGGCCTTCACCTCAGACGGGAGAAGCAGTTGAGAATCATCTTGATTTTAGAATTATCCCAGGCCTTGTTGTAGCCCCGGCCAAATGATCTGTCAAGGCATCGTGGAAAACGGAGATTTCTAAGGCAACTGCCCTCTGCCTCAGTTCAGTCTCGGCGGGGATGAAGAAAAAGGATTTATTCTCGTTCTCGCCGCGTAACGCCTTCACGAAGACGTCCCGAAGGATGTCAGTTTCGCGATCGGCTTTATTTTCCTTGAGCTTTTCAAAGCGGCCGCGCGCCACCTGGGCCTCGGCAAGCCGCCCCTCCTGATCGTAAAGCGAGGCTAGGCGATACCAAGCTTCCGCAAGAGTCGAATCCAAACCCACCGCTTTCTCTAAATCCGCGGTGGCGGCATCGAGAGTCTCCATCTTTTGGTGTGCCTTGCTTTGGCCACGAGTGATAGGCCAACGAGCGCCATGACTGCCGACATCCAACCTTTAGCTGGCCTTTGCGGAATACCCACAATTCACCCTCTCAGGTTGATCTCGCCGGAGCCCACATGGCGAACCCGCACGATCCAGTCCCCACCGGATAACGGCTGAAGCGTGTAGCCCGCGTCACGAAGGTCGTCCCGCTGGATTAGTGCCGCCCCGCTGGCGGTCACGTGAGCGGGCTTGAAACTCAGGCGCAGAAC
>CAZCVY010000172.1:0-15611 GCA_964501985.1 uncultured Acidobacteriota bacterium | reverse complement strand
ATTATCCGCTTCCCACGCAACGGAACAGCGAACTTGCACGCACTAGTTGAAAGGACCATTGTTAGTTATGACCGGTCCAGTCGCCATGTAATTGAGCGTGTTGCTCCTGACATAGATCCCAGAGACGGATATGTCTTGCGATGCGTTGATGTCAAGGTTTGAGGGGAGCGGCGAGGTTGTGACCACCGACAGGTTGTCATGAATTTCGCTGTCGGCGTATGTCGCTCCCGCTCCTTGGTGAAGCGTCACGGAATAACCTGAGGGAGTAACACTGTTGATCGTAACCGTCTCGAAGATCGGGACATTACTGAAATCGGACGGAACGCTCTGGCCACCCGGGTTCGTATATATGTTGTAATAGGCGGTCGCGTTGTATCCGTATTGCGACGGTCCATTCAGCAGGACTACCTGCACCTGACCGCTCTGCTGGAGGAACTTATAAATACGGACGGTGATATACCGGGTCGCCGGGGTCGCCCCGAAGTTGTTATATGTGTAGTTGACTATAAGCTGCGTGTCGAGAAGTGACGCGCTGGGACTCTGGGCCGTAAGGGTGACGAGAGCGGCCCCCGTGCTGTTAAATGAAACCTTGGAATTACTCGCGCTCCAGGCATACTGTCCCCCCGACGGAGTGCCCGCTGCCTGCTGCTCGTTAAAAATCAGAATGTTGGGATCGCTTCCCCAGAGGACATAATTGTTGCCGCCGGTGATGCTCACCGCGACCACGTTGACCGTGCTCCCGCCCTCGACGGGAACGCACGCGGCAGGGTTGCAAACGCCCGCGCAACACATGTACTGCTCCCAACAACTCCCGTTGGCGATGACATTGGTCGTGCCGGGCGTGAGGGCGGACAGGAGCGACGGGTTTCCGGAGGTTTGGAAATTGGCTACCGTCTTATCGCTGGAATTCCACGTCACGTCGTTTGTCCAAGTGGCGTAATAATAATTGCCATTACAGTCCATCGTCGCAAGGGTCGCCGAGTACTGGAGCGGGTCGCCCACCAGCACATCGGGGTCTCCAGGCGCCAAGGACAGCCCCTGGTAGTTTGCCGGGCAGCAGCAACTGCCCGACGCCTCGGGCGTCACCAATTGGTCGTCGCTTACCACGTCCAAGGTTCCCGTGACCGGCAGATTTTTCAGACGCGCCCACAGCACGCTGCCGTCCGTCGCGTCCGCGGGGATCTTGTGGCCCTGAAAATCCGTTTTCTGGGCGTCGCGAAGTTGCCGTAAGCTGATCGCCCGTGTTTCGTGGGCCTTCAAGCGCACGTCCGTAACAAAGTAAGCGACCCCGTTCGCTTGCACCCGCATGCCGATGGGACACTCCTGGTTCCCCAAGTTGCTGAGATAGAGAATCGATTCGGTTTGAGCGTCCAGATGCCAAGCGTGGGCGCCCGACCCGGCAAAGTTGTTGCCTGTGTTCTCCACGTAGCTGCTCACCGCGAGCTCCCCCTTCTGTTCGATGCTCGCCACGTCGGCGATGACCGAGCCCGGGGCGCCACTGTATTGAATGCCAATCGCAGCGTGGGGAACCGGCGTCGTAATAACGGCCAGGGCGGTGCCCAGCGGGATGTCCATTGTGGCGTAAGGCGCGAGAGTCAACGGCGCGAGGGTCGATTGCGTTGGGCCGCTGGCTCCGGGATATTCGAGCGTGGGCGTGATGCTTTGGGGTGAGCCGGTCAGGTTGCGCGCGATGACATGCGGGGTGTATGTGCCAGTCCCGGCATAGGGCGAGTCCGTGCTGGGCACGCCGAAAGGCAGGCCGTTCGCGTGCAGCAGGGTAGCGCAAAGGTGCGCGTATTGTGCGCTCCTTTGCGGCCTTTCCCCAGTTCCATGCGAGTTCATGTATGCTCGGCTGGCGGTTAACGCTTGCGTTTGAAGGGCCGCGGAGGAGCGCTGAACGGCCCGCACCTCCTCGCTACCTGCTCGCAGCGGCCTAGGTAGACACAGCCGACCGTCGGGCTTTTCGCGCGATAACGCCGCGTGTGCGTCGGGATGAGGCGGCGGCTTCACCTGCTCAGCGCGTGTTTGACCAGATCTACGCTTTGTGCCCAAACCCGCCCGCGGACTTCCAGGGCCGCCGCCATCACTTGGTCCATGGCGGAAACAATCATGGCCACTTCCTCGTAGCCGATGATCAGGGGCAGCAGGAACTTGATGATGTTGACGTCCGGGCCGGCCACCTGCGTCAGGACGCAGTCGGGGTATGTGCAAAGGGACAAATTCGCAAGGCCCGAAACCAGGGCCGAAAAACATCAATCATCAGGTCTTTCTGATTTGCCAAACGACTTGAGAGTGACGCGGACGGTCTGCACGGCTTCTTTGCCGGTCTCCGTGTTGACGGTGACGATATCCACGTCGCCGGTCAGGTGAAGATAATCGGGGTCTTTTTCCTCGTGCCCCTTGCCGCGTTCCACGGTTCCGGAAAAACGGTAGTACTTCCCATGAATCTTATTGGTGCGGAATTCCACGTGGGTCTTCTTGCGGGAACCTTCCAGGATGTCGTAGTTCAAAACATCGTCTGACTCTTCTTCCGGCTGAGCGACCTCAACGTACCCTTTAAGCCTTCCCTCCTCGTCGAGGATCGCCAGCGTGTCGTCGGCGGAAAGGAAGTGATACTTCGACGTCATGTCAACGACGCGTTCGCTGTCTTCCTGAGCTTCGAGGGGGCGAGCCGACAACACCGCGGCCGCCAGGATTGCCAAACCCGCGAACCCCACCAAAATGTTTGACGCTCGCAGAAAACGTGACGGATCTGTCGTCGCAACCGCTTGAGCCATAATTTTAATGAAACCTTTCTGCCGCGCAGCCACCCTTGCTCGACCCAATCCGCCCCTCACCCGCAACTTCGACCAGTTTATTCCGACTCTGATGAGGCGGCAAGCAACGCCGTTGCCGGGAAGTCGTGCAATTGAGGTAGAGGCGAATTTACGCCGCCATTGGGCGAGCCAAATTCGCCGCTCCCGCGCCAAGCGGAACCTTTGATCGGCGGGTTGTTCGATCACCTGGTAATAATGGGCGGCCAGTACGCGGGAATCACCAAGCACACGAGGATGATCAGGTTAATCACGGCCAAGCCGCCCACAGTTAACCTCGTGCGAGACTCTGACCAGGAGGGCCGGGACTCCAACCCGAGTCCGAGCAACAGAGCCAGGGCGGGCAAGGTTGGAAGCATATAGCGTCCCTGGGGCTGCGCCATGGATAAGTTGGTGTGGATGACAGCCATCAAGTTCAGCACGATGGCGCTCGAGACGATGGCGGAAAGACGGAAATCGATCTGCCGATTCCGGATTCCCACGACCCAGCAGACCCCAGCGCTGACCACGGCGAGGGTGTAGACAAGGTACGCCAAATCCGGTAGGAACAAATTCATCCAGCCAAAGACGCCGATGAAGGACGTAATGAAGTGATAGGGAAAGTAGAAACGGAAGTATTTCCAGCCAAAGTGATGTTTGAGTGCCGACCCACTTCCCATCGTGAACATAGCGTTTTGGGCAAGCAGCTCGCCGTAGATATGTTGGTTCCGGATCAGCCATGGGGCGACGATCATCAGCATGATCGCGCCCAGGGCTGCCGCGCGGAGGAACTTCGGGCGCCAAGGGGCTTTATCAGAAAGCACAGCCAACAGAAGTGCGGCAGGAAGAACAATGGCGTTGATCTTGCTCAAGAACGCTCCCGCGGCTACCAAAGCGGCGAAGATCCCTATTCCCCAGGTGAAGCCGCGCTTAATCAGTCGGACGATCAGGTAGAGGGCCAGGGCGGAAAGCATCGTCATCAGCGCGTCATTGCTTACGTTCATTCCCCGAAAGGTGAACATCGGCCAGAAACCCACAAGTCCGCCGACCAGCAATCCTGTTCCGGGGCTTCCCGAAGCTTCCTTGCCGGCCAGAGCGCTGAACCAGATGGTGAAAACCGAGATCAAGACACTTAGGAGCCGCCCGACGCGGAAGGGCCAATAGAGTCCGAAATCTCCCGAGGCATTTTGATAGACCCTGGGCGGGAAGAGGAAATACCTGCTGCCATACTCCGGTCCCACATAGCCAATGGTAGGCAATCCTACCTCAACCGCGAGGGGCGCGATGAGCAAGTAATATAAGGGCGGCGAAGCGGCCTCGGGGAAATTCCGCCCCTCAACCGGTAAGGCGCGATTCAGACGCAAATAGCGCGCATACTGCCAGTGAGCCGGCTCATCCGGGGCTTCAAACACCGGGACTGCGAACGACCAAGCCACCATCAGCGCGGCCGAGGCCAGCAGCATTACCGTCAAGTTCTTTCGGGCAGCACGGGCTGCTTCTCCGCTCGGGAGGTTAAGAACCTGTGCGTCCATTGAAGTGTTGGTGGCCATATTTTAAATATCGCGACCTCGCGGCCCTCGCGAGGTTGGGATCAATTCCCTTTGCAGGATATAACGCTTTCCCTCCAAGTAGGAAGCTACAGTACCTGAAAATGGAAGTGGAGTCATGGCGTTGCTGGAGCTGGCGCGAAAGTCCGCCGGTCTGCCAGTTCCGGGTAAGGAGTTAACCTGGGCGGCGCAAGGTCCGGCTGAGCCAGCCAAACGCGCCGGTGCGGGAAGTAGCGGATGAGCTCGGCATTTCGGCTGTCGTCCATGTCGCGTGCCCATACGATCTTCGCGGTGTCGACATCCGCTCTGTTATACACCCATTCGTTGGTTGAATTATGGTACTGGTTGTACCGCACGATGACGAGCTGGTCACCCGGCAGCGCCTCAAGCTGCGCCACGGCCCGGGCGCGGTCCCGGTTCTGATAATGCTCGGACTCCCAGGTGTGCTTAAATTCGGCGGGGGTGGGAACGTGTAATTGCGGCGCAAAGGCGCGGAGGATGAACAAGAGGAGGCAAATGGATGGGATCCCCCGCACCAACGCCAGCCCCGCAGGCTTTCCCCGCCAGCGCCACAGCCGCAGGTATCGCATGGACTGCAAAACCAGCGCATAAATCGCCGCGGTCGCCGGCGCGGCGTATTGCGCGAGAAAATAAATGGGCAAGGCGAGGCCGACGAAGGTGGCGCCGCAAACCGCGACGAGAAAGCCGGTCTTGCCAGAGACCGACTTGCGGATAAACTGCCGGGGATTGATGGCCAACATGATCAGCAGAGGCAGCGCCAGCAGCGGGCCCAGATAGAAACGGTACATCTCTCCGATCTTCCCGGCCAATAAATCGAAGGGTGCTTGTCGGGCATAGTAGTAATCGTGCATCAGCCATTCATGCAGATAGAAGTGCTCCATCACCGGATGGTGATACACATGATTGAGGTTGAGAGGCTGCCAGGGGAAATACGGCGCGGCGATGTAGGTGTCGAGGTTGACCTGATAAGGAATGCGAAAGGGGCTGCCGGTAACTCTCCAAAAAAAGTAGCCCATTCCCACTATCGTGGCGGCCAGAATCAGGCCCAGGGGGAGGACAATCCGCGGTATCAATTCCCGCCAGGGCGGGCGATTCTTTCCCAGAATCCACGCCAAAGCCGCAATTCCAATCGGAATGCCGAAGAAGAGGCTCTCGTAGGGCCGCGTGTTGGCAAGAATGGCCAAACCCAGGCCCAGGAGCACAGCATCACGGAGTTGCCTGTGCCGTTTGATTCTGGGCAGCGCTCCCAGGACAAGGGCTCCTCCCATAGCCGCAAGCGCTCCTCCACAATAGCTGTTCACCCAATAGGTGAAGGTGGCAAGCCGCATGACGGCCAGCAGCCCACCCAGAAAAGCCCAACCAGGTGGCAGCCACCCTTGCAGCATCCAACAGATCGCCGCACACATCGCGCCCGCGCTGAGCCATACGCCAATCCAGGGGTTTCCCGTAAGGACCTGACCCAGAGCCATGACCAAGCCTTGGGCGGCATAGTACATCGACATGTAAGTGGGTTTTTGATTGATGTGGATACTCTCAAAATGAATCCACATGGGGTGAGTTGGATTCGCCAGGCGTCCGTGTGCGAAGGTATCAGCCGCCAGGAGGTAGCTGAAGTCATCGTGAAATCCCGGCACCGGAACCGGCACGTTGGGCAGAACGGCAATACGGATTGCCAATGCCATAACACCCACTACAAGAACGGCAAGGGCGCGCCTTTTTGCGACGCGGCTCAAGTATTGTTCCACGGCCTGAAACCACTTGCAGGGGAAGCTGCGAAGGAAATATGTGGCCAAGATCAGCGCGGCCACCAGGACATACTCGAAGAAGAAGAACAAGTTATACCCCCGCGCCTTTAGTCATGTTATTGAAAACGCCCTTCCTTTACTGTCTTTCTTTCCGGATGATGCGTGGTTTGCCGCCCGCGCGAGGTTTCAGTTCTATGACGCAATTTAGCCGACTCGGGGGCAGTCTAGCATGAAGTTTCCGCCGCGGACAAGGAAGGGGCCCGATTGGAACGCCACACCGCTCGTGGTGTGGCTTGACTCCTGGATGCGGGCCGTAAGGAACGCATCGCCGCACTGAATAGAGTCACAGCTCAGTGCGCGCGACCATTACTGAAGCACATCCCCATTGTAGCCTTCGACTGGAATGCGATAGATTGGGAGACGGCTTGACCTGCCCGGCTCACCGGTTCACCCAGAAGAGCGTCGCGCCGGAGAAGACCCCCAATGAGGGTGCAATCAAGTTGTTGGCATCTATTCGCTCGCGCGCGTGGCTGTATGGAACCCTAGGCTTGGTGTTCCTGCGCGCGCTCCCCAACCTTCGCTATCCCTTAGGACGGGATCACGCCACCTTCTGTGTAATCGGACAAGGACTGCTTCACGGACAACTGCTTTATCGCGATCTCTGGGACAACAAGCCGCCGGGAATTTTCTATATTTATGCGGTGATTGTGAAGATCTTTGGACCCGTGATGTGGTCTGTGGGCGTCGTTGATATCTTGTGGCTGCTCGTTATCTCCTGTTGCATTTTCTATTTCTGCCGTCGCTATTTGGGTACGCCGGGAGCCGCGCTGGCGGTGATCTTCTATGCCTGCCGTCATTGCCGCCAGGGGTATCTGCACGCGGCCCAGCCGGAAGCCTTCCTTCTGCTCTGCGTCTTCGCCGCTTGGTTCCTGTTGCGTGACCAGGACCCGTTACCCGCTCTTGCTCCTCATGAACCGTCTCCGGAGGTGAGCGGAAGAGGTTGGATCCTGAGAGTGACTCGGTGCTTCACGGCGGGCCTGATGCTGGGCGCGGCCTTTTGGCTAAAGTATAACGCGGTAGTTTTTTGCCCCTTCGTAGCACTGTTACCGTTTGTGGACTTTCGCGAGCTGGACCGGGGCCTTGCACGGCTGCGTTTATTGATCCCCTGGAAAGACTGCCTAGCACGGATGCTGATCGTGACGGCGGGATTTCTGTTCGCCGTCGCGGCCGTAATCGCCGCCTTTTGGATCTCTGGTGCGTGGCCGGCCATGCGCGAGGTTCAGTTCGAGGTCCTGCCGCGTTACGGCTCCACGGCTTTTCACGGGAGCACCGCTTTCCTCCTCTATGCTCTCGGCCACACCCAGGAGCACATGGGAATATGGTGGGAAATCATGCCCGCTCTCACGTTGCTCTTTGCCTGGAAGCGTCATGAGATGACTTCCGTAGCTCCCATCTTGTTGTTGGCGCTTGCGGGATACATCGCCGCTGCCGTTCAAGGCCGCTTTCTTCCCTACTATTTCGAAACTTGTTATCCTTTCTTCGCCATGTGTTGGGCTTTTGTGTGTGTGAGCACTTACAAGAGCTTTGTCCAACTTCAAGGTTTTTTTGTGCGGCGGCACTGGGATTTGGCGCGACGCTTGTTGTGGGTGGCGTTTGCCGGCCTCGCCTTCTCGCTGCTTCCGGAAGAAAGCGTGCGAGTTGTCGAGCAGTACCAGTTGGCGGGCTCCTGGTGGAGAAATCCGGAACTCTCTTACAAACTTTACTGGTTCCAACTACCGGTGGACAAATTCGGGGAGCAACTTCGGGTGGTCGACTACCTGAAGATACACTCCAGTCCCCAGGATGAAGTCTACGTCTGGGGGACCGCTCCCCTCATCAATTTCCTGCCGCAGCGAAGTAATCCCAGCCGATTCGTTTCCAACCTCGGCTTGATTTCCAAGTGGGCGCCGGAAAGCTGGCGGCAGGAATTGGTCCAAACGCTCGAGGCAAAGCGCCCCCGGTATATCGTTGTCGGACGTCACGATTCGGTCGCACGCTTAACTTCCACGCCTCTGGACTCGGAAGGGTATCTGCGAGTCTATCCCGCCCTGGCCGGCCTCTTAAATCGCCGATATGGGGTGGCAGTCAATTATGCGGATTTCGAAATCTACGAATTGAAATAGAGCACGGCCAACGCCGCCAGGGTGAGAAGCGAAATCATTACCCCCAAACGCAAACCGCGCTGGTGATATTCAAAGCGGACTTCATGAGCGCCTTCGCCGGCATAGACTGCGCGAAAGATCTGGTTGGCGCGCAGCACTGGCGCCGGACGGCCGTCGAGTGTCGCTTCCCAACTGGGATCGTATCGATCCAGCAAGACAATGTAAGCGGGACGCGCGAGTTCGGCCCGAAGCGTGACGGAGTTGGGATCGCGGTTCGCAATTTCCACATGCCCGGCAGCCGAGGACTCGCCCGCTGCTGGGGGCGCCGTAGAGCTTACCCCTACCGCAGGTGAAGAGCCGGCCGTCGCGGCGAGAATCACCGTGTTGAGGGCGTCAAAATCGCGTGAGGCTAGGCGGTCCAGGGTCGCGTCGGAGTTTGTCGAGAAGAGGGAATTACCCGCCACATAAGCCCGGGGAACAAAACACAGATCCTCATACAATGCGCTCGGTGTTGGAGAGCCATTGAAGACATCTCCCATCCATCGCGTGGCGGCGGTGTCGGCGCGCTTCGGTCGAAGAATGTACTTCACATTGGTGCGGCCCAGCATGCAGTCGACCGGTTCCGGATGCGCAACCTCGCGGCTCTGGTAGAACTCAACGTCATAGAGGAAAGGCGGAAGCGAGCGCTCGAGATCCAGGTTGATGTTTCCTTCCACTTGGTTAAGCGCCGCGCCCGTGGCGAGTTGCAAGCGGGCTTGCAAGGCTCCCTGTGCCTGGGGTCCGAATTCAGCCGCTTCTGGCATTGAATCAAAATTGATATAGGTTTGCAGCTTTGGGGAATCGGGTGTCTGAAACAACGGCCAGAAGGAAGCGACGCGATAGGTTCCGGGCGCATCCTTGAATTCGTTCAAGACGGGCGGGCGGTACGCGAAGAAGGTCTTCGGTACCGTTGGGTTCGCGCCCGAATTCACCAGCACAAGTTGGCCAACCGCGAGCAGCGCGAACGAGTACAGCCCCGGGCGCGCCCAGCGATTCCCCTGTTGCAGGCCGTAAGCCAGGACCAGTCCCCCCAGGCAAAATCCAACGAGGCCGGGCAGTTGAAAGCGCATCATGGCGACGAGAAAGTCCGGCATCTGGTGGAGGTTGAACGGCGTTTCTCCGAGCCTGCCCAACGCCCATCGGGTGGGCGACATGATGTATGCGGGAAGCGCCCACGCCGCAGCGAGAATCGCGAGAATACAACCGAGGCATACTTTGAGAGGCGTCAGTAGGCGACGCCCATGAGTCTTCCACGCCGGAGCCGAAAAGCGCAAAGCATCAAATCCCCAGCCGGCCAGAATCGCCACAAGAAATGTAACCAGCACCAGAAGCTTGACGGGGTAGCGCACGATCGTAAGGGGCGGGAAAACCAGATAGGCCAGCGCAAAGACCGGCGTATAGTGGCCGAATGAGAGCACCAGGAAAGCTACGGCTGCGCCAGCCACGAAGTTGCGGCGGCGGTTGCGTCCAAGCGCCCAACCGGCAAGCGCAAAGAACAGCGGAACAAAGCCCACAAAGATGGAAAGATAATGAGGGCCGAGGTTCGAGTCTGACATCAAGCTCAGCCAGCCGTTGGAGGGAGCGATTCCGGAGCCGAAAAAGTCCGGCACGATCATTTCCGCGAGAGAAAAGGGATTAATCGACCAAGTGGTGGTTTCACCAAAGCTCAGGCCCTGCATGCCCCGGCGCGATTGGCTGAGCAGATTGGAGCCCGGCAGCAACTGTGCCGAGCAAAGCAACAGCATTGCCACGCCCACGAGAAAGAACTTCGCGAACAAGCGCAAATTGGATTGCGACCAGAGCTTGCCCCTAATGCTGCATTGAGAGAAAGCGTAGACAACGCAGAGGCAGAATGTTCCCAGCATGGTCAGCGGTTCACCGGCTAACCACTGGAACGCGAAGATCACCGTGAGCAGGGTCCACTCCCGCCATCGTGTGCTTTTAAGTGCGCTACCCGTAACCAGCAATGCCCAGGGAATCCACGCGGCGCATGCTGAGAGGTTATAGATATTGCCGAGGGAAAGCACCGGTCCACTTAGCATGAAGACGATTGCCGCGAAGAGCGCTCCCAAATAGGTCTGGCCCCACGAACGCGCCAGCACGTAGACGCCGATTCCCGCCCAGGCAAAATGCACCAGAAAGTGCAATGTGAAGGCAATATTAATGGGAAGGAGAATAATGAGGAGGGTGAAAGGATAGAAGAACAGCAAGTTGGGATTTGCCAGCACGGGCTGACCGTAATTCAAATAGGGGTTCCAGTAAGGAAGAAAGCCCTGGCGGCAAAGATCGTGAATCAGGCGCGCGCTTGGAAAAGTGTAATTGTAGACGTCGCGATAAAAGAACATCGCAGAGGTGAAGGCAACCTTCCAAAACATGGAGAACAAACTCGCGACGATGACCGCCACCGCCGCGCCGTCAAGTCTAGGATCCGAAGTCCGAGGATCCAAAGCCGGAGTTTGCGATCCGATACTGGAAGGCGAAATGTCGGGTAGGGTCTCGGCCATTTCCTTGTTAGTGCCCGCCGGCGTAGGGAATGCTTTTTAGCAGTTCTTCGTCAGGATTGCTGCTGGAGTCGGGGGTCTCCGGGTTCGGGGGAAAGAGGATTTGTGCTGCTCCGGCTCCGTGGGGAAGGAGCGGTCCGACGGGAAGCGATGGAATCGATTTGCGGGCCTCCAAGGCCGGCGAAAAACTGGGCCCGGAAAGTGCCACCAGGTAGCCGGGATCGCGCCAAGGCCGGAGAGACCTTTCGACAATCGAGAGAAGGGTTGTCTTCAGGTGGTCCACAACAGCTTGATTCTCCGGCAACTCGGCCACGTTCTGCTGTTCTGAAGGGTCCGTGGGCCAATGATAAAGCCGGTTGCTCCGAAAACCGGGGCGGCAAATGAGCTGCCATTCCCGAGTTGTAATGCTGATCACGCCCCGGTGATCCGGCAAGGCCGGGTTCTCCAAAACTTCCGAGAGGGTGGGTTCCTCGGGCATTTTTGGCACATAGCCGGGGCTCCATAAACGGGCCAAGCTGGCGCGCCGCAGCACCTCCCCCCTCATCCCTGCCCATCCCAGCACCGTGCCGAAGATTCTCTGCGTTTTGGCAATGTCCGCAACGCGAACGCGGGCAGGAATTCCCGGACCGGCCATGATCAGCGGCACGTGCAGGACCTCGCGATAGAGGTTCAAGCCATGTGAATACGTGTCATCATGCTCGCCAAAACCCTCCCCATGATCAGCCGTAATGATGACGTAAGTGTTCGACCATTCGGGAGAGCGCTTCAGAAAGGCCAGTAATTCCCCAATTTGACTATCGATATAGCTGAGCGAATTATCGTAAGCGGCAATCACACTTTCGCGTTCGCCGGGGGAAAGATAAAAGCGGCAAGTTTCCGACGTAAACAGCATGCGCTTGGCGTTCTCGGAAATAGTCCCGTAGCGATGGCTGTAGGGCGCCGGGACTTCGTAGGGCTCATGGGCATCGTTATAATTCAGGAAGAGGAAGAAGGGGCGATCGGAGCGGTGATCGAACCAGCGGTAGACTTCTCCGTTCAGCTGGTGGGCCGTAAACTGGTTAAAACGGCTGCGATGGAACCACTCCTCGCTATACGGTTCAATGAAATCGCGGCCCATGCGCGTAAGATCCAGGCTGAAGCCGAGAGTTCGGGTGCTGTCGGTATAAGTTTCAAATCCTCGGCCTAGCCCGCGCGAGACGATGCCATAGTACGGGTTGGCATTGAAACCCGCTGTTTCGTAGCCGTCCGAACGAAGAACTTCCGCCAAAGTCCGCGGCTCTATAGACCTATAAGTGCCCGCGCCGTGCTGGTGGGGCAGGAGGCTGGTAAACACGGAAAACATCGAGGGCAGCGTCCACGAGGAGGCGGAGATGGCATTCTCGAAGAGAACTCCGCGCTCGGCAAACTGATCGACATTCGGCGTGGTATTCCGAAAATATCCATAAGATGAAAAATGGTCGGCGCGCGCGGTGTCCAAGACGATCAGAACGATGTTAGGCGATTGTGTTTTACTGGCGGCGCGGGTCGTTGACTCCACCAGATGATCGGGAAGCCGGGAGATTCCCAAGGTGGCCGCCAGCATGGCGATCGAGGCAAAGACTACTCCCGACCAAACTCTTTGCGGCGCGTCCGCCAGGAAGCCCAGCGGCGAACCTGGCTTCCGTGTCGCCCACAGGGCTGCCAAGGTCCAGGCGGAGAACCCGGCAAACAAAATCGTGGGGGTGAGGATATGATGGAAGGCAAGAATTGATCGAGAAAATCGCAGTACGAAGGCGAGATATTCGCCCGTCAAACCAGCTAACCCCGCGATAATTCCCATACCCAGCATGCGGGACCTTGGCAAGCTGGCCAGGAATCCCGCGAGCAGGCCCAGCAACCCAAAGGCCGCCGAGGCCAGGAGCGGAGCTAGGAACCAGATGGAGAGCGGGAGGGGTAAGTCTGTGAGGCGCAAACAACGGGCCTCGATCAGTCCGAGAACGATCCCGGCGCTTGCTCCCAGCAAGCCGACCCTGCCAATAATTGTCTGTCGATCGTGGGGAACAATTGTCACTTTCTGTCACCAGCAGACCTTAATCTGTTTCCAAACCGAACCTTTGGCCGACGTATAAATGTGCTCAACAGGGATGCCAAGCCGTTGAAGTAAATCCCCTTTCCCGCAGATAATTTAGCTTTGAGACACTCACAATGAATAACACCTCTAGAGCAGGCCTGCTTTTACCACTCATGCTAAAAGCACGCCGGGTGCCAAGGTTACATTTTGAGTCTCTTAAATATCCCTTCGGGGACTATCCTTACCATGAACATGATGACCCGCCAAAACCAGGGCACGTAAACCACATTCTTCCCGGATTTCACCGCATGATAAATGTCGCGCGCCACCGCCGCCGGTTGAGCAACCAGGGACAGTTTCGCCTTTCCAAATACCATCCGCGTGTCGACGAAGCCCGGCTTCACCGTAATGACTCGGACGCTATGGGGATAGAGCCTGTTGCGTAGGCCCTGAAGGTAGGTGGTCAGGCCGCCTTTGGCAGATCCGTAAAGGTAATTGCTTTGCCGGCCGCGGTCACCGGCAACCGAAGAAAGGGCGCAGATAAATCCGCTGCCCTTTTTCTCAAAATGATTGGCCATGACATTAAGGGCAAGGGCGGATCCGGTGAAATTCGTGTCTAGAATCCGGCGAGCTTCGTTTACATCGGCGAGCGCTGTTTCGTGATTTCCCAGGTATCCGGTGCAGAGAACGATTCCCTCGAGCGAATCACCGGCTGGATTGATGCACGCCGCGAGCGATGACCCCAAGGCATCGAAATCCAGCACGTCTACTCTCTCGACGCGGACACTCACGTTGTGGCGCAGATTGATATCGGCGGCGAGAGCTTGCAACTCGTCCAGGTCGCGGCCAGCCAGAATCAAGTCGTGCTGGTGCGTGGCAAATTCACTTGCCAGGGCCCGGCCGATGCCTGCATTGGCGCCCAGGATTAGAACGGTCGGCAAGAAAACTCCTTCATTGGTGATTGATGATTGGCGATTGGTGATTCTGGGAGCCCGTTTGATGACTGACTATTTTCCGATATATCGCGCCCAATTGAAGCTGCGCGATTCGGAAAATACAAATTGCAAATCGGCAATCGGCAATCATCAATCGACATTGGTCAATCACCAATCACTAATCACAAATCGACTATCTTCAGTCTCCGCGCCATGGAGGACGACATCAACCTCTTCGGGTCTAATTTCCGCTGGATGCCTCGGAAGGATTCGAGCTTAGGGTACATGGCGGCAAAATCCTCGGCGCGCAACACAGCATCCTTGGCCAAATAAATTCGGCCGCCGTGATCGAGCGTCATCCGGTCAAGTTCGTTGAGAAAGGGGATAAGTCCGCGAGCCACGGGAATATCTAGAGCTAAAGTGTAGCCCCGCAGAGGAAAGGAAAGAAGCCCGGGCCCGGGATCGCCGAAGCGCTTCAGAACGGCTAGAAACGACGCGCGTCCGGAGCGCGCCAACCGATCAATAATCGTGCGGAGACCGGCGCGCCCGCTCGTCTGCGGTAGAGCAATCTGGTATTGGACAAAGCCCCTCTTTCCGTACATGCGATTCCAGTGGTTGATGGCATCGAGCGGGTAAAAAAACTTTTCCAAGCTGACCAGTTGCCGCGCCACTGTGCGGTGAACGGCGTAGTAGGCGGTGTTGAATGCGTTCACCGTCAGCCGGTTTAGGGTTCCCGAAGGGAAGTCGACGAAGAGATTCCACTGGGGAACCGTTGGAGTTGCCAGCACATGCGGCATTCGGGCGGGCAGTTCGGCCGCTGTGGCATGATTCCCCCGCATCAGCACGCTGCGGCCCATGGTTCTGCCGGAGGCGAGGGCGTCGATCCATGCCACCGAGTAATCATAGCGGTCGTCAGAGGCTTCCATCGTCCCAAGGACTTCTTCGAGATTTAACGCTTTGTGATAGTCCACCCAGACATAAGCTGAATCTACCCGCCGCAGCCGCAACCGCGCGCTCAGAACGATCCCCGTCAGGCCCATGCCGCCCACCGTGGCCCAAAAGATCTCGGGATGTTCGGCCGGCGAAGACAGCAATACTTCACCCGTGGGAGTCAGAAGGCGGAAATCCAGAATGAAGTTGGAAAACGATCCGTCCTTGTGGTGATTCTTGCCGTGAATGTCTGCGGCGATGGCCCCACCCACGGTCACCAACTTTGTTCCCGGGGTCACCGGGAGAAACCATCCACGGGGAAGAAGGTACTGAATGATTTCGGCAAGGCTCACACCGCTTTCACATTCAAGCACACCGGAAGCACTGTCGAAGGAAAGGAAGCGGTTCAACAGGACGTGCCAAATCACGCCTGCATCTTTGTTCACGGCGGCGTCGCCGTAGCTGCGCCCGAGACCGCGAGGAATGTACGACGATTGCAATCCTGACGCCAGAGTGGCCGCAATCTCGCTGCGTTTTTCCGGCCGAAAAACGTGGCACGATTCTACCGGATAGCGGCCCCAGCCGGAAAGCACTTGGGTTTCGAAGGTAGGGCGGTGTGTCATCAGTTGTCAGTCATCAGTTATCAGTTATCAGTCGCCAGTCACCGGTCCTCAGTAAAGTTCTCCGAAACGTGGCTTTTACTCATGACTGAAAACTGACGACTGATGCCTTTCGAACCGTAGTCAGTTTTCAGTTCTCAGCCGCTGCATGAACGCGCAAAGCATTCGTTTTACATCAACGACTTCCCTTTCCAGGCTTTGATTTTCCTCGGCTTTAAGAAAACTTAAATCTCGGGCTAAGTTGACTACACTAAATAATGCTCTTAATTGGTAGCGACCGTGGAATTCAG
>CAZCVY010000171.1:0-15623 GCA_964501985.1 uncultured Acidobacteriota bacterium | reverse complement strand
GCCTCGGCGCTGAGTCATCCCAACATCTGCGCGGTTTACGACGTCGGCGACTTCGAAGGGCAACCGTTCATTGTGATGGAACTGCTTGAAGGGCACACCCTCAAGCGCCTGATCGAAGCCCGCCCGCTGAAGGTCGAAAAGCTTCTGGATCTTGCCATTCAGATCGCCGATGCCTTGGCGGCTGCCCACGCCAAGGGGATTGTCCACCGCGACATCAAGCCGACCAATATTTTCGTGACGGCGCGGGGCGAAGCGAAGATTCTCGACTTCGGCTTGGCGAAGCTCACTCCCGGCAGCGAGACGGTGATCGCCTCACGGCGTTCGGCGCTGGCGTTGCCCGTAGGAGCCGCATTGCGTGACGCTCCCTCCTCGCCCATCCAAGGCATGACCAAAGCGAGCACCTCCGGTGACGATTCGCTCACCAACCCCGGCGTGGCGCTGGGCACCGTCGCCTATATGTCCCCCGAACAAGCACGGGGCGAAGAACTGGACGCGCGCAGCGACCTTTTCAGCTTTGGCACGGTGCTCTACGAGATGGCGAGGCGGCAGCAGCCTTTCACCGGTAACACTGCTGTGGACGTGCTGGCGGCGATCCTGACCCAGCCTCCCAAGGCGCCGCGAGAAATGGACGCAGAAATGCCCGCGGAACTCGAGCGAATTATTCTTACCGCGCTCGAGAAGGACCGCGACCTCCGCTATCAGTCGGCGTCGGAGCTGCGCGCAGACCTGAAGCGGCTCCGGCGCGACACCAGTTCCGGGCAAACGCTGGGCCTGGCGGGCGCTCGTCCTACAGACGGACATGGGGGGACGGCCGCGCGAGCGATGAGCGCACTCCGCCGCCGATGGTGGATTCCCGCCATCGTCGCGTTGGCCGCGGCTGCCGCCTGGGCCTACGCCGTCCTCCGCCCCTTGCCGCCACCCCGGGTAACTGCCTACAGGCAAATGACGAATGATGTCATCTCTAAGGAAATCGGAGGCACGGACGGCGTGCGGCTGTACCTTAGCGAGTCCGTTGGCACAGAACGCTGGGTGGCGCAGACGGCCATCAGCGGAGGAGAACCCGCGCGCGTGCCCGTGCCTTTTCCGTCTTTCCAGCTTTTCGACGTTTCGCCGGATGGTTCGAGTCTGCTGGGTGGTGATATCGCGACCTATACAAAAGGTCCGTTGTGGGTCTTGCCCATTCTCGGCGGTTCTCCCCGCCGCGTCGGCAACCTTGTTGCCTCAACTGCGGCGTGGTCGCCGGACGGCCAGCGGATCGCCTACGCGCAGGAGGGTGATTTGTACGTGGCCCAAGAGGACGGAAGCGGCGAGAGAAAGCTCGCGACCGTCCCGGGCATGATTTCGAGGCCTGCATGGTCGCCCGACGGCAAACGAATCCGCTTTGCGGTCATCGACGATCCAAGGTCTTCTTCATCTTTGTGGGAAGTGTCGGCGGATGGAACGGACGCGCACGCTTTGTTCCCAGGTTGGCACGCACACCCCAGTGAATATTACGGCCGGTGGACACCGGACGGAAACTACTTCATTTTCTCCTCGCAAGGGGGCATCTGGGCCGTAAGCGAAAGACGCGGACTCTTTCACCTTGCCAGAACCAAGCCGGTGCTGCTCACCACCGGTGCGACTCCCTTCGTCGAAGCTTTGCCCTCCCACGATGGGAAGCACTTGTTCGCAGTGGGAGTGGCGCCGCGCGGCGAAGTGGTTCGCTACGATGGCCGAGCGAACCAATTTGTCCCCTGGCTCTCCGGCATCTCCGCGGAATCGGTGACCTACTCGCGGGACGGCCAGTGGGTGGCCTACGTGACTTTTCCCGATGGCGCGCTTTGGCGGAGCAAGGCAGACGGGAGCGAGCGACTACAGCTTACGCACGCACCCATTTCCACCGAGCTTCCCATCAGTATGGCGGACTCCTATGTCCTCAGTCCGCGCTGGTCGCCGGACGGAAGTGAGATCCTGTTTGACTCCCTAGCGCCCGGGCGGCTGTCCAAAATCTACCGCGTTTCCTCGAGCGGCGGGCAGCCGGAGGAATTGCTCCCCAACCTCAACCAGGTCAAGTCGGATCCGAACTGGTCCCCGGATGGCAAGAAGATTTGTTTCGGGGGACCCTCAGGATCGGCCGCTGCCTTCCCTGGCCCCAATATACACATTCTTGACCTTGCAACCCAGACAGTGACCGATGTGCCGAACTCGAACGGACTCTTTTCGCCTCGCTGGGCGCCCGACGGGAGGCGCCTCGCGGCATTAAGCCTGGATTCATCCCGCATGGCGCTTTTCGATTTTTCCACCCAGAAGTGGGACGAGGTTATTAAGGGAGCCTTCATGTTGTGGCCCTGCTGGTCGCATGACGGTCGCTATGTGTACTACATCCAGGGGAGGCCCGATCCTGCCATCATGCGCTTTCTCGCTTCCAATCCGAAAGCTGAGCGCGTCGTTGACATCAAGGACTTCCACTCGGCAGCTTACTACGGCACGTCACTCTCTCTCACACCCGACGATCAGCCCATTATGACTCGCGACGTTGGCTCGCAGGAAATCTTTGCGCTGGATTGGCAGGCGCCGTAAGTCAATTTCAGGAGAAGCGAGTTGAAGCCTGTTCGCTGGCGGGAAATCGACCGCTTCTATGACGCTCCGAGGCCGAAGGCGTAGATTTCCATCTCTCGCCCACACTCCAGGCACTAGTCAATCCGCTTGTAGTTTTCATTGTCCCTGCGTGAATACCGCTCAGCGTTTAACGTGTCCTTCGCGGCAAAGCGCGGGCGGCTCGGCCGCGGAGCCGCCGATCATTGCGCAGCAGCACCGGCGAACAAAATAGAATTCTATGAAAATTCCCGTGAGTTACAATTGATGAATCTCTTGGGCGGCCATGGCCTAACGTCGGCAATCTGAAGGAATGCGAGAATCGGAAATGTATTGCGGGGAAGTCCGATTTCTTTCGTGAGTATAGCAACCACAGGTATTGCTCTGATAAATGCCGCGAGGAAGCAAATGAATTGAGACAGTACCAACGCGCTGGCAAGAAGCCACCCAAGCAGCAAAAGCGGAGCCCCGCGGCACGAGACCGGATGGCCATCGAGGCGAGATACTTGCCGACAATAGGGACGTCCATGGAACGGCCCCGCGGATTGAAACCCACTCAGGAGGTGGGATGTATATTCTACACAGAACTTTGATCGTCGCCCTGCTGATGTCCTCGAACGTAGTGGGTGTTGCCGCGGAGGCTAAACTCATGCCCGAGGTGGACGAATTCATATTTGAGAAAGCCCCTTTTGAGCACTGCCATGCTTCCACCATCGTGGAAACGGCCAACGGTGACCTGCTGGCAGCTTGGTTCGGGGGCAAAGGAGAAGGCGACAAGAGCGTCGCCATCTGGCTTTCACGCAAGCCTCTGGGAGGACAATGGTCCGCACCGGTGGCGGTGGCAAAATATGGCGAAGTGCCGTGCTGGAACCCAGTGCTCTTTCGCGACGCGAACGACGTCGTCTGGCTCTTTTTCAAAGTGGGACCCGACGAGGAGTCTTGGGTCGGGGCGTACAGGACGTCCTACGATAATGGCAAAAGCTGGGGAGATATTACCTATCTGCCCGCAGGATTGCTGGGGCCCATCCGCAACAAGCCCATACTGCTCTCTAACGGCAACCTCGTCGCAGGATCGTCGAAGGAAGCAGGCATGCGGCGTGGGGACGAGAATCCCCAGCCCTACTGGAGTTGGGCGGCATGGACCGAGATCAGCGAAGATGGCGGGAAGCACTGGACGACTCATGGGCCGATCACCTACCCCGGCGTGAACTACGGAGTCATCCAGCCAACCCTCTGGGAAATCTCGCCCGGACACCTCAAAATGTTGCTGCGTTCCACAGAACTCATCGGCGCCATTTGCGAATCGACTTCCGACGATGGCGGAAAGACGTGGACCGCAGCGCGTCCAACCTCTCTCCCCAATCCTAACAGTGGAATTGACGCCGTCCGCATGACCGACGGCACGATTGCCCTCGTCTACAATCATACGAAACATGGACGTACTCCTCTGAACCTTGCCGTCTCTGCCGACAATGGCAATACCTGGGGTTCCCCTTATGTCTTGGAGGATGCCCCGGGGGAATATTCTTACCCCGCGATCATTCAAGCCAAGGATGGGAAGCTTCATATTACCTATACCTGGAAACGATTGCGCATAAAACACGTGGTTATTGATCCCGCTCGAATTTCCAAATGAAAACTCACTGAGGAAGGATTCCTAAATCATGCGCTCAGTCGGAGTCATACCCGCTCGATTTAACTCGTCCCGGCTGGAGGGAAAGGCTCTGAAAGATATCAACGGCAAGCCCATGGTCCAGCACGTTTACGAGCGGGCGCGACGAGCGCAAGGACTGGCCGACGTTCTGGTGGCAACGGATGATGACCGGATCCGTGACACTGTGGAGGGTTTTGGGGGTAAAGTAATCATGACCAGCCCGAAGCACACAACCGGGACGGACCGCGTTGCCGAGGCAGTGGAGGGCCTGGATGTCGAAGTAGTGGTCAATATTCAGGGCGATGAACCACTTATAGACCCTATGTTAATTGACGAGTGCCTCGCTCCATTCGATGCGAATCCATCGACGGAGATCGCGACCGTTATGAAGCTGGTTCAGGCGGAGGCGGCATATTCTGACCCGGCCGTTGTAAAGGTCGTGTGCGACCTTTCGGGGCGTGCTCTGTATTTCTCTCGATCACTCTTGCCCTTTCCGAGGAATAGGCCAAGTGATTTTCTCGTCTACGAACACGTGGGGATTTACGCGTATACGAAGGAAAGCCTGTTAAGATTCTCACGGCTGGCGCCAACTCCCCTCGAAAAGATTGAGGGGCTGGAACAACTTCGCGCGCTCGAATATGGAATTCCGATTCACGTGGTGAAAACCCAGTGGCAAGGTGAAATGGTTTCTGTGGATACTCTGGCCGATCTCGAGAAGGTCCGACTAATCATGGCGATGTCCGCAAAGCTAGGGGACAGGAAATGAGACCTGACCGCCAATCGCTCGATCATTTGCGTGCCGCGTTATCGGAGGGCGCACGGGCTAATCTCGATCTCGCTGTGAGCAAGATTGTCGAAGCTAAAACCAGAAACGGATGCGTAGTCGTCGTTACAGGCAGTGGCCCGAATATCCACGAGGGGGTCACCACCCTCATTGCGGAACTGATTCGAAAGAATGTTGTCGACGGTGTCATCACGAGTTCTGCAGTGGTAGCTCATGAAATGGCGGGAACCCTAGACCGAGTCAAACGAATTCGGATCGCCGAGAGCGAAGACATCGGCATTCCTGTAAGCCTCTTGCCCCGAGGACGAACATTCGAGATCACAGTTCTTACCGCTGAGACATGTCCCGAGCTGCGCGAAGAAATTTCCGTCGGCTGGGACCTGTTCGACCGTATGCAGCAGCGAACTGGGGACGTGATCATCAAAGCTGGCGGCAATATGGCCTGGCCGATGGGATACCGTACTGAGCGTTTGGCACGCGAGGCACAGGAAATCGCAAAACAACTTGGGACTACTGTAGAGCACGTTGCAGGCCTCGGTGCTGACCCCATGACCATGATTGGGGCGGGGGCGCGGCGGGGAGTACCGGTTCTGGTTTCGATCCCCCAATTGGTGGGTGGCGGTGCCGTGGGCCTGGCGATCGGCGACGCCATTCCGCTGAGCCGCCGCGCGCGCCTTGTAGCGGACCTGCTTCAGCGCGCGGACGTTATCGTGGAGTCTGCCATCGCACTGTCGCAGGAAATCCATGACGGGCCGTTTGAGACCTATACGGGGCACGGCATTTGGGCCGCATGGGACCATCTCCGCACCTACAGCTTGGAGCACAAGACGCTAGTTCGCATCGATCTCGACCCCAACCTGGAAACTGCCTGGAAGAATGAACGCCAGAACTCCGAGGTGCAGAAGGCTGTCGACCTCGGACTGCCGAAGACCAAACAAACCGGGATTCCGTTTCGCATGGAAATGTCGGGTTTCGCCCGGCTGGAAGGAAGCATCCCCATTACGGCAGACATCGGAGTGATTTGGCCGCTCATCGCCTCGGAATTGGAAGAAAAGCTCGGTGTCAATCTTGACTTCATTCCCGCGCCTCAGGAAACCGCCCACGGCGAGAGAATGCGCGAGTGGATCGTAGAGAACGTCGCTTACGCGAATCGACGCCAGATGTTTGAGGCAGCGGGAAGTGTTCCGCTCTCACTCGGTGGCGCCCAGATGAAAAGCGGCAGCCACGCATGAAAGCTCATTACCGATGGTATGTAGTAGGAATGCTTTGGTGGATCGCCTTCTTCAACTATGCCGACCGCCAGGCCGTTTTCTCAGTCTTCCCTCTGCTGGAAAAAGAGTTTCACCTAACCCCCGTTCAGTTGGGACTGCTTGGATCTTCATTCGCCTGGGTCTACGGGGTTTGCGCTCCCTTCGCCGGCAACATCGTCGACCACGTACGTCGCAAGACGGCCATCTTGACAGGGCTGGAGACTTGGAGCTTCGTTTGCCTCCTTACGGCTTTTTCGAGAAACTTCCGTCACTTACTCTTCTTTCGCGCCGCCGAAGGCCTGGGGGAGACATCGTACTTCCCTGCCTCCATGTCGATGATCAGTGACTATCACGGTCGGAGTACCCGCTCGCGCGCGATGGGCATTCATCAGAGCAGCGTCTACGTCGGCACAATTGCTGGGGGCTTTTTTGCCGGCCTGATTGGCCAACATTACGGATGGCGATCCTCCTTTGTCGTCTTCGGCGGCTGCGGAGTCGTACTGGGGTTCCTGTTGAGCCGATTCTTGCGAGAGCCTGTTCGCGGCGCAGCAGACCTCCGTGATGTGGGAGTGGGAAAGTCGTCGGCAGCTTCGCGCCGAATGTCCCTTTGGGATTTTATCAAGGTCATTCGCAGCACGCCAACCGTTATCACCCTGATGTTCGCGTTCATGTGTGAGAACTTTACCACCATGGTCCTATTCACGTGGATGCCCACATTTCTCTACCAAAAGTATCATCTCAGCCTGGCTGCGGCCGGACTCATCGCAACGATATATATTCAAACCGCAAGTATGGTGGCTTCGCCCCTAGGGGGATGGCTCGCCGATTTCACGCGCCAGCGCACCCCCGGGGGTCGGATCATAGTCCAGGGTATCGGTATCCTGCTGGAAGCTCCCTTTGTGGTCCTCTGCGCGCTGACGCATTCGATGTTCTGGCTGCCCGTAGCTTTGACACTGTGGGGGCTATCCCGAGGCCTTTATGAAGCCAATATCTTCGCGTCCGTCTTTGATGTCGTTCGCCCAGAAGCACGCGGAACCGCCACCGGCTTCATGAATACGATGGGCTGGCTAGTAGGCGGTGGAATCTCTCCCATCGTAGTTGGATTCCTTGCCGAGCGGCAGGGTCTGAGCGTCGCGATTGCGGTTACGTCATCATCCTATGTGGTGGCGGGGCTATTGCTATTCACCGGAGTATTATTCTTCGTCCGTCACGACGCCGCAAAGATGGAAACCGAGATTGCGGCCGACGTTCAACCTATCGACATATAGAGCGTACGGTCCGAGCCTTCGCCGAAGCCGATTATCAGGTGCTCAGGCCCGAATTTGAAACCCCTATCGTCCCGACGATACTTTCCGTTTTGTTCAATCCTTTAGATTCGAATGTTGTGCTACCCTGACTCTCGCAGCCTTTGGTTTGTCGAGCGTTTTGACAGGAGCCCCGTCCCCTTCTTTCAAAGGACAAAGGATTGATGACGAAGTACAAAAGCCTGCTGCGAATCGCTTCCGCTTGGGAAGCGGAATTCGAGCGCAATCGCCAATTGCATGGCGCGAAGATTCAATGCCGGCGCGGCTGCACCGACTGTTGCCACCACCTCTTCCAGATAACTGAGATCGAAGCCGCGCTTATCTCGCATGCGCTAAGGAACATGTCTATTGAAAAACAGAACCAGATCAAGGAGCGCGCACAGAAATATTTGAAGGATCGGGAAAAGCTCCTGGCCGACCACCAAGTTCCCGACGCATGGGGAAGCCTTCCGCCTCTTGGCTTGCGTCTCGCTTGCCCCGCGCTGGAAGACGGAGCGTGCCAAATCTACGATCACCGGCCGATCATCTGCCGAAAATACGGAATGCCACTTTACAACCCGAAAAGACCCGAAAAGATATTTGCCTGTGAACTGAACTTCCAGCCCGGCGAAGAAATCGGGGACCCACAACTCGTCCAGATTCACACCAACCTTTGCCACGACGGGGTGGAACTCCAGGCCGAATACAATCGCCAGGGCGGTCGTCGCGACACGCAACCGATCAATGTTGCCCGAGCGATTGTGCAAGACTTCGAAGAATATCTGCCCAAGTAGCGAAGCCCCAAACCGAGCCTTGAGATTCTGCCTGTGACTGGCGTATGATTGCGGCCCCAGCGAAATAACAAGAAGATCGGCGAGCTCAGATCCTGATTGTGCGCCGAGAGAAGCGTCATCGGACAAAGGCCGACGCATGAACATGATTATAGGATATTGGTTCGACGGTAAGGAGTGCGCGATGAATTTCGAGACGACGAGGCTCAAGGCGCGACGCGCCCGGCTTTCATGGGCGATGCTGATGGCGGCATTGGTGCTCTGTGCGGCGAGCGCGGCGCGGGCCGAGGAGCCTCGCTATTTTGCCATTCGCAATGCGCACATCGTTCCGGTCTCCGGCCCGGAAATCAAGCGCGGGACCGTCGTGATCGCCAAAGGCCTGATCGTCGCCATCGGCGAGAAGGTGACGATTCCGCCGGAGGCCTGGGTCATCGAGGGACGCGGTTTGACCGTATACCCCGGATTCATCGACGCTCTCAGCGACCTTGGGCTGGGGGGCGGCGCACCAGTGGGTCCAGGCGGGGGTGGTGGCGGACCGGGCCGCGGCCCGGCGCAACCGCAGGTCGTGTCGCAGGGACCGCAGGACCGCCCGGCCACCACGCCGTGGTTGAATGCCGCGGACGAACTCAAGCCCGACGACAAGCGTCTCGAAACGTGGCGGAACGCGGGTTTCACCTCCGCACTCACTACTCCATTGACGGGCATTTTCGCAGGCCAAGGGGCGCTAATCAACCTGGCAGGTGACCGCCCCAGTGCGATGGTGGTGGCGGCACCCGTGGCCTTGCTGGTGACGCTCCAGCCTTTGCGAGGCTTTGGGAGTTTTCCCGACTCGCTGATGGGCGTGCTCTCGTACGTGCGACAAGTCTACCTGGACGTAAACTGGTACCAGCAGGCGGAGGCCGCTTACACCGCTCATCCGCAGGGGCTGGAGCGCCCCGCCTATGATCGTACCGAGATCGCGATCGACGAAGCGTTGCGCGCCGGGCGACCCGTGCTTCTGCCCGGCAACACCGCTCAGGAAGTCCATCGGGCGTTGGTGCTCGCCGATCGAATCGGAGCGCGGGCGGCGATCTATGGCGGCCAGCAGGGTTACGCTTCGGCCGATGAACTCGCCGCGGCGAAGGTCCCGGTTTTGGTGAACGTGAAGTGGCCGGAAAAGGAGAAGGATTCCGACCCACAAGCAGAGGAGACGCTGCGCGTGCTGCGCTTCCGCGATCGTGCGTCCTCCTCGCCGGCGGCGCTGCAGAAGGCGGGCGTGAAGTTCGCTTTCTATCTCGAAGGCACGGGATCACCGAAAGACGCGTTGAAGAACGCCAAGAAGGCGATCGATGCGGGCCTGGCTCCTGATGCCGCGCTACGCGCATTCACACTCAGCCCCGCGGAAATCCTGGGCGTGGGCGATCGCTTAGGTTCGATCGAGCCTGGCAAGATCGCAAATTTAGTGGTGGCCGACGGCGATCTGTTCAACGAAAAAACCAAAGTTAAGATGGCTTTTGTCGATGGCCGTCGCTATGAGGTTTTCGAGCCCGGCCGCCCCACCGAGCCGCCGACGATCAAGTTGACGGGCAAATGGAAGCTCAACGTAAACACCCCACACGGGGACCAGGAAGCCACCGCCGACCTGAACATGGCGCCCGACGGGACTCTGACCGGATCGGTCACCGGAACCTCGGGTGAAATCATGGGATCGATGGGCACCGTTTCCATTTCTGACGGCTGGGTCAGTGGCGGAAAGTTCAGCTTCACGATCAGCGTGACGATCGAAGATAATCCGACGGATGTAAATCTCAGCGGCACGTTGGAAGGGGAGCAGATGAAGGGCACGGCGAGCGGCGGCGGGATGTCGGTCGATTTCACGGGTGTGCATCCGAGCGCAACGGGCGCGGGAACCTCTGCTCAGGAGGTGGAATAGATGAAGCGCGCTTCCAAGTGGGCCGCAGCGTTGGTTCTCCTGGCCGCAGGTGCTCTTCGCGCGCCGGCCGCCGACGTGACTCTGATCAAGAATGGTACCGTCCTGACGATCACTCACGGGACGATTGAAAATGGCGACGTCCTGATCCGCGAGGGGAAGATCGCCGAAGTGGGCAAGAGCCTGACCGCGCCGGAGGGGGCCAAGGTGATCGATGCGACCGGCCAGTACGTGATGCCGGGCATCATTGATTGTCACTCTCACATCGCCATTGCCGGCGGGGTGAACGAGGGTAGCGTCAGCGTATCGTCAATGGCGAATATCGCCGACGTGCTGAACCCCGAAGACATCGACATCTATCGCGACCTCGCGGGTGGGGTCACGGCGGCGAATGTCTTACACGGAAGCGCGAATTCTATTGGCGGACAGACCGAGGTCATCAAGCTGCGGTGGGGCAAGCCGGCCAAGGATCTACCGTTTGCGGGCGCGCTGCCGGGCATCAAGTTCGCGCTGGGCGAGAATCCCAAGCGTTCGGGGTTCGTCATTCGGGGAACTCCGCGCCGCTACCCGGCCACTCGCATGGGCGTGATGGACGTGATCCGTGAAGCCTTCAGCGAGGCGGTGGACTACAAGAAAGCGTGGGACGAGTACAATCGCCGGAAAGCCGCGGGCGAGCCGAATCTCATCCCTCCCCGGCGCGACTTGAAATTGGACCCGCTGGTCGAGGTCCTCGAAGGCAAGCGGCTGGTGCACATCCACTGTTACCGCGAGGACGAAATTCTGCAAATGATTCGCGTGGCCGAGGAGTTCCACTTCAAGGTCGCTACCTTCCAGCATGTGCTCGAAGGCTATAAGGTGGCGGACGAGATCGCCAAGCACGGTGCCGGCGGGTCCACTTTTTCGGATTGGTGGGCGTACAAGATGGAAGCCTTCGACGCGATTCCCTACAACACAGCATTGATGACCGAGCGTGGCGTAGTGGTTTCCGTCAACTCCGACGACGCCTCGGAAGCGACGCACCTCAACCAGGAAGCGGCCAAAAGTATGAAGTGGGGCGGCCTCTCGCACGACGAGGCGCTGAAACTCGTGACCTTGAATCCCGCCATCCAGTTGCACATCGCCGATCGGGTGGGTTCACTCGAGACCGGTAAAGACGCCGACATCGATATCTACGATAAGGACCCGCTTAGCGTCTACTCTGTAGCACAGAAGGTCCTGATCGACGGCCAAGTCTATTTCGACCGGCAGCAGGACATCGCGCATCGCGCCGACCTGGAAAAGGAAAAGAAAGCGTTGATGGAAAAAGAGAAGAAAGCAGCCGAGGCGTCGAAGCCACAGGGGCAGAGGGGCGGCGCGCGGAAACCTGGGGCGGCGGAAACGCCCAAGCCGCCCGTCACGGCGCCGAAACCACAGGAAACTCAGAGCTCGGAAGGGGCGGACTAAGATGAAACCTCAACTCGTACCCTGTGCAGTAGCGGGCATGCTGATGCTTGGGCTCCCGGCGTTTTTTAGCTCGCGCGCGGCCGTGGGAGCGGGGGCGATGCCAACGTCCCACGTTTACGCCATTCGCGACGCCAAGGTGGTGACGTTGGCTGGGCCTCCGGTGGAGCACGGCACGGTGCTGATCCGCGACGGCAAGGTGGCCTCCCTCGGCGCCAGTGTTGACGTACCCGCCGAAGCGCAAGTCATCGACGGCAAGGGCCTCGAGGTCTATCCCGGCCTTTTCGACGCGGTGACGGACCTGGGCCTGACGGAAGTGGAAGCCGTAAACGCCACCGTCGATACCACCGACGTCGGCACTTACAACCCACAACTGGTGGCGATGATGGCCGTTCATCCGGCGAGCGAGTCGATTCCCGTCGCGCGCGCCAATGGCATCACGCATGCCCTCGCCGCGCCGCTTGGTGGAGGCGGCTTCGGCGGCGAAGGTGAAGTCATTTCCGGGCAGGCTTCCGCCATAAACCTCGCCGGCTGGACGATCGAGGAAATGCTGATCCGCCGCTCAGTGGCCATGGTGGTGAATTGGCCGACAATAGAGACGCGGTCGTTTGACTTTGCCACTTTCAGCGTCCGTGAACGCCCCTTCACCGAGGTGAAGCAGGAGTACGACAAGCGCATCGATGAACTGGTGACGTTGATCGAACGCGCGCGGCATTACGCCCAGGCAATGGACAAGGGATCGGTGGCGAACTATGACCGCGATCTTAAACTCGAAGCGTTGGCGCCCGTGGTGCGAGGACAGTTGCCGCTGTTAGTCGTGGCAGAAGGCAAACGCGAGATTCGCAGTGCCGTCGATTTCTGCGATAAACAGAAGGTTAAGATGATTCTGGCCGGAGGGTCGGAATCGTACAAGGTGAGGGATCTGCTGGCGGCCAAGCACATTCCGGTGATCCTGGGGCCGACGCAATCCCTACCCCAGGACGAAGACGCCGCATACGATCAATCCTACGCCACGGCTGGCCAGCTCGCTGCCGCCGGGATCAAGATTGCTTTCGCTAGCTTCAACGCCTCCCGAGCGCGACGCCTGCCCTATCAAGCTGCGAATTGCGTGCCCTACGGCTTGAAATACGAGGACGCCCTGAAGGCCGTGACGCTCTATCCGGCGCAAATCCTCGGCCTCGGCGACCAACTGGGTTCCATCGAGCCTGGAAAGATGGCAGACCTTATCGTCACCGATGGCGACCCTCTCGCCATCCCCACGCAGGTCCGTTATCTCTTCATCAATGGAGAATTGACATCCACGGACAACAAGCATCTGCGACTCTATGAGGAATACCGCAAGCGGCCTCGCGAGACCAAGTGACGAGTGTGTGCTGAAACGATTGGCGCAGCGGCAAATTCAGCGGTTGGGCGCCCGTGTGTCGCCGTCGCTTTGATCGTGGCTGTTTTCCTTGGAAGGGTCCAGCCTTGCCGTCTCACGCTTGCCGACAACCTCGACCATCACCGGAGCGGAGGGGTGCATCGTCGGCGAATTCGATTCAACTTCGCCCACCACATAAATGGGTTGGGAGATGGGTTTGGCCCAATCCTCGGCGTGCAAGGTGAAAGTGCGGGTGGATTGACTTTCCGTGACCAGCACTCCGTTCAATCCCACATTGACAACACGAACGCCTGGGGGAAGATTATCAACTGTGCATGGGACGCGTCCCTGAAAGCCGTTGCGGCGATCGACATGAAGCGTGACCTTCACTTCCTGCCCAGGCTCGAGGGTGACGCGCTCGGGCCCCGCGGTAACGATGGCGTCCGGCGGCGGTATCACCGAAGCAAGCTTGAGAGGAGCATCCTCGCTCGCGACTCTTGCCAAATCGTGGCCGTTAGCTTTGGCGTGCCCCACAATTTTGAAAGCTGCCGAGAGGGCGCCGTCGGATGCGCTCGCGTCCGCCGAGAGCAGCATGACCGTGGAATCTTGTCCCGCGGGAATGATGGCGGGACCTGCCACTACTCCCGCTGGGAGCCCTTCCGCGCTAATCTCGATGGGTCCATCGTAGCCGCGGACGCGGCTGGCGCTCACGGTGACTAACGCCGATCCGCTTTTGGGAATGTTGGGGTTTTCCGGGTCTGCGCGAAGTTCGTAATCCGGGTTAGCATAGTGAACGGACAGCCGGTAGGCAAAGTCATCCCCTTCCAGCCCGCGAACGTCCTTGAGGTGCAGGAGGTAGTCACCGTCCTGCGGCGCGACGAAGTCCAGCCGCGAGTCTGATCCGTATCCCGGGCCGCCATCATCATTCCGCCACGTCAGGTGGAACACGGGCAAACCGTTCGGAGGGAACTCCGCGTCGGGCGGCATAATCTCCACCCGGTAGACCGGAGTGTTGACGGCATGGACATCAGGCGAGGTTCCCAGCAGTGCCCACCGCAGGCCTTCGGCGGAGCGCAAACCGACATCCTCGTCGGGTTGGTCGGAAATGTAGCGGATTCGGTCGAGTTCGTCCCCTACCATCACGTAGTCTCTTTCGTGAAAGCCCGTTGTCGAGGTCAGCCTGATCGCCGGCACTCTGGAATCGCGGTCGGAAAGCGTAGTAACTGTTTCGTTGAGGCAACGGACAGTGGCGCGGGGGATCGGGCGGCCATGGGCGTCGAGCACCTCAATCACTGAATCGAGCGGGGACCCCAGCCTTGATGCCGCAACCGCAATGGTGAGGTTCTCTCCCTTTCGGGCATGAAAGCGAAAGTAATCCTCGTCGGGCGCGCCGCCACTCTTGGTCCCGCCGGCGATGTGGCCGTTGATGGTGACGGGCAAAGAAATTACCTGCGCCTGTTCCGGCGAATTGTTGGGCTCCTGCTCTAAAACCTCAGGATCGTTCCCGACCGCAAGCTTCACAGTGTTCAACGACCAGCCGCTTACGCTTTTGACCTGGAGAGGGATCGTTCTCCAGCCATCGGCCCACTTGGGCGGGTCAACTTTCACTTCGTGCACATCTCCCAGGTTGATGCCACTCACGGAAACGGTAGCAGGTTGCCCGGCCCTCACACCCAGCGGGAATACATGGGTGATGTAGGGCTGAGCACCCGCGTCGAGACGGTAGTAACGATCCGCGCCTCCGCCTTTTTCGCGGTCGGTGACGGAGATCGTGTATTTGCCCGCCGACTGCAGCTTGCAAGTGAGCACAGCGTCCTCGCGATTCTCGTAAGGACTCGATTGACAAACCACCTGCCCGGCGTCATCGCGCACTACCAGCAGCGACTCGAGTCTTGAACCCAATTGGGACGCCGCAATCTGGAATGCAAGTTCTTCGCCGGCGCGGCCATCAAACTCGTAGCTGTCGATCTGGCCTGGCGTCGCGATCGTGCCGACAAGTGTCGCGGGAAGCGCTGCGGGCTCAGGCCGCATTTCCCCCTGCCCCCACGATTTCTCGTTGGTATGCACTTCGGGGAATGACCCGACGTCGAAAGTTGCCAGGTTTGAGGTTCCAAGTGGCGTCCGAATTCGGAACCAATGCAGACCGGGGACGACGTCCTTGGTGGCCGCAACCTCGATGGTCACGGACTGCTTCTTGCCTTGGGGGACGAGAGCGGCGAGGTCAACGCCGGCACGCGCAACTGCCGCTTTCTCGGCGACGTCGGTAACCTGCAACACCTTCGCGCTGATCCCAGTCGAGTCGAAGATCACATCCTTGATATCGGAAAGATTGCGCCCGTCGATCGTGAAGGTGACCGTCGTGCCACACTGCAATCCCACAGGCCAGATCTTAGCGATGGCGGGGGGAATGACGCGCTCGTCCGCACGCAGAGGCTGGGTGAATGCCCCCAGCGAGAAGACGATCAGTGCAAAAAGCGTTTGACTTTTCATAGACGACCTCACGAGCGCCAATCGATTCCCGTATCCCGTATCCCGTATCCCGTATCCCGTATCCCGTATCCCGTATCCCGTATCCCGT
>CAZCVY010000170.1:0-15628 GCA_964501985.1 uncultured Acidobacteriota bacterium | reverse complement strand
CTGAGCCCTTCCGCACAGCGGAGCGGCGAAGCCGCAAGGCTCATTTATTTCGGACTCAAGTGGGGTGATCTGTCTTGCGGGTCACTGACCGACCTCGGCACCGGCGGTTTGGGGAGGGAGGTCCGTCCGTTTTCCGCCGGCGCCGAAGTTTGTTACCCGACGCTAGAGGGGTGCAATCATACTTTCCAGTCAAACACATCTTCCGTTCTCAGCATAGCGGCAGTCGGGGGAGCGGTCAAAGTAATAGAATTTCTGCTACCTATAAAAATAGCTTGGCCAAGGGAATCTTCTCGCCACGGTCAACGATGGACTCACGCCGGGAAAAGTGCCCATAGAAGCAAGATAAGCGCGTTACCCATTCGACGCGCCACCTTCCCGCGAAGCGGGATACCGTAAGCAGCCGTAGGTGAGCCTAGGGGCGGAGGATTCCTGTTACGGGATTTCTGCAGCGGGGACGGCGTCGCGAACTTCGGGGCCGGTCGCCGGGATCCGGGAGAACGCCCACTTCAGCAGCGGGGGCGTGACAAAAGTGGTGGCGACGGCCATCAACACCAGAATCGTGAAGAGTTGCCGTTCGATGAAGCCGTTGGAGAGGGCGACGTTGGCGATGACCAATTCCATGATCCCGCGGCCGTTCATGCCGATCCCGGCTGCCCAGCTTTCCGCGCTAGAGAGCTTGGCCATGCGGCCGCCCACGTAACCTCCCAGGATCTTGCCGGTGACGGCCGCAACAAGAATGGCAACCACGAGCTTCCAATCCTTTAAGCTTGCGGCATCAAATTCCAGCCCAATCGCTGCGAAAAAGATCGGCCCCAGGAACCCGAAAGTGATGTCGGTCGCGGTCTTCTGGATCTCCAGGAATTTGGCTTTCCCTACGACCTCGTGGCTTAGCAGCATGGACCCAAAAAAGGCGCCCACCACAAAATGCATGCCCAGGGCTTCCGAGAAACTGGCAAAGGCCATGACGAAGAGAAGAACGAGGGCAAATATCGTTTCCCTACCTTTCAATTTTGCCAGCCACTGGGACGCCATTTCTCGAGAGCGAACAAAACGTTCGCGGGAAAATCGTTTGATCAACCGGGCGGCGATCACAACAACCGCCATGAATCCGACCGCCTTGACCAGGGCCTCGCCCATGGAAATAAAGGCGGCGGCCGGCGCTCCTCCCTTGCGCTTGACGTCGAGGATGACGCCGAGAATTAGAAGCGCCGTGACGTCATTGAGGATGGCGGCGGAAATGATTCGCTTTCCGGTTTCCGTCTGGAGCTTGCCGAGCCCCATCAGGATTCGCACGCTTACGGGCAGCGCGGTAATGGCAATGCACAACCCCACGAAAACCGCTCGCGTTGCGTTCATCCCAAATACCAGGCCCACCAGGATTCCGAGAACCATCGGAAATGTGAATCCAGCCACGCCGATTAAAATGCCTCGACCTCGTACCGCCTTCCAAAGGACATCCATGTCCATTTCCATGCCCGCGATGAAGACCAGCAGCAGGACACCCAGTTGGGCAACGGCTTGGATTTCCGAGGTGTAATGGACCGCTCCGAGGATGGAAGGACCTAACAGAACGCCCGCCGCGATCTCACCGATCATGGAGGGCTGGCCGAAGTACTCCGAAACTTCTCCTATGGCGCGGGAGAGCAGAAGGAGCAAGAGAAGCGATTCAATCAGAGGCACGCGAGTTCCCCATTCCCCACCGAGGAGTACTGGAATCCCAGATTGTAACTTATTGTGCGGGGGATTTGCGGAACTCAAAACGTGTCAGGCACGGAGGATCGAGTGTACGAGGTTGCGCGCTTCCACGACGAATTGCTCCAATTGCAGGAGGAATTGAGCAGGCTCGGTTTTGGCGAGAACGGGATACTCCCGCGTCACGATCGCCCAGGAAGGATCTTCTCCCAGTTTCCAATCCTGCGACTCATTCGTGCCATAGCCCAGCTCGTGCATTTGGCAGAGTTGATCGGCCAAGCTGACCATTGCCACCAGCACGGGGTGGAGCTTCGCCTGCTGAACGTCGTGGTGGTGTTCGACCACTTCCGTAATGTCTTCCGGCAAGCGCCAGTGCTCGGCAAGGATTTTCCCGGTGTCGCAGTGAGTAAAGCCCAGAGCGGACCGCTCGGCTTGATGGAGCGGAATCTGCTCGGTTCGCGAGAGTTGGGCCGCGGCTCGGAACTCTTCCTGGAAAGACGTCATGTTGACGAGTTCGCCCAAGTCGTGGAGCAGCCCCGCCAAATAAGCGCGCTCCGTTTCCTTGTAGCGGGCTTTTCGGGCACAGTAGCGGCTCACCAGACCACAGCCGAGGGAATGTTCCCAGAAGGCCAGGGGATCGATCACCCAGCTCTCCTTAGGTAAGAGATTGAGCAGGCTACAGGAAAGAAGGATCTCGCGGACTTGCCGCACGCCCAGCACGACGATGGCGCCGTGGACGGACCTGACTTCGCGGGAACGGAAATACAGCGCGGAGTTCGCTACCCGCAGGCATTGGGCGGAAATCGCCTCGTCGCACGACACGAGGTCGACAATTCGCTGGACCTCGACCTGGTCGACCGGCCTTTCCAGATAGAACAGCAGAGGCCGGATGATGGCCGGAACCGTGGGGATGGAGTTCAGCCGTTCCACTCGTTCGCGAATCAGCTCTCGCAGCGTGGGCGTCATAGTCGACCTTGTTGCTCCAATACATCTAATCGGCAGCGCGGTACCTCAACATGAGGCCAAACTTCGGAAAGCAGAGGCAGAAGGCAGAAAGCAAAATGCAAAAGGCAGAAAGCGGCACGCAGAATGCGGCGGGCATGAGGCACTCGGTCGCGGCGGAGGGCGGCACGCTGTGGGCGTAGATTTAGCATGAACACCGCATGGGAGATCCCGACTCACTGCACGCCGACCACCCCGGGCTGCCTGCTGGCCCGTGACTACCCCGCAAAGCGCCGAATCTAACCGGCCCGCGAGATTTTGAGTCACGGGCTCTTCAATCCGACCCCGCCGACGGCCGGGCAGCGTTCTGCTTTCTGCCTAGCGCCTTCTGCCGACTGCCTACTGCTCCTTCGCGGTGGAGGGCGCCAACTGTGGTTAAGCGCAGGCGCTGCGGGGGAAGATTTAGCATGAACACCGCATGGGAGATCCCGACTCACTGCACGCCGACCACCCCGGGCTGCCTGCTGGCCCGTGACTACCCCGCAAAGCGCCGAATCTAACCGGCCCGCGAGATTTTGAGTCACGGGCTCTTCAATCCGACCCCGCCGACGGCCGGGCAGCGTTCTGCCTAGCGCCTTCTGCCGACTGCCTACTGCTCCTTCGGGGCGGAGGGGAGGACGACGACATCGACGCGCCGGTTTTGAGCTCGGCCCTCAGCGGCCTCATTGCTCGCGACGGGGTGATACTCCGCATAGCCGGCGGCGGAGAGGCGGGTGGCCGGCAGGTTGTATTGAGTGATAAAAAGCCTGATCATTCCCGTTGCCCGGGCGGTGGAAAGTTCCCAATTGGAAGCGAACTGCGCATTGTGAATGGGCACATTGTCCGTATGGCCCTCAATCCGAATGCTGTTGGGCTGATTGCTCAACGCTTGGGCGATGCGCTGGACCGCAGCTTCCGAGTTGGTCCGAAGGGTCGCTGACCCGCTGTCATAAAAGCCGATCTCCTGCAGACTGATGACGAGGCCGTCGCGATTTGCCTTCAGGACCACCTCGTGCCGCTGGATCTCTGGCGCGAGGGCACCCGAGAGTTCCTTCTGCAACGTCGCGAGGTCCTTGGGCGGGGCGAGGGACCCCGCCAGCTTCTCGACGGGCGAGGGCATTTTCCCCTGCCCGGCCATCCCTTTGCCATTTTCAATAAGCTGAATGTTTTCTGTCGGTAAGGGGTCCGAGGTTACCATGGGAGTGCGCGAGTTGGACGCCTGGAAGATTCCCATCTGCGCAAAGGCCTCCTGCATCGCGGCGGAGATTTTTCCCACCTTGCGCTTATCCACCTGGGAGGAGGAAAAGAGCACCACGAAAAAGGCAAAAAGAAGCGTGATGAAATCCGCGTAGGAGACCAGCCAGCGCTCGTGGTTCGCGTGCGCGGCGGCTTTCTTTTTTCGGCTCATGAGGAGGACTCCCGGGACTCCTCGGGCGGCGGCGCATCCGCCAGGAAGCCCTGCAACTTGGTTTCGACCATGCGAGGATTCAGGCCCTCGAGGATGGAGATCACGCCTTCCAGCATCATCTCCCGCATTTGCTGCTCGCTCCGAAGGCGGATCTTGAGCTTTCCGGCGGAGGGCAGGAAGAGCAAGTTGGCAGCACCCACGCCGTAGATCGTGGCGACGAAGGCCACAGCGATTCCGCGGCCCACTTCGTCAATGTTATCCAAATGCTGCATCACCTGAATCAAGCCCAGGACCGCCCCGATAATGCCCACCGTGGGAGAAAATCCGCCGGCAGCCTCGAAGACCTGGGGAATGCGCTCCTCATGCTCGGCTTGATTGTCGAGCTCCATCTCCATCATCTTGCGCAATTCCTGGGGCTCCGTCCCATCCACCGCCAGCATCAAGGACTTGCGAAGGAAGGGCTCCTTGACGTTTTCGAGCTCGCGGTCGAGTGACACGATGCCCTCTTTGCGCGCCTTGTGGGCGAAGGCGACGATCTCTTTCACCAGTTCCTGCGGGTCTCCCTGCGGGTCGAAGAAGACATGGCCTAAGTGCTTGACGCTCGACAGCACGACGGGGAGGGGGAACTGGAGCATGACGGCGCCGAAAGTTCCGCCAAAAACGATCATGGCGGCGGTGGGCTGGATGATCTGGGCGAGCTTGCCGCCCTCGAGCAGCAGACCAGCCAGAATTCCTCCGACGGCAATCAGCACTCCGCCAAAACTGCTCTTATCCACACTCAGGCCCCTCACGCCTTGCCATCGGGAGGTTACTCAGGCTCCACGGGCTCGTCCGGATTCCATGGACACTCGGGGTACACCGGTGAATCCAGTGAACCGTCCAGAATCGGACCGGCCGTTCTGACCCTGCCCACCTCCCGGCGATATTCCAGAGTCCTTGCCATCACCTCGTCGGCGGTCTCACGGACAACAATCTTTTCGCCGGTAACGAGAGTAATGACCGTATCGGGTGCGTTTTCGATGAATTTGATCAACTCAGCATTCACCACCAGAGAGCGGTTGTTGAGCCGGGTCAAACGAATCATAGCTATCCTGTTCCACCGGAAGTATCGACACTCCCGCGAGCGATAATCTCCCGCAGTGCTATATCGGCGGTTTTCCCTTTCACTTGCGTGGAAATCTCGAGTTCTTTCTGGCTTGTGGGCTAACGTGTGGAAAGGTTTTGATTTGTCCGCGAAGGGCAGGATAGATTTCGGTCGAAGTGACCGTTTCGGGCATTCTGAGCGGGCGCTTGCGGGCCGTGCCGGAATCGTGGACGGCATTTTGGGGTGAGGTTTAGAGGGCTCTCATGGGCGGGCCCGGGGCCTTTTCACGGTGGTGTTCGCTACGAGCTGCCGCAGTTCCCGATCGACGCGCGCCACCACCTCCTGCCAATTCCCAAACGTCGATTGCCGAAACAGGCGGGCGGTGGGATACCAGGGGCTGTCCACGCGCTCGAGCATCCAGCGCCAATCCGGCGAATTGTTCAGCAGAATCCAGACCGGCTTGCCCATGGCCCCAGCAAGATGGGCTATGGCGGTGTCAATGGAAATCACCAGGTCGAGGCTCGCGACAATCGCCGCGGTGTCGGCAAAGTCCTTCTGCTCGTTTTGGAGATCGACGATTGGGACGCCGGGTCCCAACTGCAACACCTGGCGTGCCGGCGGGCCCAACTGCAAGGAGTAGAAAGTCGTTCCCTCGACACTTGTCAGTAACGCGAGTTGTTGCAGCGGGATGGAGCGCCAAAGCTCATGGGGGTAGCTCGGATTGCCGGCCCAGGCGAGCCCGATGCGGAACGAATCTCCCCGCAGGCGTCGCCGCCAGGCCTCGACAAGGGCGGGGTCAGCGTCGACATAGGGAATCTCCGCCGGGAGGCTATCCAAGTCCGTGCCGAAGGCAAAAGGCAAACTCAGCAGGGGGCAATGCCAACGGAACTCCGGGGGAGTTTCGCCCTCACTGATGACTTGGCGTGCCCCGTCGGCTCTTGCCAGCAGGCGATGCAGCCTTTTCTGGACCCCCAAAACAACTTGTCCCCCTCGCGCCGCCACCCGCGGAACATACCGAACGCACTGCAAGGCGTCACCCAGGCCCTGCTCGGCGTGGAGGAAAATGGGGTCGCCCTCCAACGGCTCACCCCGCCATTGGGGCTGGGCAAACCTTCTCCGCGCCCGGAGAGCGCTTTCACGATATTCATATTCGCCCCAACCCAGCCGGAAGTTGCCCTCGGCGAGATGCAGGAGCCCCATGTACGTGTTGACTTCGGAGGAGTTTGGGCTGAGGGCCTGAGCGCGTTCGTAACATTTCCAGGCTCCGGCGCGGTCGCCCAGTTGCGTCAGGGCAGTTCCCAGTCGGAGCTGCGCGACGTAGAGATTGGGATCAAGCTTGACGGCCCAACGGTACGATTCCGCCGCGGCGGCACTGTCTCCGCATTTGACGAAAAAGTAGCCCAGGTCGACGGCCGTCAGGGCGGAATCGGGCTTAAGGGCAAAAGAGCGCCGGAAGGCCTCGGCCGCTGCCGGCAAGTTCCTCATGTCGGTCAGCACAATACCCAGGGCGTTGTAGGATTCGAAGCGGCCCGGGTCGAGGGCGATGGCGCGTTCGGAAAGCCGGAGAGCCTCGGGCAAATCGTCCAGTTGACGGAGAACAATCGCCAGTTGGCAGTAGGCCTCCGGAGAACCAGGATTCAGATCGACCGCCCGCTGGTAGGAATCGGCAGCGGCCCGCAAATTCCCCAACCTCTCCTCCCTCAGGGCGAGGTAGGTGTGCGCTCTTGCCGACTGGGGACATAATGCAACTAAACGCCGGTAATGACCCACGGCTTGCTCCAGCTCGCCCTGTCCCAGGCAGACCTCTGCCATCCGGCTCAGCGTCTCGGGATCGTCAGGATCTTGGGCGGAAGCCTCCCCCAACCCATCGGGGGGCTTCCGGAACTGCTCCGTCTGGCGAACCAGGCGGTGCCGCCGGAGGGGCGGGGCCAAGTACCCGGGGGCGGAGTTGAGAGTTGCAGGGCCATCTTCGGGCCGTGTCCGTCCGCTCCGGTGGTGCACGAAACTACTCTCGAGATCCTCCTGCCCATGGGGGGCAAGAGTCGGTTGCTGGGACATCGCGTGACCTTTCGCCAATAGCGCAGCGCTTGACCGTAGGCTGGCCGGTGAGGCAGCTTGGTGTCGACACGGGATCGCCGAGCGCAACGATCGCGCGCCGGTCGGGCGCCGGGATTGAGCCAAAAACGCGCGGCCCTATGCGATGCGCCTCATTCCCCGGCACACAACTCGCGCCGTTTCTGCCGCGCAGGCCTCTTGCTCGGTACGTGGAGCCTTAAAGTGCAGCGCGCCCGCCGCCACTTGCCACATACCAACCTAGCCTCAGGAGTGGTCGGCGGCACGCGCCGGCAGCTCCTTTCAGGAAGCTGACACGAGTGCGCTGACATCGCAAGCCTCGCCGCCGAGTGCTTGCCGTTCAATGCAATCCGGTGGAACGCGTGCTCCCGATGCCCTCCGGAGGTTAAGGATTCTCCTTCCTGACCGGCTGGCGCAAGCCACAGTCCCACACCCTTCATATCTCCTTCCCCCGCGGGAAACTTTAGTCGGGAGCTTCGTCGGCGATCCAAGCCGCGCCAGATCGCGAACCGCGGCTCCCGTGCAGGCTGGAAGCCGGCGCTAGGTTCGAATGAGGACACTACCTGTCCGAAAAGCGCCTTGACACGCCGTCGAACTATTTGCCAACCTTGGTCCTCGCGCCCGAGGCCCAAGGACTCGAAATCTGGCCTGAACGAACACGCTCGGTCGCGGAGCAAATATGAATGATCTGACGGAGAAGTTGCTGCGAGACGGAAACCTTGTGGGTCTGAAGACAAGGCCCGCCAGGGCGCTGATTGGATGGATGTCTGAGCGAGAGGCGCAGATCTTCCTCGGGATTCCTCTGGCCCCAGCAACGCCGCTTCCCGAACACGTCGAACGAGTGCAGAAAGCCCAGGCGGTAGTGAGGTCCAGGCCCGCTGGCATTGATCAAACGCAGGTGCTTTCGGATGTCGGTGAGGAGTTGCGTGATTATTTGATGGAGTTTCAAAAACATCCCAACTCTCAGTATTACCTTGCCAGGGGCGGAACGATCAGGATTGCCGACCTGAACGGGATCTGCGCATTACAACCTATCGTGCATCGTGATTATCTTGATCATTCAGACCACTTCCGGGAGCTCCTCCAAGACGCCCGCCAGGACGACGTGCTTTCGTTAATAAAAATTACTTTGCCAATTCCCACGCCCCGCGAGTTGCCCGTGCAGTTCGATCCGCAGAAAAATGCCTGGGTTCTCCACTCCGGTAATCCCGACGCCAGAATCGTGGGGCACTTCAGCACTCGGGTGGAACTGGCGCCCGGGCTCTTCGGAATGGGCTATGGATTTTGCCTTGCTCATCTGCCTTCCTTCGCTCAGGTCGTTCGGTACCGGGGCAGGTACTTTCTCAAGGATGGATATCACCGGTCTCTGGCGCTTCTGGAAAAAGGGGTCACCCGCATTCCCGTCATCTGTCAGGAAATCTTAGAGTCGCAAAAGCTGGAAGTTGAAGGAAGGCTTCCGGACGAAACGATTCTCGGCGCGCATCCTCCCACGCTAACCGATTATCTCCGCGCTGATGTAGCAGCCGGGGGTTTCCATCTGGCCTCCGAAAAAACCATCATGATTCAGTCCCTGGAAAACCGCACCTGGGGCTAGGCGGCTCGACACGCGCTTTCGGGCGCCCTCAACCGCCGACCGGGCGACACCTGGACGGCCAATCCTGCAAGAAACGCCCGCCTTTTAAGCTTTTCGAACGTGTGCCGATAGGGTCAATGAACTGAGAAACGGTTCCGTCGGTTGGAAAGAAGAACCACCGGCCCCTGGGAGGCGCTCCGTATGGCCCCGGGTTCTGCGGCCCAAGACGGAAACCCAATTTGAGAGGAGATTTTGTATGGCACTCAGCGTTTTAAACAACATCCCTTCCTTGGTCGCCCAGAACCAGTTAGAAGTTACCAACAACAACCTGCAACAAACCCTGTTCCAGTTGTCTTCAGGATCGCGGATCAACAGTGGAGCCGACGACCCGGCCGGACTGTCGATCATCAACGGGTTGCAGGCCAACATTTCCGCGCTGACGCAGTCTTCGCAGAATGCCACGGACGGCGTAGGCCAACTGCAAGTGGCGGACGGCGCGCTTTCCCAGGTCACCACGCTGCTCAACCGCGCCGTGACTCTGGCCACCGAGGCCGCGAACGGCGGCCTGACTCCCGATCAATTTTCCGCAATCACCAATGAATATGGCTCAATCGTTTCTGAAATCAACCGCATCGGCAATGCCACGAACTTCAACGGCACCTCGGTCTTTTCCGCCTCCACGCAGGCCAATCCCAACCAGGTCGTCAGTTCGGCCGCCAGCAACCTGAACGTGAATGATGCCTTGACGGCGGGGACCACGACCACGGTACAGTTGGGGAATAACCCGGCTTACACCTTTACGGCGGGAGCCTCTGCCGACACGCTCTTGGGAACCGCTCCGGTGACGACGAACACAACCATCGGTAACGGCCAGACAATCAACATCACCAATTCCGCTGGTACGGTTGCTTTCACGGCAGGCCCACAGAGCTATACTGGGGCCACCGTGATGACCGGGGGCGAGGCGGCTGCCCTCAACGGCACAGTCGCCGACGGACTGACCGTGGTCAATGCTAAGGGTAATATTACGACTTACGCTGGTGTGGCTGGCGCGCAAACAGTTGGCGCGTGGCTGACCGCATTCAACAATGCGGGCGCTGCCAATGGTGTTTCGGCGTCCCTCAATGCCACCAACCATCTCGTAATCCAAAGTACGACGGGCATTTCTAGCGTCTCCACAGCCGGCGACTTCACTACCGACTTTGGTGCCTTGGCGGCACCCACGATCACGGAGCAATATGCCGGTGCTACCGCTATTAACGGCGGGCTCACGGGGACGATCACGGGCGCCGATTCACTTTCGGTTACCAACGCCAACGGCGTCGCGACTTATGCGGGAACAAGCGGCGAAACTGTGCAAGCGTTTATAAACGGATTCAACGCCCAGGGCAATCCGCTGGGGATGACGGCTTCCCTCAACAGCAGTGGCGATCTGCAAGTTACGAGTACTGCTCCCATCACCGCCGCACCTACGGTGAATGGCGCTTTCACGACCGACTTTGGTGCGATGACGGGAACGACCACCACAGGCACCGACACCGTGGTCGACCTGATGAACCAGATCAACAGCAGCGGTTATGGTCTAACAGCGTCGATCAACGCGAACGGCAATTTCCAGGTCACCAGCTCGAAGGGGGCCGTAACCGTCACGAACGACAACGCCAACTCACTCGGCACAGTGGCGGCGACCAACACCATCCAGGACTTGATCAACGGCATCAACAGCAGCGGGCTGGGGGTAACCGCAAGCTTAGCGAGTGTGTCCAACCCCAACGAACTCGTTTCAGCCAATACGGTGACTGGGGGAGAGGCCATCACTGCGGGTGGCACTCTGACCCTCAACAGCGGCACGGAGACGAATGGTACCTACGCCCACACGTTTACGTATACCGCAACCGCCGGCGTGTCGGGTAGCGACGCCGACCCGGTGGCGGGCACTCAAGGCAATAACACTGTGCAGGGCCTGATCGACGCCATCAACAACTCCGGCACCTCGTTTAACGCCTACCTCAACAGCAACGGCAAGCTGGAGATCACCGACGGGTCTTACAGTGGCAACCTGGCGACGACCGGAGGTCTGGCGGGTGCTGGCAATCCTGGGGCTTTCGCATCGGCAGGGTCAATCACCCAGTTGGAGATCACGGATCCGAACAAGGGAGGCGACCTATCGGTTACCAATAACGATGCCCTGTTGGGGTTCGTGGCGCCGACCAATGGCAAAGCTCTGGAGGGTGGGAACGCCGACTCGTTCGTGGCGCCGCAACAGACCGGAAGTGGGGGAGCTAGCGTGTTCATCAGCGATGGCGATGTAACCAATCCTCTGTACAACACCATCACGGTTCAGGTGGGGCTGCTCAATGCCAGCCAAATCGGCAGCAACGTCACCACGCTGTCGAGCCAGAACCTGGGCACGGCAACCGGGGCGGCGTCGGCGTTGACGGTCATCAATGGCGCCATTTCCGACGTGGCCGCCGTACGCGGCACAATTGGCGCTGGCATTAACCGGCTGACTTCGGCGACCAATGTCATCAATACCCAGGTCCAAAACCTGACGAATGCCCAAAGCTCCGAGCAAGACGCGAACATTGGATCGGTTGTTGCCAACCTGTCCAAGTATCAAGTCCTCGAGCAGACGGGCATTTCGGCCCTGGCACAAGCCAACCAGAACGAGCAGGCCGTTCTGAAACTGCTCCAGTAGTCGATGCTGGGGATTTTCTGACGGAGGGGGCCATCCCGGTCCCCTCCATCGTTCGCTGTAGCGGCGGTTGGTGATCCCCGGTTCTGATTCAAGAGCCGGCCGTCGTTGCCATCGCGAAGCGAGACACCGCCCAGAGCCAGGTAGAATCGGGCGGCACCACCAGCCAGTTTCTTCTTTGGGTGAATGGACATGAGTATTTCCCCAGCCCAGATCGTCGTGCAAGCGGCGAGCGCGGAGACCCCCGCAGTGTCGAGGCGCTCCGCCGACGTTCCTACAACCGCGGCCACGGAAGCGCCGGAGTCAACCGCTCCAGCCCCGGCCGCTTCGCCCTCCCCACAGTTCAACACCGATATGCGGGTTGATGACGCGCACCAGATTTATTACGAGTTTGTCGATGCCAGTACAGGTGACGTAATGTTCGAGATCCCCCCTGAGGCGCTGCGCGAGATTGGGGAGAGTCTAAACGTGCCTTTGGTCGGGGATACGAGTGGTCGCAGCGTTGATGTAAATACGTAGTAGGGTTCTCAATGCGGCGAGATGGTTTGTTGGCCCGCGGGAACTCGACAATCTGCGCCTTGCCTACGGCCTGCCCCTTTTCGCCTGCTTGTCGTTGCCTCCTTCCCCGCCTGTTCCACAACCTAAAGTAAATGCAAAACTTGCCGATAGGATAGCTGTCCGGCGCCCCGGCGCCCTAGAAAGGCGCCGCCTTGCCGCCAAGGAGAAGAGGGATGAGCACCAGTTCGATCAGTTCGCTTCTTTCCAGCTTGAATCCCAGCACCAGCGAATCAGTGACCGAGCTCTTGGGGGAATCCAGCACGTCCAGTTCTACAAGCTCGAGCACGAACGCAGCGCTGCAGGACGCGGTGAATGCCATCCTGAATTCCGCCACCAACACTTCTGGAAGCGGCATTGACGTGACCTCGACCGTGAACGCCATTCTTCAAATCGACGCCCAGCCCGAAGTCAACCTGCAAAGTCAAGTTACGGCGCTGGGCACCGAGACCTCCGCCCTGCAATCCATCGAGACCGACCTCGCGTCCTTGCAGACCGCTGTCCAAGCTCTCAGCGACCCCACCGGCGACCTCAATCAGGTGACGGTGACGTCGTCCAATAACGATGTGGTCAGTGCGACTGCGGCGGCCGGAACCTCGGCCGCGACGCATACGATCGTGGTCAACAGCCTTGCCACGACGGCGGCAGAATATTCTGTCCCGCAAAAGTCAACGACCTCCGCACTCCCCACGGGAACGCTAGACATCAAGGTGGGATCGACGACGACTCCCATCACCATGGGTACCGCCGGTTCGACCGACAATCTGACTGACTTGGCGCAATACATCAATCAGCAAAATATGGGAGTTACCGCCTCGGCGGTCACGGATACCTCCGGCGCCATCTTGTCATTGGTGAGCCAGACATCCGGCTCGGCGGGAGCCATTACGATTACCGACGACACGGGCCCGAGTGGCACCGGCGGAATGGGGTTCAAGCAAGCTACAGACGCAGAGGGCACGCCCCTGGGCACGGACGCTTCGCTAACCGTCGATGGCGTTCCCGTCACCACCGGCAGCAACACGGTGACCGGCGTGATTCCTGGTGTCACTCTGACACTGTCGGGGACGTCGTCCTCTCCCGTGACCCTAGCTGTCCAGCCGGACTTGACCCGGGCGGGCACGGCCATCAACAGCTTTGTGACTGCCTACAACCAGGTGATGACGGACATCAACACGCAGAATACTTACAGTGGCTCCGGCACGCCGCCTCCGCTCTTGGGAGATCCCTCGTTAGACCTTTTGCAGTCGCAGTTGCTGAACGCCGTTACGACGAGCATGACCGGGAATGGCGCCGCGGTCAATCTTCAGGCGATTGGAATCCAACTCCAGGAGGACGGAACATTAACGGTGGCGAGCACCTCATCGCCGGACAGCATGGACCTTAACGACGCGCTGGCCAACGACTTTACCGCCGTCCAAAACCTGTTCCAATCGGCCTCGTCTTCATCCCCCGGGGTGGCCCAGGCGCTCAACACCACGCTCACCTCGCTGACGGACCCCACTAACGGCCCCTTGAATCTGGACATGACCGGAATCGCCAGCCAGGTGACCGATCTCAATACCCAGATCACTAATTTTCAATACCATCTCCAGCAGACTCAGGCGCAGCTCACCACGGAATACGACACCATCAACACGACGCTCGAGCAACTGCCGGAAACGCTTGCCTCGATTAACAGCCAACTGTATTCTCTTAATCCTCCGAGTACATCAAACGGGTAAATCGCGATGAACCATCCTGCCCAAGCTTATCGTCAATTCTCGGTTGAAGGCGCCACGCCCTTGGGTTTGGTCGTCATGCTTTACGATGCAGCAATCGCCGCCATGCTGCGCGCCGTGGCCGCTATCGAGACCCACGACATTGAGGCGAAATGCAAGCATCTGAATCGCGCCCAGGCCATCATCACGCAGCTCGAGGGCACTCTAAACATGGAATTGGGAGGCGAAGTGGCCAAGACTCTCAAGGCCTTGTACCTCTATGCTCGAGGCCAGGCGATGAAGGCCAACATCGAGAATTCCGCGGAGATTCTCCGCTCGTTGATTGAAAAGTTCACCACCGTCCGCGAGGCCTGGTACCAAGCCGACCACCAGCCGGCATCTTCCTCCGCGCCCCCTGCCATCGAGGGATCCTCGCTGGGGCCTGTGCCCGCGCGGGCATCGGGCTCCTGGCGACTATCTGGCTAGCGCGAATTAATCCCCGTCAACCTGCCCGACAACGGATGGCTGGAACGGATTTGATCGACACGCGCACGTCACTAGGAGTCGCTGCCCGGGATGCCGCCGGAAATGGTAATGAAATGGAGATAAGTTTGGTCCGCGAGGGTGCGTGCCAACGGGGTAGGTTGCCCACTGGTGAGGGAACTCAGAACTGTTTCCGGAAGAAAGCTAGTGCCGGTCCAGCTTATTGAGGCTCTCGAATCTGCTTGGGTCTTGCCGAGCATCGGCCAGCTTTCAGGCTTGAGCCGATTCATCACAAAAAGTTGGAACGGCACTAGCGCCGCCGCGGCCTTGGGGCGGCTCCCCTAAGCGGTAGCGGGTTTGGCGAAGCTGGCGATCGCCTTGGCCTCGTCGTCGTGGACGTCAAAGACCGTATACAGTTTAGTAATTTGCAACAGGTCGTGAACCTTCTTCGTAAGATTTAGAAGCTTCAAGGCTCCGCCCTGCTTCGAAACGCCTGTATAGGCGCTCACCAATTCGCCGATTCCCGAGCTGTCGATGTAGGTGACGTCGGCAAGGTTCAACAGAATGTTCTTGGTCCCCTTGCTCAGTTGGTCGCGGATCAACTCCCGCAACTGCACGCACCCTTCTCCCAAAGTAATTCTGCCGCTGACATCGACGACCGTCACGGAATCAACTTGTCGTATTGTGGCTTTCATGCTCACGGTCGGTTCCTCCTTGTTTAGTCTGAATTCCGGAATTTAGGCGCTTAATCATGGTCACTTCTGTCCCTGTGCCGCTGACATATTCCACCCGGAATTCGTCCATGAAACTGCGGATGAGAAAGATTCCGCGCCCGGACACGTTCAGCAGGTTATCACTCTCCAGCGGATCGGGGACGCGTTTCGGATCGAAGCCTGTTCCTTGGTCCCGGATGCGTATTTCCAGCCGGTCGCGATGAATTTTAAAGTGCAACCAGACGCACTTACTGGAGTCGTTCTTATTGCCGTGCCAGATGGCGTTGATCATCGACTCGTGCACGGCCATTTCGATGCGCTGCTGCTCGTCCTCGTCGAACCCTGCGGTGCCTGCTACCCGGCGGGTGATCTCCTCGGCCACCTCAACATTCTTGAGGTCGCTATCCAGTGTTACCTCAACCACGCTGCTCTCAGGAGTCATAGGGTACGGGAGGGGACGCAAGTCCCTTTCCTGAAATTACCCCAGGGGTGCCGGAAAGTCAACGCGCGCGTGCAATTTCTTCCGGCCCTTGAGATTTCAATCGCTACCAATTGCTGTCCTAAGCGGCGTAGAGAATAATCGAACCACCGCCCGCCGTCAACGATTTCGATCACGATGTCGCAGCAAAGTGAAATGATCCTGTGATAGCAAAGTAGAAAGATCCTGTTGG
>CAZCVY010000169.1:0-15656 GCA_964501985.1 uncultured Acidobacteriota bacterium | reverse complement strand
GGAAAAGTCGATTCGGCTATCCGGCATAGGCTTTTCGCTCTTTCTGGCTCGCGTGGCGTGCGCTGATGATACGGATTGTTTCGATGCCATTGCTTATCCTCCGCAGTGTGTATACGACCAGCAGAACACGGCCCTCTGTCGAAAGAGCTAGTCTCTTCCAGCGCGGTTCCGTCTCTGCATGTTCAAGGTCCTCCCAGTCCAAGCCGTTCGGATCGGCAAAGACCGTCGCCGCTTCTTCAAAAGGGATGCCATGCTTCTTACGATTCTTCGCGGCTTTCTGGGCATCCCACGAGAACATATTACTGTATATACGCTAATTGCCGTATGGTGTCAACCATTCAAAAACAATCGCAAAGATGGGTAGGCCCAAGCCTTGTTCTTCGGACTGATAATGGATTCCGAGCGGGTGACGAAGCACTCGGAAGCTATTCCGATGCAGAAGTCGCCCTCGAGGTAGTTGTGTGCACAGCAATCGCCGGAATCGACAACGAGTAAAGCGACTGGCGCGATTGGCTTACTGAGGATTGCAAAATATGGTGCCGAACTATTTTCGTAGCGCGGGCGTCTCGCCCGCTGGGGCGTGGGCATCCTGCCCGCGCTGGCGGGAGCGGGACGCTCCCGAGACAGCGGGCAAGATGCCCGCGCTACACTTCGAGGGAACGATGCGGCACTCAGTGGAAATCGTGTGAGGCCGTTTCCGCCCGGGTGATGGGCAAGGGCTGGACCTTTTCAGCTTTCACCGAGATTACGCCATCCTGATTCTGTAGTTTCCCTTCGATCAGCAAAAACTGGTGCTGCACCACCGTCGCATACTCTTTCTTGAACAATTGCGGCGTGATGATGGCATTAGTGATTCCCGTTTCATCTTCCACGCTGAGAAAAACAAAGCCATGCGCGGTTCCGGGACGCTGCCGGGCGATTACGGCGCCGGCGATTCGCACCGTCAACCCATCGCGCAGGCGGGCGAGTTCAGCGACCGCTCGAACGTGCCGCTGTTTCATTTCCTGCCGTTTATAGGCCATGGGATGAGGCCCGACGGTCATTCCTGTGCCCCGGAAATCCGCAATGAGCCTTTCCTCGGGAGTCATCGGCGCCAGCGGGGAATGCTCGGGTTCCGTCAATCCCTCGGGCGAAGCTTTGGAGTGCGGCAGCTCGCTGCCGCTTTGGCTCCGCCAGCTTGCTGGCGAGGACACGGAAGTTCCGCGAGCAAGCTCGCGGCGGGAAAGCGGCAGCGAGCTGCCGCACTCCAAAACGGTCCGCGAGGAAAACTCCAAAGGGGTTCGCGAAGAGAACTCCGGCAACCCCTCGAACAGCGGTCCCGGACTCCGCGCCGCCCGCTCGATTTTCCACAAAGCATCCCGGCGATGAATCCTGCCCGCCTCCGCCGCAATAGAATTCAGTGCTCCAACTTCCGCCAGGGCTGCCAGTTCGGATTTTTGTATGGCCGGAATGCGCAGCTTCAAATCATCCACTGACGAGAACTTGCGAGCGGCGCGCTCTTCCACAATCCTCAAGGCAATCTCCTGGCGCAAGCCTTTGACGTACCGCAATCCCATCCGCAGGGCAAAACCCTGCTGATATTTTTCCAGGGTGCAAGGCCAATCCGAACGAGTCACATCAATGGGCCGGATTTTCAACCCGTGCCTCTGCGCATCTTTGACGACGGTTGCCGGCTGGTAGAACCCCATGGGTTGGTTGTTCAGCAGCGCCGCCGTAAACGCCGCAAGATAGTGGCACTTCAAGTAAGCGCTGGCATACGCCAGCAGGGCAAAACTCGCCGCATGTGATTCTGGAAATCCATAGAGCGCGAAAGAAGTAATGGCCTGCACGATTTTGTCCTGAGTTTCCCCGGTAATTCCGGTCCTCTCCATTCCGGCACGAAGCTTCTTCTCGATATCCTGCATGCGGTGCTCGGGACGCTTGAATCCGAAGGCGCGCCGCAGTTCCTCGGCTTCCCCTCCCGAAAATCCCGCCGCGAGCATGGCCATGCGCAGCAACTGCTCCTGAAAAAGCGGCACTCCCAGAGTCCGCGCCAGCACCGGCTCGAGGGAAGGGTGCAGGCACTGAGGCGCTTCCCGGCCCTGCCGCCTTTTCAGATAGGGATGAACCATTTTCCCGACGATGGGCCCGGGGCGGATGATCCCCACCTGCACCACAATGTCGTAGAAACGCTGGGGGTGGAGCCGCGGCAAAAACGCCATCTGCGCCCGGCTTTCGATCTGGAACATGCCCACCGTGTCCGCCTTCTGTAGAGTTGCATAGACCAGCGGGTCGTCCGCGGGCAGATGGGCCAGGTCGACTTCCTCGTCATAATCCTGGCGAATGATTTTGATCGAGTCCTCCAGCACCGCCATCATGCCGAGGCCCAGCAGGTCGACCTTGACGATTCCCATGTCGGCGCAATCTTCCTTGTCCCATTGCACCACCACGCGCCCGGGCATGGAGGCGGGCTCAAGGGGAACCACTGAATCAAGCTGACCCTGGCACACCACCATGCCGCCGGAGTGCTGCCCCAAATGCCGGGGGATATCCTGCGCCATCATGCACAGCTCGACAAACTTGCGGATTTGAAAATCTTGGGGGTCCAGGCCCGCGGCTTGCACGTGGGTTGCAAACGTTTGGTCAGCATCATGATACCCCCAGCTTCCCACCAGGCTCGACAGGCGGTCCAGAATTTCCGTCTGAAACGAAAGCGCTTTACCAATTTCCCGCGCCGCGGAGCGTCCGCGATAGGTGATGACGTTGGCCGTCATGGCCGCTCCCAACTGCCCGTAGCGTTCATAAACATATTGAATGGCGCGCTCGCGCTGGTCGCCGCTGGGAAGGTCAAGATCGATGTCGGGCCATTCGCCGCGCTGCTCGGAAAGAAACCGCTCGAAAAGCAGGTCCATCGCCACCGGATCGACGGCCGTGATGCCCAGCGAATAACACACCGCGCTGTTCGCCGCCGAACCGCGTCCCTGGACCAGAATGTTCTGCGCGCGGCAGAAGCGCACGATATCCCACACAATCAGGAAATATCCGGGCAAATCGAGCTTTTCAATCAGCGCGAGTTCGCGGTCGACCTGCTTTTGCGCTTTCGCGTTGCCGGTTCCGTAACGGCTAATCATCCCTTCGCGGGTGCGCTGCCGCAGAAAACTCATTTGCGTCTCACCGTCCGGAACCGGATATTTCGGAAACTCGTATCCCAGATCGTTGAGCGTAAATTGCAACCGGGAGGAGAGAATTTCAGTGTTCGCGGCCGCTTCCGGAATGTCGGAAAACAAGCGCATCATCTGGGCGGGAGACTTCAAGTAACGCTCGGCATTCCGGGCGAGCAGACGGCCGGCAGTGGCAAGCGTTCGATGGTTGCGAATGCAGGTAAAGACGTCCAGCAGTTGGCGCTGCGGCGGGCGCGCGTAGGCCACTCCATTGGTCGCGAGCAGCGGCAAGCGCAATTTCTGCGCGATCGCGATGGCCGCATGGTTGCGCGCTTCTTCATCGCGGTGGAAATGCCGCTGGAGCTCGATATAGACGTTTTCCCGGCCAAACATGGCGCAGAGCTGCTCCACACGGTCGATCGCCGCATCGAATCCCTCCCTGGCCAAGGCATGCGCCAGCGGGCCTTCGTCTCCACCCGTCAGGCAAATCAGCCCCTGCGCCTTGGCCGCCACCTCTTCCGGAAAAGCATGCCCCTCACCTTTTTTCCCTCGTAATTTCATCTGCGTGATCAGCCGGCAGAGGTTCTGGTAACCCGCGCGCGATTCGACGAGCAAGGGGTAGCACCAGCCTTCCGGGGATGCCACCTCGGCGCCAACATGAGCGCGCACGGATGCCTTCCGCATGGCCGTATGAAAACGCGGCGAGCCGTAAAAACCATTGCGGTCGAGCAGAGCCATCGCCGGCATCTGATAGTCAGCACAGAGGCTCGCCAATTCCTCCGGATTGGAAGCGCCTTCCAGAAAGCTGAAGGCCGAACGCGCGTGAAGTTCAAGGTAGGGCATAAGGGCAGTGACGAGGAACAAGTGAAGAGTGATGAGTGATGAGTGGCGAGTGATGGGCAACCGAAAGACGAAAAACGAAACTCGAAATTCGAAGCTCGCCGCGATTATCGAGCTTCGAATTTCGGTTCTTGCTGGCTCATCACTCTTCACTGTTCTCAGTCGTACTCGCCTCGCACAAACCACTCCTGGCGCGTCGGGTCGTAAAACACGCGGTAAACTCCACGGCGCGGAGTTCCCTTCCCGCCCGGATTCGCAAATTGTTGCGACGATCTCGAGTGGGAAGGCACTTCCGATTGAATCTCCAGGTCCCATTCATCGCACTGCCAGGCGCCTTCACTCCACCAATCCCCCGAACCTCGCCAAGGGCCGGAAGCCGCCACGACTCGGCCGCGAATGCCCGAAGAAGTAACCCAAGCGGGGCAGCCTTGGCGAATTTCGACCTTCGCGGGCAGCGGCGGCCGAAAAACGCGAAACGCAGGCCGGAGAGTCTTTTTGCCTGAATTCTTGCCTGTTTCTGGGGTTGCCGGGCCTTTACCTCCGGGCGAGCGGCGAACCGGAGGTCGAGCGTCGGCCGAATTGGGGACAAATTGGCGCATTCGAAAGGCCTCGGGACGATGCGTATCCAACAATTCTGGAGAACCGACGTTCTCGGCTCCAACTATTTTCGTCAGGCGCGCAATCGTTAGCTCCAATTTTTCGGGATCAGGCGAAAGGGGACAAAATAGCCCTTCCTGGGAAACCCGCGGGCGCGCCGCATCCGCCGTCAAAGAGATTTTCAAAATCGGCGCAGAAGGAGCATCCGACTCCAAATTCAAAATCAACAACTTCAGGAGCCTTTTGGAGTCAGCCATGGGGACGGCCAGACAAAATGTCCTTTCATAAATGATCGGCGCCTGACCGGAGCGCGGATTATCGTTCCTTAGCGGAATATCCACTTTCGACGGCGCAAGCTCAAATCGCACTCGAATCCCACCGGCCGCCAGCGAACGTTCCGCCAACCGTGCGCACAATTGATTGAGCAAGCGGCCCAAGAGGAAAGCGAGCGGCTCAATCTCCTCCACCGCATCTTCCAGTTCCAGTGTCTCCTCAAAATAAATCGCCGGTTGCGCCAATACGATGGGCCGCGCGCTGCAGGCTCGCGCCAATTCCTGCAGGCGAACCCCTTCTTGTCCTAGCCGCTCGGAAAGCTGCAAAATCGGCAAAGCCGCGAGGGCCGCGCACGTGCGCACTCCCCAACGCTCCAGCGTTTCCAGAATTTCCGCCGAAGGCGAAAGGGCAATAAGCGGCACTTTTCCGATCACGGCCGATTCTTCGCCGCGAGGAATGACGGTAGTTCCAGCGAAAGCCCGCGAGGCAAGTAGGGCGGCGTCAGGAGTGGAAGCGATGGCAATCTGCGCGATGAGACCAAGGCGTGCTGCCCCTTCGGCAAGTCGGCGTGCGATCTCCTCCTCCGAGCCCAATAAGAAACCAAGTCCGGCAAGATCGAGCACGATCGTGTCCGCCGCCGTATCTTCGATTCTCGGGGAGACAGACCAGCCGAGATCCATTAATGCTGCATGGGCAATCTTCTCCTGCGTCCGTGACCGCTCGCGAACTTCGATTTCGCCGAATTGCTGGGCCTGGGACTTCGTCATGCCGAGTGTGATTCCGGCTTTCGCTGCGGCATCATTCAGTCCGATAACGCTCCGAGTGGAAGCAGCGCACTCAACGAGGACAAAGGCGTGATCGCGAAGACCGGGCTCCGGCCGCAAAACTGCCTCCACCATAAAATTGGGAACAAAAATCGAAGCGAATGCCATACCAATCCCGTTTTGCGCTTAACTGAGATGAAATGCTCGCTCTCAACAGGGTGAGCGATATTTCGATTCCAGATTTATCGAAGCGCCATTCGGCCAACCCTGGCTGCCGTGCTGAAGCCGGGACCGAACCACTTCCGTCCGCAATAAGGAACCGGCAAATAGGCGCGCACGGGGACGACGAACAAAATCATGGTCACCCTGGGTTGCTTTCACCCAATGCGCCTCCTCCGTTTCCATCCGCAGGACCAGCGAAGCGCAGGTCTTGGCCTGCGGCTCCTGCTCGAGCAAGAGCAATTTCACGGGCGTGTCCTGCACCGCTCGACGAAACCGGAACCACACATTGAGCGGAACACGACGAACGACTTCCAGCGGAATGTCACCCAGATCTAAGGCCACCAACCCGAAACCGCCGCCGTGCAGGATCAAATCCGTAGCGCGCAATGCCTGATCGACGTTCCGGCATCGAACCCACATCAATTGTTTTAATTGCACACCGGTCGCTTCCGCGGAAGACGGATCAAAAGCGTTGCGTCCATCAATGAAAGCGCACACTTCGGCTGCACCCGTTCGAGAAGCCAAAGCTGACATGAGTAAACTCGTCCGGCCAGAACAGCTTGGGCCACAAATCTCGGTGATACCCCCCTGAGGCAACCCTCCGGTCAAACCATCAGCTTCCGGAATACCTGTGGAAACTGTCTCGACGATGTTGGAATCGTTAAATGTGAAAGGAGACGGGAAGCGGCCGGCAAGAGCCGATTCGACTTGCGCTCGCACAGCAGTGAGACATCCAGCCATAGAATACACAGGTAGAAAGCCATGCCGACTTTCGCTTTTTGTTCGCCATCAGGAATTCTCGGCGAAAGGGCTCCATTTGTCAAGGCAGCCCATTCTTGGGGGAGAATCCTCACATTGTCACAAGCGGGCGTTGATCGAAGGAGCGCATATGTCACGAATGCAGCGGCTCTTATCTCGCAAGTTGCGCAAATGTGGAAGACGTGCGCCTGTCGTGATGTTGCGAAGCAGGAGTCGAGGAAGAGACGCGGACCTCAACGGCGGAGGTCGCGCTACGCTCGCTGTTGACCGCCGTCACGTGACGCGTTACAGTACAAGAATGATCCGGTTGATCCGCGCGGCGTGATGAGTGAACATGTGGTGAAACTGCGTGACATTCTCGCGCGGCTTGATGCCGCCGGTACGATTGCGGATATGGACGTGCCAGGTTTCCGCCTGCATCCGCTTAAGGGCGAGTACAAGGGTTATTGGGCGGTGACGGTTCGCGCCAATTGGCGGGTGATCTTTCGCTTTGCCGACCGCGATGCGCTGGATGTTGATTATGTCGATTACCACTGAAAGGAGGCTGGAACCATGCCAATGAAGAATCCGCCTCACCCCGGCGGCTTTGTGCTGCGCCAGTGTATTGAGCCTTTGGGCTTGACGATTACGGCCGCCGCCGCAGCGCTCGGAGTCACGCGCACGACGCTGTCGGAACTCGTGAACGAGAAGCGCGGGATTTCTCCGGAAATGGCCGTGCGGCTGTCGAAGGTTTTCGGAGGCAGTGCCGAAGTATGGCTTACGCAGCAGGCGCACTATGACCTTGCCCAGGTTCACGCCGACCGCATCAAGCTCAAACGGCTGGAATTGACCGCGGCCTTGTCGTAGGGGGACGGCTTGCCGCCCTTTGGTTCCGCATTCACCCGTCCGAACGGCGCCTAGGTTGGGTGCGAGAGGTAAGAAGGGCCATTGCACTTCTTCGTGACAGAAGGCCCCGACGTCCGGTATTGTGGAACAAGAAGGAGCCGCAGCGATGACCATCGAAATTCATAGACCGGAACTCGAGGCCCTCATCCAAGAACGGATGAAAAGCGGCGTCTTCGAGAGCGTTGAAGACGTTCTTATGCAGGCGTTGAAATCAGCACCGCCGGCAACGGAATTATCCGGCGAAGCCCTCACGCGCACCGGTGCTGACCTGGTAGCCGCCATGCAAGCCTCGCCTTATAGAGAAATCGATCTTGAACCAGCCGGCGCCCGCCTCCCGGTTCGAGGTGTTACGTTCTGATGGCATGGCTTCTCGATACCAATATCTTGTCAGAACTGCGCCGCCCAAAGCCGGAACCGAGAGTCGTAGATTTTGTCGACAGGTGCCCGCTCGACCAACTTTACGTCAGCGCGGTAACTCTTGCCGAGATCCGCTTCGGCATCGAGCTTGTTGACGAACCCAGCCGCCGCGCCGAACTGAATGATTGGCTCACCCACAAGGTGCGCCCGATGTTCGACCATCGGGTTCTCCAGGTCACCGAAGACATCATGCTCAAGTGGCGGCTTTTGGTCGAGGAAGGCCGAAAGAACGGCCACACTTTCTCCCAGCCAGACTTGATTATCGCCGCGACGGCCATTCATCACGGCCTGACTATGGTTACGCGTGATCGAAGCGATTACGACAAGGCGCATGTGCCTGTCGTCAATCCGTGGGACGTGCCGTAACGTCTACCCGAATTCATTCATGACGGTGGGGCGCAGACCTGTGCTCCAGCCTGCCCTGTAGAGGTAGGGGAAAGGGGGGTCAGACCCTTTCCAAAAAGGATTCCTGACCCCCCTTCCTCCCTGGTTACAGCGTAGGCACGGCGAATGTCCGGCACATTGGGGATGTTTTTGGGCTGCTCGTCCTGCGTCTTTGATAATAAGGAATCATCGTAACGCGGACGTATTGTGTAGGTCCGCGGCGCTTGACCTCGTAGCCGCGGTCGGCGCCTTTCTGACCGCGGGTTCTTCCTTGCAGAAACGTGAACTTCCGGCGAGGCTCAGGTGCTTCGAATTGGGGATGCACGCATCAGAAAAGCCCACAGTCAGAAATTCGCTGACTGTGGCTACCAGTTTGCTGCCCCTGGTGGGGCTGCAGACACAAACGCCATTGTTCGTAAGAAAAGCCCACCGTCACCAAAGCGCTAGCGCTGGCGATGTCTTGACAACGACTAGGCCTGCCTGTATCTTATCTATTAGGAACAGTTAAGAGGAACGATACGATGCACCGAGAGGATAAGATTGGAGGCGCGCCGATGAAGACCGTGACCATCTCCCTCCCCGAGTCGCTTCAGAGCTTTGTGGAGCGACAGATTGCCACGAAGGATTACGGCAATGTCAGCGAGTACTTCCGCACCTTGTTGCGCGAAGCTCGGGCCAGGGAGGAGGACGCCAGGCTGGAGGCGTTGCTGGTTGAAGGCCTGACATCCGGCGAAGAAATTCCGCTGACCAAAGAGTTCTGGAGGGAACTCAAGAGCGAGGCCGCCGGGATTGCGCGTAAACACCGGGTGCGGAAAAACCTCTGAAAGCGATTATCCTCCCAGCGGCAAGGGATGACATCCTGCGCCAGTTCCGCTACGACCTGGTGGAGCAGGACAAGCCGAAGGTGGCCGAACGCTTCCTAAGCGCCGTTCGGAAAACGATGCAGGGCATCATCCGGACGCCGTAAGTCGGCGCGCCCAAGCGTCTTTCCCGGGAAGCTCTCCAGGGCCTGAGATCCTGGCCCGTCAAGGGATTTGAGGATGTACGGGTTTATTACCTCGCTCACGAGGCCGGGGTTCGGGTTGTCCGGGTGCTGCACGGAAATCGCGACATCAATAACATCCTCGAAAAAGAAGGCGATGACACGCCGCAGTAAGCGCCGCGTGGAATAAAGCGGCCGAGCCAACGTAGCCAGCGTAGCCTGTTCTATAGGTCCGCGGATTCTCGTCGTTGATGGGGAAGGGACGCGGACCTACAAGACAGGTCGCGCTACGCTCGCTCGTGAGCTCCCCTGCGGAGGGCAGACGCGAGAGGCCTGCCCCTACGTCGTAATCGAGTTGCGCAAATTATAGGGGGACGGCTTGCCGTCCCCTGGTTCCGCATTCAACACGCGCAACGCCAGGTAGGGGAAGCCCTACCCCTGCATCTCGTCATTGCATTCACCCGTCCGAACGGCGGCTGAGGTCGTGCGACCCGGAGGTGGCCACGGCCAATCCGTCTCGGGAATTGACCGTGGGTTCGTTATAGATTATTCTTGTAGCACCTAAAAAGGTGCTTTTATAGGAGTACGCCCGTGCTTGACATTACCAAGGACATCCAATCGCTGACAACCTTCCGCCGCCGGTCCGGCGATTTCATGAAGCAGCTTAGAAGAAGCCAGCGCCCCGTGGTGCTCACCGTCAAGGGGAAGGCAGCGGCCATTGTACAGGACGCCGAAGCCTATCAGCGATTACTCGATATTGCTGCCCACGCCGACGCCGAGGAAGGCATCCGTCAGGGGCTGGATGACGTAGCCCATGGACGCACCCGCCCGGCGCGAGAGGTCTTTGACCAGATTCGCCGCAAACATGCCATACCTCGTTGAGTTTACGGCCCGCGCGATTCGCGATCTCGAAATCCTTTATGTGGAAAAGAACGCGGCGGGGTCACACCGAGCGGCGCGCTGGTATAACCAGTTGGAGCTCGCGGTCTATGCCCTCGCATCGCACCCCCATCGTTGCCCGGTTGCCCCGGAGGCTCGGAGGATGAAGCGAGAGTTACGGCACCTGCTTTATGGCAAGAAGCCTCATGTCTATCGGGTCATTTATGAAATCGATGAAGGTCGTCACGGCGTGCTGGTGCTCACTATCCGCCACGGCGCAAGACGAAAGCTTAAATCATCCGATCTCGCCTGGTCCGTGCAACCTGGTACTTGCTGCCCCTGATGGGGCCGCAGAAATCAGCGTCAATGTCTGCGCCCACTCTTCCCCACTGCCAACCTTCCCCTCACCGACTCATCACGTCTGAAGTCGCCCGGATCGGTCGGTGGGGCAACGGCCGATTCCTGGCTCGAGACTTTGCCCGCGCCGATCGGACTTCAAATCGCACGCCTTCCGCGTGCTGCAAATAGGCGAGGATTTCCGACAGTTTGCTGGTGGTCGGGTTACCGCGAGGGCCAAACATTTGGTGGAGAGTTTTTACGTGGATTCGCGTCTGCGCGGCCAACCGGGGAAAGCCGACAGTGGCATTAATGTAATCGCGCAACAGCTCCTTCCCGAGCATCGCTTCGCCAGAAAGATAGCTTTCAAGCGCCTCGCGAAGAAGTCCCTTTCGAAATGCCGGGTCGCGTTTCGCTCGCGCTTGAACGGTTTCTCTGAAATCTTTTGTCAAAGCCATCTTCATTCGCCTTCTTTCTGTTCTTTCTTCCTCCGCTTGTAATCCCCCCATCGCTCCACGGCAAGTCTGATGTCGCCTTGCTGCCGCTGCTTCGTTCCGCCGCCAAGGAGGATCACGATCCGCTCGCCGTCCTTGCCAAAATATACGCGGTATCCAGGGCCGAAATTAATCCTGCATTCATAAACGCCAGCTTCCACTCCTTTGGCGTTGGAAAGGTTTCCGAGTCCCACGCGATAGAGAGCAGTTGTCACCTTCCGCGACGCCTCGGAATTTAGCCTGTCGAACCATTCGCGAAAAGGGCTGTGTCCGACGTGGTCGTGATACTCGCGGATCTCAACCATCATTGCGATGGTAGCATATATTTTACCATCCACAAAGCGCCCGAGGTTTGCGGCGCCAACGCCTCAGATCTCTTAGCCGCCGGACCAGAGTAGGGGCGCCCCTTGTGGGCGCCCGGGCGTCGGCCATGCCGACGCGGCGGGCAGGCACGAGGCCAGCCCCTACGGCGCAAACGAGTTGCGCAAGGTATTAGGGGGATGGCTTGCCGCCCCCCGGTTGCGCATTCACTATGCGGAACGCCGGGTAGGGCAACTTGTCCCGGCGAAGTCGGGAGCCCTATCCCTACATCTCGTGATTGCATTCACCCGTTCGAACGACGCCTGAGGTTGTGTGACCCGGAAGTCGCCACGCTCAATCCGTCCTGGGAATTGATCGTGGGTTTGTCATCCAGGGAAATGCGCACGGTCGCGACAGGATGGACCTTGGTTACGTGCTCTTATATAGAAGGTATATACAATGGTCTTCACCAAAAAGGGGGAATCGGGGTAGAATCAACTAGATCGCAATGTTTTAGGAGCCGCCTCATGAGCGAAATTGAGCAACTGGAGCAAAGAATCGAGAACCTGCCCCCGCAGGACTTGGCGAAGTTTCGGGCCTGGTTTGCGGAGTTCGATGCACGGGTCTGGGACGCCCAAATCGAGGCGGACGCCAAGGCGGGCAGGTTGGACGGACTCATCGACGAAGCCCTTGCCGATTACAAGGCCGGGAAGGCGCGCGAGCTCTGACTTACTGAGGTTCGCAAAATATAGTTACAACGACGTTCGTAGCGCGGGCATCTTGCCCGCTGTCTCGGGAGCGTCCCGCTCCCGTCGGCGCGCGGGCAGGATGCCCACGCCCCAGCGGGCGAGACGCCCGCGCTACTAAGAACTCGTCACGTCCGGTGATGGCATTCTCATTTGCACGAGGAGTCTTCCTTTATGGAGGTGAGGCCAGGAGCTCGTAGCCGCGGTCAGCGCCTTTCTGACCGCGGGTTCTTCCTTGCAGAAACGTGAACCTCCGGCGAGGTTCAGGTGCTTCGAATTGGGGATGCACGCATCAGAAAAGCCCACAGTCAGGAATTCGCTGACTGTGGCTACCAGCTCGTGATTACATTCACCCGTTCGAACGGCGCCTGAGGTTGTGTGACCCGGAGGTGGCCACGGCTAATTCGCATTGGGAATTGACCGTGGGTTTGTCATCGAAGGAAAAGACCACGGTCACGATAGCGCTGACCGTGCCGACGCTTTACCTGTTCACGAGTCTCTCGATCTCCGCTTTGCATTTACCCAGGATATTCCGGCCATCACCCAGCTTCTCCAGTACTTTAGCGGTTTGGTCCTCGTTGAGCAGCTTGAACCTAATGACCTTATAAAAAGGTCCACCAACATAGCGGTCGAGAAGATACGCGTTCTCAAAGGAAACAAGCTTGGTAACCCCCTGGACGCACCACCATAGCTTGCTATGCCGCTTACACAAAAGCGCCCGATCCTTTCGGATATACCCGACAATAAACCTCTGATTCTGGAAACGTGGGTCGCGCCATTTGCACCTCGTGAAAAGGAACAGGTACTTCTCCTCGCTCTTCAGAAAGCCAACAATATTTTTTTGCATGCATTCTTGACAGTAATTCTCGGCACATTTTTCAATATGCGGCTCTGTTTTGCGTTTAGCGATAACATCTCTCACGGGCAGTCGTGACTTGGCGCAGTGGTAAAAGAAGTGGAGGCGACCACGTTTGTCCGCGCCCGGGATACGGAAAATCGGGTCCTCCAGGCTTCTCCAACGACGGCGAGAATCAACGCGACACAAATCAACGGGTGTTTTTTTGCAGGCCATTTGATCACCCCTACATGATACGAGTCGTACGATGGTCCGGATCAATCATCACCTTTGCGCACGCTTTTCCAGTTCCTTGGCTATCTTTTCGGCGACTTTGCCGTTGGACATCTTGCCGAGCACAGTCAGTGCAGGAAGGTTGTATCCCCACTCACTTGCCTGGGCGGGCGTGAACCCTTTGTCTGCGTCCACGCGCACTTTCCATTCGACTCTACGGTTCCACTCGTCTTCCTCCTCTTTGAATATGGCGCGCGATGGATATGCGGGTTCGTTGCCCACACGCCCGACAGCGATGATTCCCTTCCCGTTCAAATAGGCGAATATGCGGTCGCCCGGCCTGGGGCTGTTCAATTTCTCTTCGGTATTCGGATAGTTCGCCAAGGCTATCGCCCCACCTTTTAACATTTTCTTGTAGGAGCCCGGGGCGTACTTTTCATTAGTGTTGAACAACCAGTCGCCTTGCCAAGCTAGCGGCTCTAAGTCAACGTCGATCTTTTCAACTTCCAAATAATGACGCTTTCCTTGTGCGTAAAATTGAAATGGGACGAAATCGATCGGTACTTTATATTTTTGTAGCCATGTGATAATTCGTTTCATACTTTCATCACCCGTCGAGGCAAGTATGAAGAAGCGGCGATCCTTGAGAAAGTCTTCTTTCTGGAACTTGGGATTGGCTGCAAACTTCTTGAAAGCCTCAAACAAATCTCTCCCCTTGGAATCAGGATTCCGCTGCCAACGTTTGTTGAATTCATTGTAGCCCCAGTCGGACAGTTCAGCTGCGTAGTCAAGAATCTGGCCAACGGTACTGCGGCCAGACGATCCCCGCTTTGCCTCGACGACGATCAGCGTCCCCTGGCTATCAACTGCTAAGAGATCAGCCATCGGCTCCCCTGCCAACTCCTGCCCAAGTATGAGTACCGCGTCAGCTTGGGTAAATAAGAGGCCCGGATTCCTGGCCATCAAGTCCTCGATATTTTTCTCCTTGACATTAAGATCACGCGCCGAGCTGGGCGAAAGTGGATCAAAACTCTTCTTGGCCAAATCTACCGAAAAAATTGATCGCACGCCCTTCATATGTTTACCTCCATGTATCTCGTTTTGCGATGGCTTGGCACTTGGCTCGCGAGCAGGGCGAAAGCCTGCACCTAGTTGATCGGCCTCCTGGTGCTGACGGGCGGTGCGGCGGTCGTAGAGCCGCCCTTGAGGGCGGCATGTGCCGGGCTCAAGCCCGGCGCTACGGCGGCGCGGAGGGCCTTAAGAAATGCCTCGCCCGCGCCTGCTGCCTTGAGGGTTTGGAAAAAGTCCACAGACGGGACGAAATCAATCCCGCGCTGCTCGATCAGCTTCGCGCCCGACTCGTCTCCGAATCCGTCGCGCACCATGCTTACGACCTGCTCTTGCGTAAAGGGCTTGGCCAGGGTGGAGGCCGCAGTCGTGGCGCCGTCGTTTAGGGCGGCATGCCGTAGCGGCGGCTTTACGCCGCCATGGCGAGGTAAACTCGCCGCTACGTCAACACGCGCCGCGCTGGAGCGCGGAGCTTGAAATTCCTGGCGCGCCCGCAGGGGCAGCACTGGGGCCAGACAGGCCGATGGAAAAGCCGCCCCGATGGATCGGGGCGCGACGTTTTTCCGCCGGGCGCTGGCAGGCAGGGCGGGGACCAACGCCGTCGCCAGCATGAGTAAAGTGAGCGTTTTGGGGAATCTCATTGCCACCTCGGGCGCGTCGCGGGGACCCGGAAGAAACCAGATTCTACTCCGATTATCGGGAATTGCCAGGATTACCGAAGAGGCGCGGAAGGAGAGGTGCCAGGTGCCAGGTATTAGGTGTCAGGGGCAGAGGAAAGGATGAAGGGTAAAGGTTAAACCTGCCCAGCGTTCTAGGTTTTCCGGCGGGGGAAAACTGGAAACGGGCCCTTCCCCCCGAAACCGGAGCCAACCGCTCAACCGGGGCGTAGGGCACGCCATGGCGTGCCCCGACGACCGGGGCCGATTCGGCCGCCATTGGGCGCCCAGGAGGGTGCCGCGGCGAAATTCGACATCAACGCAAAAGAAATCCCTTTCCGCCGGAAGATTTGTCCTTATTCACCTAGCCCCTGGTCGCCAACGTGCTGCATATCTAGTGGAGTATTGTCTGATGGGTAGAATTGCGCGCCGGGACTCGTGAGCGGCGACGGGGCCGGGTACCGGGTGGCGGGGCTTGCAACAGTTCCCCGGCCTAGAACCTAGCCCCCAGCTCCTAGCGCCTGGTTACCACCCCAGCAGAGCTCAGGACCAGGAGGTCGCCATGTTACTCGTTAAGAAACCGGTTGTGACTGAGAAAAAACTCGCTGCCAGCCAGCGCAATGGCCGTCTTTCGCACGGCCCCGTTACGGAGGAAGGGAAGGAGCGGAGTGCCGCCTCACAGCTTCGTCATGGCTTTTATGCGAAGGCGCAAGAGAGCGCTCTCCAGAACCTGGGCGAGGACCCGGCAGAATTCGCGGAACTGCTCGCAGGACTTCGCGAGGAATTCACGCCCGCCGGCGCCTTGCAGGAGAAACTGGTGACCCGTCTGGCGCGGGTCCTCTCGC